>CAYVUI010000014.1:0-48690 GCA_964454745.1 uncultured Pirellulales bacterium | reverse complement strand
TTTGGCTTTGAGTGCGTCGCTCAATACTATCAAAATACCTGTGAACGGTTACCGAATTTTTTTCTTTCGAGACGATTGAACTGCAAGCAAAAACACTTCCTGGAAGCAATCCGAGGTATCTGCTTCATTGCCTACGATCCGGTAAATAATCTTCCAGACTCGCGGGCCATATTCCTGAACTGTTCGACTCCAGTTTTTCAAAGATTCTCCTGTACTTAAAAACATCGGCTGCCGTCAATAATTATGACGTAACACTGCCTGTTTTTCTTACAAAAAAATGAGGATTTTAAAAAATGAGTACATCCAGAGATAATAATAAAAGAATAAGACCGCTTGACAACTTTTGCGATGATCTATATGATCTATATCTCAATTGGATATAAAATTTTCAGGAGAAAAAGATGAAACGTACTTTCAGACTGCTTCTTGCCGCCATCGTAGTAACCTTATTGATCGGCTGCCAGGAATCCGCCCAGAGTCATAAGAAACCTCAAAAACGGCAGACCGGGACGATTGACAAGGCTTTTTATGTCAGTCCCGGCGGCAATGACCGGGCAGACGGGTCGAAAAACGCCCCCTTCCAAACGATTTCCCGGGCACAAAATGCCGTCCGCCGGTTGATCCATCAGCGTATCCAGGGAACGGTTACGGTTCATATTCTGCCCGGTGAGTACCTGCTCAAAGATACGCTGACGTTCAATGAAATGGACAGCGGGTCACGAAACCTGAAGATTGTATATAAAGGCACCGATGCATTCAATAAGCCCATCCTCACCAGCGGCAGAAAAATTAGGGACTGGAATAAATGTGAGCTTAATGGAAAGCCGGGCTGGTGGACCAAGATCCGTGATGTGTATTCCGGCGACTGGTACTTTCGGCAGGTCTTCGCGGACGGCAAACGCCTGATCCGGGCACGACACCCCAACGTCGGCGATGGATTTTTGACACTGAAGGAAATCAAGGAACCCAATAACTGGCGGACCCAGCAGAGCTTTCTCATCAATGAGACCCTGCCGTTTGGCAACCTGGCCCAGCATGACGCGGAGGCAGGTTTCCTGCATTACTGGAGTATGAGCCGCAACTGGCTGCGAAGTACGGCTGAAAATGAGATTGAGACGGAATTCCCGGTCGGGGTGTACGGTGCCCCGCTGTGCATGCCCAAGGCCGGTCATTCGCGGATATTCATTGAGCACGCCATGGTATTGGTCGATGAGCCCGGGGAGTGGTTCCTTGAGCGGGATTCCGGCAAGCTGTATCTCATGCTTGCACCGGGTGAAAACCCAAACCGGATGGAGATCACGGCACCGACCCTGCCGAGACTGCTGGTGGTTTGTCCGAAGGGAGACCGGCCGATACGCAACCTGCATTTCCGAAACCTGGATTTTGCGTACACCTCGTGGAAACTGCCGCTGGCGGGATATCACGGCCTCCAGGCAGCTACCTATACCCAGACATACCTGGTTGATAATTCCTATATGCTCGATTGCGCTGTGTACTTCGAGAACGTACAGAACGGGTCGTTTGAGTCCTGCCGGGTCGCTCATGCGGGGACCAACGGCCTGGGTGTGGGACCGTACAGCCGCAATTTCAGGATTCGCGGCAGTGTAATCGACGATATCGGGGCAAACGGGATTATTATCGGCTACCGGGCCGAGGTAGATGAGCCGCCGCGAAAGCAGTTTGAAAATGACTGGAAAGAGCCCGAAATGGCACCGGTGGGCATCGAGACCTCACATAACCGGATTTCCCGCTGCGGGCAGATTCATTTCGGTGCGGTTGGGTATTTTGAGTTCTTCTGTACGTCCAGTGTGTTCGCACATAACGAAGTGTATGATCTTCCGTACACGGGTTTGACCATCGGGATGACCTGGAATCATCTGCCCAGTACCCAGCGGGACAGCCGCGTAGAGTTTAACCATATCCATGATGTCATGCAGCTTATGTACGATGGCGGCGCGATTTATACGCTTGGCTATCAGCCGGGAACTGTCGTTCGCAACAACCTGATCGAGAATGTCGTCCACGGCCACGGGCTGTATACCGATGAGGGATCATCCCGGATCCTGTTTGAGAACAACCTCGTGGTTGATGCAGGCGTGTACGGCTATCAGCATCATTACGGGCATTCGAATATCCTGCGAAACAATATCTTCTACAGCCCGGATTCCGCGGGTGTATATAACGTGGTGGAGAAGGGCAAGCCTGCATTCACGTTTGAGAACAACATCGTCGTGCTGGAAGAAATGGGCCAGGCGGATCACTGGTTTCATCATTATAAGCCCGCGATAGACAAACCCCAGGCCATCCGGGAACTGAGAGTTGTGGACCGAAAGGCTCAATTCCGCAATAACCTGTACTTTCAGACCAACGGCGAAGAGATGGTGTTTGTTGACGGGTCTTTTGGGCAGTGGCAAAATGCGGGCATGGATAAGGGATCCATGATCGCAGACCCGAAATTTGCCGATCCGGAAAACGGGGATTTTTCACTGGCGGCGGATTCCCCGGCCTATAAACTCGGTTTTAAGCCGTTTGACTTGTCAAAAGTCGGCCCGCAGATGTAATTTTCCCAAAAAATCATTGCGCAGCAAAAAGGCCTGTCTCAGGGCAGGCCTTTAGTAATGGAGCTGATGAGATTCGAACTCACGACCTCTTGCATGCCATGCAAGCGCTCTCCCATCTGAGCTACAGCCCCGCAATTGCGTATTAATACCAGAATCTTTAGCGGTTGGCAAGGGGAATTATTCGGTAATTTCCTTATGTTTTTCGGGCCAGATTTTGACCCATTCATCCGCTTGCTCGGAATTTTGAACCTCTTCGCTGAGCTGGGCGGGGTACATTTCTCGCCCGACGAGGCCGACCATCGGCCCCGGGGCGACGCCGAGACGGATCAATTCATGGCCGTTTAGCAGCGGCTGAGGGCATAAATCGAGGCCCTCAAGCTCTTTTGCCCGGGTCTTGATCCTGCGAAGCGAGGTTACCGGCAGGCCGCGGGCATTTTGCAGGGCATTTTGATACTCGTAGAGATCCTCAAAATACGGCTGGGCAAGGAGCTTTCGCAGTTCGGCAAGCCCCATTTCAGCATTAAGGAGTACGCCCCGATGCTCCATCAGGAATCGGAATCCCTTGTACTGGCGATTGCTCAGTTTCAGTGTCCGAACGAGTTTGCATGCCTGAGAAGCTTCCATGCCTGCAAAAAAGCCGGCCAGTGCGAGGGAAAAATCTATACTTGCAGGCAGCAGGGAAAGCACCTCGGCACCAAACACAAGGATCTCCGGGGCAATGGAGCCGAAAATGACTTGCGACAATCCGCTTTTTTCGAGAAGCTGTACTCCCTGTCTGCGATTGGGGTGGGTGAGCATCGCCTCGAGTTCCATCGCGATTCGTTCGCGGCTGATTTTTTCGATTTTGTTCGCCAGTGATTGAACCGCCCGCCAGGTCTCGTGCTCGATCTCAAAGCCAAGCTGGGTGGAAAAACGAACCGCCCGCAGCATCCGGAGATAATCCTCGCCGAACCGGTCATTCGGATTGCCAATCGTGCGTATCCGTCTTGCGGAAATATCCACCTGGCCATTGACATAATCGATGATCTGTTTTTCCAGCGGATCATAAAACATTCCGTTGATCGTAAAATCCCGCCGGAGGGAATCCTCTTTTGCATTGGAATAGACCACCTCACTGGGCCGCCGGCCGTCGTGGTAACCCGCTTCCAGGCGGAATGTGGCGACTTCCACCTGCTCGGACTCGATCAGGACGATCATTACGCCAAACTGGGCCCCTACCTGAATCGTCCGCGAAAAAAGGCTCTCGACCTGCTGGGGTGTTGCGCTGGTGGCTACGTCGTAATCCTTGGGCGTGCGGCTAAGGAGCATATCCCGCACGCAACCGCCGGCGAAAAGCGCCTGGTGGCCATGCTTTCGCAACGTGCGAACAATTTGTATCGCAGCCTGGCGATTGGTCATTCGCTCTCGTCCTCCAGGGGTTCATCCACTGATTCCTCCTGCGGCTGGCCGCCCCATTCAAGCAGTGTCACCTTCATGGTCGACCATTTACGGATATCCACGGTTACCAGTTGGCCGTACCGTTCGAGCAGATCCACCTGCTTATGGGTCCGCACGACGACGATCCCGCCGGGCAGCATTTGCTCATTGAGGACACTAAGCATTTTGCCGACCGGGCTTTTTTCGCCGGCGTCGCGGCTCATCATGTACGGGGGATCCACAAACGCCAGGTGACACTTCTCTGGATCCTCTCGAACCGCAGCCCCGGTTTTAAAAGCGTTGGCTCGCAAAACGCGCGACTGGTCGCCATAACGTGCCTTTTCGATATTTCGCTTGAGCAGATCGATTACCTTTGGGTCCTTGTCCACAAAGGTAACCCCCTTCGCCCCGCGGCTAAGGGCCTCAAGCCCCATCGAACCGGTTCCGCAGAACAAATCCGCTACGATTGCTCCCTCGGGCAGACCGTAATGATGCAGCAGCACGGAAAACAGCGACTCCTTGACCCGGTCAGTCACCGGGCGGGTTCCCATGCCCGGCGGCGGGAGCAGTTTCATTCCCCTGCGTTGTCCTGCAATAATCCGCATGTTTCTACACTGCCTCCAGCCCAAGGTCCGCGAGCATCCGCATGTCCTCGGCGGTTTCACGCCCTGCCGTGGTCAGGTAATTGCCCGTTATGATGCTCGTACAGCCGGCGTAGAAAATCCAGCTTTGCATATCTCGAAGATTGAGTACACGGCCGCCGGCCACCTTAATGCTCTTATCGGGCAAAATAAAGCGATAGATCGCGATGATCCGGAGGATCTCGCGTGGAGCAAGCACACCGACATCCGCCAGCGGGGTGCCGTCAATCGGGTGGAGGAAATTGAGCGGGATCATGTCTGCACCAAGCCTGCGCAGTTCAAACGCCATGTCCAGCCGGTCGCTTTCCTGCTCACCGATGCCGAAAATCCCACCGGCACAGACCTTGAGCCCGGCCTGGTTGGCTTTTTGTATCGTTTCGGCACGCTCCTCATATTCATGTGTGGATACAATCTCGCTGAAATGCACGGGCGAAGTCTCCAGGTTATGGTTGTACCGCTTAAACCCGGAATCCACGAGCGACTGTGCCTGGGTGTCATTGAGGATCCCAAATGAACCGCACAGGGTCATGTTATACTGCTGCTTGATCTTTTCGGCAATGTGCCCGAGCCGCTCGACTTCCTTATCGGTTACGCGCTTGCCGGAATTCACAATCCCGAAATGCCGGACACCCGCCTGGTAAGCCTGCCGGGCGGCGTTTAGAATCTCTTCTTCACCAATTTCACGGGCGGGACCGATCTGGGTATGATACCGCGCTGACTGGGCACAAAACGCGCAATCCTCCGAGCAGCCGCCAAGCTTTCCGGGCACGATAGAGCAAACCTGTACCTTATTGCCAAAATACTGCTTACGTATCTCGTTGGCCCAGTAGAGCAGGTCATCGAGGTCGCTTCGGCTCATCGCCAGCAGGTTTTCCGCCTCGACCCGCTCGAGGAGGTAGCCGTTGAGGATTCGCTTGGCGAGTTTCTCAATTATGCGATTCATGAGTCTTATCTATTCCTAAATCTCTTCAAATAATCTTCCCTGCTGCGGATCGGATATTACCTGCCGGGAGAGAAAGGTTTCTTCCACGGGGTGTGCCAAAGCCCGAAAGTCATCCGCGCTTAGCGTCACCGTCTGCCACTTGGGGCTTCGCTGCTTCATGGCCCGTGAATACTCCGAAAGGGAAACCGTATAATACACGTATCCGCGGTGGTCGTAGACGTGTATTTCCCTGCCGGCAGGGTCCACGGCAACATTTTCCAGCCAGAACGCGAACACGAACATTCCTTCAAATTCGCCCTCAAAGGCATCCTCCCACTGCATCAGGGAGCGGACATCTTCCATCGGCACCCAGCAATCCATGCCCGTTTGCCCGGCGAGGCTTTTGCCTTTAAATCGCCGGCCTTTGACTTCCACGACATAAGGGCCGCCGTTGGCCGGATAAACCAGAAAATCGAAGCTTTTGACCTTATTTCGGGCAAATTCGCCCCGTTTGCTCTGATCCACGGGCACAAACTGGACGAGATTTTCCCGCATCCAGCTCTCAAATGCCCTTTCGTAATCATTTTTCGGATCGGCACTGAACAACACATTCTCCAAAAATCTCGCCCTTCCCTTGCCAAACGGGCCGTCTTCGGTTACAAGAATACCCATTATCTTATCCATTTTTATTGGAAATGCAAATGAATACAGACATGACGATAGCCGTGGTGCTTCTGGCGGGAGCCGTTGCCTTTCTTGTGACGATGTCGCTGTGGTGCCGGTCTATTATCAACCAGATGGCCCAGCAGGGATACAAGACCGCCCGAGAAACCATGAAGGATAAAAACCGGTGAGCGAACAAGAACCCACGACACAGCACAGTTCTCATCAGCCAAGTTCTGAACTCTCCCGTGAACTGTCCCTGTTCCATATCACCATGATGGGACTGGGGATGATGATCGGTGCGGGTATTTTTCTCGGGATGGGCATTTCGATCGGTCATGCAGGGCCCGGCGGTCTTGTGCTGACATTCGCACTCAATGGTGCCCTGGCCATTTGTACGGCGATGTCATTTGCGGAGCTTTCCTCTGCAATACCGCGTGCCGGCGGAGTGTACAACTTTGCCCGAATTGCCTACGGCCGCCCGGCTTCGTTTATGGCCGGATGGATGGAGTGGTTTGCTTCCTCGGTTGCCGGGTCGATGTATGCACTGACCTTTTCCTTGTATACGCTCCACTATTTTGATAATCTCGGCTGGCTTGGTTTTATATATCGAATATCAAACACGGTACCGGATACACCCGGCGGGGAGGCCGCGTTATGGAATGTAACAAAAATCCTCGCAGTCATAACCGCCCTGCTTTTTATATATATTAACTATCGCGGCGCGTCGGAAACGGGAAAAATCGGGGCGATTATCACGCTTGGTCAAACCATTTTTGTGGTGATGATTGGGCTGGTGGGTGCTTGGGTTACCGTGCGTCAGCCTGAGCGGCTTGACAATTTTACCCCGCTGATGCCCCTGGGCTGGCCGCCTCTTTTGGCTACGATGGCGTTTACCTATGTCGCATTCGAGGGTTACGAGGTCATCGCACAGGCGGGAGACGAGGCCATCAATCCGCGGAAAAACCTGCCCAAGGCGATGATCTACTCCGTACTGATCGTTACAGTAATTTACATCCTGGTTGCCTTTGCAACAGTGGTCTCAGTTTCACCGAGCAATACGGACATCAATATGCCGGCGTGGGAATGGATCGGCTCGTTTGGTGAAAAAGGTTTTGGGCATGCGGTTTCCCGGCTGATGCCGTTTGGTCATTTTATCCTGACTTTGGCGGTGATCTTCTCGGCCACTTCGGCTTTGAACGCTACCATTTACTCTGCAACGAGAGCCTCCTATGCGCTGGGGCGCGACAATATGCTGCCTTCGGCGATGGCAAAAATTCACTCGAAGCGCAAAACGCCATACGTAGCACTGGCGGTTACCGGGGCGATTATCCTGCTGGTCGCGGCCTTTTTACCGACCAAGGATGTAGCCTCGAGCGCGAGCTTTATGTTTTTGCTGCTGTTTTTCCTTGTAAATCTCAGTGTTATCAAGATTCGACGTTCCATGGCGGACGAGCTGGTTTACGGCTTTTTGATGCCGCTGTTCCCGCTGTTCCCGATCATTGGGATTATTTTTCAGTGCATTTTGACGATTGAACTGCGGCACATGAGCCATATCGCGTGGATCGTCGCACCGTCGTGGATTGTACTTGGGATGCTGACCTACCGCTTTTACTCCCGCAAACGGGCTTTCACCGCGGATCATGAGATCCAGATTCTTGAAGAGCGAAAAACCAAGCCCCCGTCGAAATACCCGGTGATGGTTGCGGTTGCGAATCCTAACAGCGCGGCTTTGCTGGTGCAGGATACGTACAAAATCTGCCAGGCCAAGGAGGCCAGCGTGGAACTGATCCACATGGTCCCGGTTCCGGAACAGATTCCGCTTAGCCGGGCGGCAGAATATATCACCTCGGGCAAGGAATCGCTGCTGGAAGCGATGCTTTATTTGTCCATGCATTTCCCGTGCAATACGACACTGCGGTACTGCCGCAATATCGCCCGCGGGATTGTTTCCGCCGTTCGCGAGAAAAATGCCCGCCTGCTGGTTTTAGGGTGGCACGGCAAGCGGGACACTTCGCTGTTCAGTATTGGTTCGACGATTGACCCGATTATTGAGCAGGCCCCGTGTGACATTGTTGTGCTCAAGGATACCGGCAAAAATAAAGTATTTGAAAAAGTTCTTGTTCCCGTTTCAGGCGGGCCCAATTCCGCGCTTGCCGCGGAAATCGCCTCGATTGTTGCGGACGGAGAGAACCGGGAAATCACCGTGATGACAGTGCATACCCCCAACAGCCGGTTCGACCTGGATAAATTCATCCAGAACCAGACCAAGCGGCTGAACCTGCCGGAAAAAACCTTTATTCCGAAAATCATCAAGGCCAAGAGCCCGGTCGCCGCGATTCTGAAGGAATCGAAAGGATATGACCTGATCGTGCTGGGAACCAGCGAAAAGCCTTACCTGTTCAGGCTCGGAAGCCAGACGCTGCCGGAAAAAATCGCGTGCCGGACGGAAACCCCGGCCATGATCGTAAAACGTAATATCCCCATCAAGTCATGGGTCAAACGTTGGATATGATCGATTCGATCTCGACTTCCACCTGCTCGCCGGTAGCCAGGTCTTTTTGCCCGGCCTTGCCGTCGAGCGATTCCTGACCGACAATAATGGCCTTTTTGCAGCCCAAAACGGAAGCCTGCTTGAGCTGTTTGCCCAGCGAGACCGTCTTGTAACTGATTTCCGCCGCTTTACCCGCGCGGCGAAGAGCAGCCAGTATTCCCAGCGCTTTGGGAAGAAATTCTTTGTCCGGATAGGCTATGAAGTACTCGATCTGACGGCTGGGAGGAACACGGTCACCGAGAAGGCCCCTTTCTTCGAGCAGGATTTCAAGAACGCAATCGCCCATGCCCATGCCCGTAGCCCCGAGCTTTGGACCTCCGAAATCCTTTAACAGGTTGTCATATCGACCGCCGCCGCAAATCGCCCGAAGCTCGCCGGCCTTGTCATGCACCTCAAAGACCATGCCGGTATAATACGCCAGGCCGCGGACAATCGAGGGATCATATTCACAAAACGGAGCAACCCCCATCGCTTCGAGTGTATCAAAAAGCTCGGCAAGTTCCTGTGCGGCATCCTTGAGTTCGGAATCTTCATTTTGGGCCAGGTTCCGGGCAACCTCGCCAAATTGTCCCCTGGCGTTCATAAATTCACAGACCTTCTGTTCCTTTTGGGCATCTCCAAGCTGCTCGGTCAGTTTTTCATGAAAAATTTCCCCGGGCAGTTTTGCCTTTTTATCGAGCAGGGCATAGAGAGTTTCGAGGCTGGATTCCTCCACACCGATACTTCTTAAAAATGCAGAAAGAAGCCGACGGCTCGAAATTTTTGCCACGATATCTTCCGATCCCAACCCGGCACTTTGCAAATAATCCAACGTAGTGAAAATCACCTCGGCATCGGCCAGGGCCCCTTCCTGACCGATGATATCGATATTCCACTGCCAGAATTCACGCAGCCTGCCCTTCTGGGGCCGCTCGGCTCTGCACATTCTTGGAACCGAAAACCACTTGATCGGCTTTGGGAGGGAATTGACCTGCTGGTTGACCATTCGAGCCAGTGTAGGTGTAATTTCCGGACGAATGGCAAGCTCACGCTGCCCCCGGTCCTGAAAATGGAAAAGCTGTTCAACAATTTCGTCACCGCTTTTGACCTGGTACATCTTGAGATATTCAAAGATCGGCCCCTCGTATTCTTCAAAGCCGTTTCGGCGTGAAGCCGCTCTCCAGCCATCCAGCAGATAATTGTGCACTGCCATCTGATCCGGATAAAAATCCCGTGTGCCCTTGACTGACTGTATCTTTGCCATAAACCCAATTGCCCTTCCCGGCCGCTGCTGTTATTTGCTATTTTTTCTTTTTTTTCTGATTTCCGTCAAGCTTATCAAACACTTTGGGGCCGAATTTGATCCGCATGTATTCTTCCATCTGTTTGTCGCTGGTAAAGTTCAGCTCCCAGTCATAGTTATCGCCGGAGAGATCGCAACTGTCCTCGGAGTAGCCCCGGCAGATTTTCGGACGGATTTCGTAGATATCGCACTTGTAATCCTCATCCGAAAGGTGCGTGCATTTATTCTTGATATTGAGGTACCAGTCCCCATCCTCGACAAATACGGTTACGTTTTCATGGGCCAGGTACCAGCGGATATCATCAAAGTCATCCCAGTCTTCCGGGGTATCGATGGGAAGAGCAAAATACCTGCAGCACAGCCCTGTACACTTGGAACATTCCACTACCTGGCTGGCAGTCCGATTCCTCTTTTTTTTACCTTTTCTCTTTTTGCCCTTCCTGGTCACAGTGTATCTCCCTGAAAAAATATTTATCAATTCAAGCGGTTTTAAAACATAAAGCTCATAAAAATACCATTATTTTGGAAGAAAGTCAAGGAAACCGAATGGTTCATGTCTTCTTAATTTGAAATATCAGCCTTCGATTTTTCATTTTTTCTCATTGACAGCTCTCCGGTATTACAGATATAGTATTGTTGATTTGCAGTCAACAATATTGTATACTTGCAGACAGAGATGTTTAAAAAAGTGGACCATGAAATTCTTGAAAGGAGTTCATTATGGCAGCAGTCATTGATAAGGGAACCTGCACGGGATGTGAAGCTTGTGTCAGCATTTGCCCTGTCGAAGCGATCAGCATGAAAGACGGCAAAGCAGACGTCGACGCCAACACCTGCACCTCCTGCGGTGCATGCGTTGATGAATGCCCCGTTGAAGCAATCAGCATGGAATAAAAAAGTCCATCAACGAGCGCCCCTTGCGAAAAGGGGCGTTTTTTATGCGCATTTGGAACACATTTCTGGAAGAAAAGGCAAAATTACCGCTTTTTGGGAGACCGCTTGACGGTTCCCTTGCTCTTTTCCTTCTTATCATGATTGCCGCTGAGGACCTTCATCGCCTTTTTTACATCGGCCACCTTGAAGATTCCGGTTGTCCTTCCGCCGCGGGCACCCGCAGTGGCATAGGCATAGCTGATATTGATATGAGCTTCTGAGAGCGTTTTGGTGACATCGGCCAACGCCCCGCTCTTATTGGATAATGTGACACATAAAACATCCGTTTCATTAAACGGCATATTGAGTTTGGCAAGAATTCCGCGTACTTTCTCGCGTTTGGCGACCAGGCGAAGGACGCCGTGCTCCGCGGAATCCATCATCGTCAGCGCGATAATGTTGACCTTGGCATTTGCAAACTCATTGAGTACCTGCGACAGCACTCCGGGCTTGTTTACCATAAAAATGGAAAATTGCGTCTCAATGTACATACTCATCAATGGCCCCCGTTTACCTGGATTTGTTTGATTTGTTCAACGGCTGAGTCTTTGTCAGCAGCAAACTCAAATATTTTGTCGAGATTTGTGATCTTGAAAACCCGGTTCAGCTGCGGATTGATCCCGCTGATGACGAGATGCCCACCATACACGCCGAGGCGACGCCATACATCCACAAGCAACCCGAGCATCTGCGAGGACAGAAACTTTACCTTGCTGAAATCAACCACCATCTTGTCGGGCTGATTTTCAGCAATATAGGCGCGAATCTGCTCGCTGACGGCTTCAATCCCGTTGACGCTGCTGATCGCATACACCACGAAGCTGACGACCGTGACATCATCTACTATTTCTATATCAATTGTCGGCTGATCCATAAAAACCCCGGTTTTTTCCAATTATCGACAACCCGCACCTATTATATAGTATTACGAGTCCAAAGTCGAACTGTTTTTCGGTTTTTCGCCATCCAGAATCGCTTTGGACTTCCAGCAAGCCGCCAGATGGCCTCCGTCCTGATCTGTCAACTCCTGCACCTGCTGGCGGCATTTCGGTTCACACCAGGGACAGCGGGGATGGAATGTACATCCAGCCGGGGGATTCGCAGGGCTGGGCACCTCACCGCCAAGAACAAGCCGTTTGTGGCTGCTGCGGGTTTCCGGGCGTGGGATCGCACTCATCAGGGCCTTGGTATAAGGATGCCGCGGCTGGGCATAGAGTTGATCCCGATGGGCGTACTCGACAATCTGCCCGAGGTACATGACCGCGACGTAATCGCTGATGTGCTCGACGACCGCCAGGTCATGGGCGATAAACAGATAGGTAAGGCCCAGTTCCTTTTGCAGGTCCTGAAGCAGATTCACAACCTGGGACTGGATCGAAACATCCAATGCGCTGACCGGCTCATCACAGACGATAAATTTCGGCGAAAGTGCCAGTGCCCGGGCGATGCCGATCCGCTGACGCTGGCCGCCGGAAAATTCATGCGGGTATCGACTGGCATAGCCTGGGCTAAGCCCGACTTTTTCGAGCAGCTCTGCAACTCGCTGACGTCTGTCGGCTCCGCGGGCTATCCCGTGAGCCGTCAAAGATTCACCCACGATATTTCCTACCGTCATCCTTGGGTTCAGCGAGCCATACGGATCCTGAAATATGAGCTGCATATCCCGCCGGGCCTTTCGAAGTTCTTGCCCTTTTAGACCGAAAACATCCGTATCCTCGAATGAAAACTCCCCCTCCGTCGCCGGGATCAACCGAAGAAGCGTCCGTCCCACCGTCGTTTTGCCGCAGCCGCTTTCGCCAACCAGGCCCAGGGTCTGTCCGGCCCGGATTGAAAAGCTAACACCATTGACCGCTTTGACATGCCCGGTCACCTTCGAGAACAATCCCTGGCGAATCGCGAAGTAAGTTTTCAGATTTTTCACCTCAACCAGCGGCTGTGATTGTGTCACCATATTAAACCCCGTGTTGCTGTTTTTCAGCTTCTGTTTCATATCCTTCCACGTACCAGCAGGCTGCCCATCGCCCCGGACAAACCTCGCGCAATTCAGGTTCTTTCGACCGGCACCTTTTATCCTCACGGCCAAATTTGCACCGCGGGTGGAACTTGCACCCGGATGGGAAACTGGACGGGTCCGGAACCGATCCGCCGATTGTTTCGAGCCGATCTTTTCGCGAACCCAAAACCGGCAGCGAACCAAGCAATCCCTGTGTATATGGATGCAGCGGCTTTTCGAACAATTCATTGACGGTCGCTTTTTCCACAATTTTGGACGCATACATCACAACCACGTCATCGGCGTTTTCCGCGACCACTCCAAGGTCATGCGTGATCAGGATTACGCTCATTTCGCGTTCCTGCTGGAGCCGCCGCAAGAGTTCGAGTATCTGTGCCTGAATCGTCACATCCAGCGCGGTCGTCGGCTCATCGGCAATCAGCACGCTCGGATCGCAGCTCAGGGCCATGGCGATCATCGCCCGCTGACGCATGCCGCCGCTGAGCTGATGGGGGTATTCCATCGCACGCCTCTCGGGGTCCGAAATCCCCACCTGGTCGAGCATATCGACCGCCCGCTGCCAGGCCTGTTCCTCGTCGAGTTTCTGGTGCTGTTCGATCACTTCCACAATCTGCGAACCAATCGTATACACAGGGTTCAGGCTCGTCATCGGCTCCTGGAAGATCATCGCAATATGATTGCCGCGAATGGTCCTCATCCGTTTTTCACTCGCTGAAATCAGGTCCGTACCTTTGTATACGATCCGTCCTCGCTCGATCTGACCGGGCGGCCGGGGGATCAAACGCAGAATCGAGAGAGCCGTCACGCTCTTGCCGCAGCCGCTCTCGCCCACGACCGCGAGCGTGCGCCCTTTTTTGACATCATAACTGACCCCATCGACGGCGAATATCTTGCCCGCATCCGTGCCGAAGCTCACCTGCAAATCTTCAATGGACAAAATCACATCGTTATTGCTCATCATGCCGCCTTTCGTAACCTCGGATCGATTGCATCGCGCAGCCCCTCACCGACGAGGTTGTACGCCAGGGCCGTTAAAAAGATCGCCAGCCCGGGGTATAAGCTTAACCACCAGAGCGTCTGACCGGTTGTATTGACCGCGAGGCTGAGCATCTGGCCCCAGCTCGGGGTCGGCGGCGCGACGCCCAGGCCCAGGAAGCTAAGAGCCGCTTCGAGGAAAATCGCCCCGGCAATGCCGAAGGGTACATTAACCAGGATCGGTGTGACGCCGTTTGGCAGCATGTGCGTAAACAGGATGCTGTGCAGCGGCAGCCCCAGTGCCCGCGCGGACTGGACATAATCCTGCTTTCGCAGGCGGAAAAACTCCGCGCGGATAAACCGCGCATCGCCCGTCCAGCTTACGATGCCGATGACACACATGATCGTAAACAGATTCCGCGGGAAAAACGCGATGATCGTCATAATCAACAGCAACAGCGGGATCGCCATCATAATCTCGATCAGCCGCATCCCGATAAAGTCCACCCAGCCGCCAAAATACCCCAGCAGCGAGCCGTATACAATCCCAATCAGACTCGAAATACCCACCGCTACGAAACCGACCGAAAGGGAAATCCGGCTGCCGTGAATGAGCCTTGCCAGCACATCCGCCCCGACATCATCGGTTCCCAGCCAGTGCTTACCGCTCGGGGCCTGCTCACGTTCGGGCAGATTTGTCCGCTCAAAACCAAACGGGATCGGGGCAAACACGGCACTCTGGGCCTGGCCGGTTTCCACGAGCCGTTTGTAATCTTTCGCGTCCAGGCGATTGGGGATCGCTGCATACAAAACGCCCACCCCGGCAACCAGTAAAATCCCCACGATAAGAAGTTGGCGGAAAAAGACCTGCGAACGAATCGACGGATCGACACGCTTGTTGTTATAACGCATCAACCCCAAAAGCACGCAGGCAAGAATCGCCGCCCACAGGATACTGTAATCCACGGCCTGGAGGTTGCGAAACAGCGGATAAGAAGCCTGGCCGTCGATTATAATTTGATACGGCTTGTCATTGGCCAGGAACGGCGCGAATACCGCCAGGAAAAACAGAAAAATAATATAGCAAAGACTCGCCGTGTTCAGGCGGTTCTTGAAGAACTCCTTCGCGACCATCTGCCCGTAGGACTGGCCCCAATCGGCTTTTGGATTCAGCACCCTGCCGCTCATTGGCCTGCCCCTTCAAAACTGATTCGCGGATCGGCAAAGGCATACGCGATATCGACCAGCAAAAGCCCCGTCAAATTGAGTACCCCTGCGATCGTAGCCACTGCCATGATGACGTTATAATCCCTTGTGGACATGGCCTCAACCGCCAGGCGTCCCATACCGGGAATGCTGAAGATCGACTCGACGATTACCGAGCCGCTGATCATCGCCGGCAGCAGCGTCGCCATAATCGTAATCACCGGCAAAATGCTGTTGCGGAAGGCATGGCGAATCACGACATCCCATTCCCGCAGGCCCTTGGCACGGGCGGTAACGATATAATCCATTCGCAGGTTATCGAGCATTCCGGCCCGTACCTGCTTGGTAATCACGGCAAAACCGGTGTACGTCAGGCACAGCACCGGCAGGACCACGTGCCAGAGCCGATCCCCTATCCAGGGTAAAAACGCCATCGTGCCCGCGTCATTGCTGCTAAGCCCGGCGACCGGGAACCACTTACTCAGGTAAATAATCATCTGCTGGCCAACGAACATGACCGGCATTGACCAGAGCATCAGCACCACCACCGAAATCGACCGGTCGAAAAATCGTTTGTGCCCTACCGCCGAGAGCGTGCCCAACGGAAGCGAAATCGCGAAAATCAGTAAGTATGACGCGAGATTGAGCCCAATGGTAATCCCTACACGCTCGCGGATCAGGCCCCAAACGGGCCGATGATGCTTGATCGAATTGCCGAAATCGAGCCGGGCCACCTTGCCCAGCCATGTGAAATACTGTATATGCACCGGCTTGTCGAGACCGTAAATCCGGGCCCTCGCTTCCCGCACATCGGCAGCGCGGTCCGCGTCAAGCTGGGCATTGGGCCCGCCCACGCTCAGCGGGTCACCCGGCGCTGCCCGGCTGACGGTAAAGACCACCAGCGTAATCCCAAGCAGCGTTGGAATCATTAACAGCAATCGTCGTATGATATACGTCGTCAAACTACAATCCCTTTGGCGTCATTTCACAATCAGTACTTCTGCTTCTCATATGGTACATACCAGTCCCGCCAGTCTACCCCGAGTTCATGTACGATCACATTCTCAAACCGCCGGTCCAGGAACAGGAAGGTCGGCCGGGTGAACAAAAATGTATACGGCTGCTCTTCGTGCATGACCCGGTGCAGCTCATGATACAGGGCATATCGCTTTTGTGGGTCCAGTTCCCGCCGGGCCGTTTCGATCAGTTCATCCGCCCGGGGGCTGTTGTAACCAACAAAATTGTTTCCCCGCCCCTCGATCTGTGAAGAATGGAAAATCTGGTACGGATCACTTTCAATCGTTCCGCCCCAGCCCATAATACACGCCTCAAAATCACGGTCATTGATCTTGCCCGTATAGACCGACCACTCGTAAGGTTCCGGCTGAACATCTACCCCCGCCTGCGCGGCGGAATCCTTAAACAGCTTGACCAACTGTTCATAGACCTGCCGGCCTGAAGAATACGACAACTGAAAACGCAGATTCTGACCGTTTTTATCCCGAATGCCGTCGCCGTTGGTATCGACCCAGCCGGCCTGGTCGAGAAGCTCTTTTGCATGCTGGACATCATAAGGCCAGGGCTCGACATCCTTTGCGCTCTGGGCACCGTTTATATAAAACGGACCGGTCACAACCTTCGCGTACCCCTTGAGGACATGCTTTACAATCGCCCCCCGATCTATGAGATGTGTCATCGCCAGGCGAACCCGCTGATCCGCAAACATTTCCAGCTTCTGGTTCCAGCCGATGAAGAAAAACGGCACCGAAGGTTCCCAGATGTCCTTCGCATAAAACTGATCCTTGAAACCCGGCACAGCAATTTTTTCCGCGAACTGATCCGGAGTCGGCTCAAGAACATCGATCTGCTGATTGAGAAAGGCCTGAAGGGCCGCCGTGTCGTTGGTGATAATTTTGAAAACCACTTTATCAAATGTCGGTCTTTCGCCCCAGTAATTTTCATTGCGTTTCAAGACAATCTGCTGGCCGACGTCCCACCGTTCAAATACATACGGTCCGCTGCCGACCGGGTCGGACCGTCTTTCATTAAATTCCTGCGGATCATCATACTGGTAGATATGCTCCGGGAAAATTTCCAGAATTCCTACAGACTCGATGGTTTTCCAGTACAGCTCATGAAAGGTAAACTCAATCGTCTTGTCATCGATCTTTTCCCAGGTCTTGAAATTGCGATAATAATTCCGCATGTCCGGGGCATCAATTCCCGGATCCATAATCGTGTTGAGTGTAAAGATTACGTCATCCGCAGTGATGGGGTGACCATCCGAAAAATGTATGTCATCCCGCAGTCGAACCGTAAAGGTAAGTCCATCATCAGAAATATCCAGGCTTTTCGCAAGATAGGGTTTGAGTTCAATACCCGCAACATCAAGGTTGTAGTAAAAAAGCGGCTCCTGTATTGAAAGCATGACAACATTATTCGTATATACGGATGCATCCACACTGATCATATTCAGCGTGCTCGGTTCCGCGGACAAGTGCTGTACGAACCAGTCGCCTTCTTCCTTGCCGCTGGCGGTTTGTCCCGCAGGTTGCGTTCCGGCCGGCTGGGCAGCCATACGCACACGGCTGTTTCGCACGACCTGGGCAACTTCATTTACACGCTTGTACAGCCGATCCGACTGGATCATACTTAGCCACTGCATCACCAGTACTGCAACCAGGGCAACAAAGATCAACAGCGTTAAATATCCGTTTTGCCTTTTCATAAACTTACTCCCGTTTATGCAAATCCTTCAGTATTTCTGCTTCGCTTTGGGCACATACCATTCCATGTAATCGGGCCCAAGCGTATAGACATTGGTATTTTCAAACCTGTTATCCACGATCCGAAATGTCGGCCTCGCGAACAAAAACGTATACGGCTGCTCGTCATGCAAAATCCGATGCAGGCGATGATACATCCGGTTGCGTGTCAGTTCGTTCATTTCCGCCCGGGCCGTCTCGATGATCTCATCGGCCTCGCTATTGGCAAAACCCACGTAATTGCTGCCCCCCCCGCCAATCTGGCTGCTGTGCCATAACTGGTACGGGTCTTCGAGAATATCACCTCCCCAGCCCATCACCATCGACTCAAACTTTCGCTCCTTGATCCGAACCAGAAGCACGGACCATTCAATCGGTTCCGGTTCCAATCGCACCCCGGCCTGTGCCATCCAGTCCTTGAGCAGTGTCGCAAGCTGGCGATAGAACTGGTTGCTGCCTGAATAGGCAAACTTGAACTTAAAATCCTGACCGTCTTTATCGCGAATCCCATCGCCGTCGCTGTCGGTCCATCCCGCTTCATCGAGCAGTTTACCTGCCAAGATGGGATCATATTTCAGCGGCGCGATCGTCGGGTCATTCTGCTTGCCCTTGAGGAAAAACGGGCCGCTGATCATGGACGCATGCCCACGTAAAATCACATCCACAATCTCTTGCCGGTCAATCAGATGCGTCATCGCCCTGCGTACCCGAGCATGCTCGAAGAACACGACATCCTGATTCCAGCCGATATAATAAAACGGAGCCCCCGGATTCCAGTATTCCATGAACAGGAAATCCTCGTGCATCTGCTGATCTTCTTCGAGCAGACCGTACTGTTCCGGCGTCGGGATAATCATATCCACCTGCCCGGCTTTGAGAGCCTCAAGGCTGGCCTGTTCATTAACTACAAATTTGTATACCAGCTTCTCAATTTTCGGTTTGGGCCCCCAGTACTTTTCATTCCGACGAAGGACCACCCGGTCGCCCTTGGTCCAATTCTCAAATACATACGGCCCGCTGCCGACAGGGTCAGACACCCGATTGTTAAAATCCATTGGGTCTTCATACCGGTAAATATGCTCGGGCAATACGCCAAAATCCCAAAAGGAGAGATTTTCAAGTGCCTTAAAGAAGGGACGCTTCATGACAAAATGAACCCCCCGTTCGCCTATTTTCTCTACTTTCTCCACGTCCAGATAATAATTCGCCATATTCGCTGCGTCCACACCCGGATCAACGATCGTTTTATACGTGAAAATCACATCATCGGCCGTGACCGGGTGGCCGTCCGAAAAACGGGCGTCCTCGCGAATTGTAAACCAGTAATGCAATCCATCCTCGGAAACCTCGAAACTTTCCGCCAACAGCGGCTCCATTTCCACGGTTTCATAATCATAAACCAAAAGCGGCTCAAAAATCCAGCGATTGCATATCCACCTTGCATAGATATCCGAGTCGGCACTGATCGGGTTCAACGTCCTGGGTTCAACGCGAAATGCCCATATCCGCCAGTCCCCCTCATCTCCGGGATATTCAAAACTCTCACCGCCTGCCGCTGGAACACTCCCATCCTCTGTCCCGCCGCTGGACCATTTTTCCAGCGATTCGACCAGGCCACCAAAAGCCTGATCCGCCCGCAAACTCTTGCGATAGAGTTGATACTGAAACAAAACCATCAACATCACCAGCACAAATACCAGAAACATCAATGGACTTTGTTTACGTCTCAATCCGCCAATCCCTGCATAAAACCATCAATCCGTTACCCACCTATTCTCAACCCTGAGAAGAGGCCTCCATTACTCGCTTTCCGCAACCTGGGCCTCTTGCTCAGGCTGCGGGGCGGGTCTGTCCGGCAGCTCGGCCGGGGCCTTGCTGTTATTGGGATACGAATATCCAAGATCGGCCGCCAGTTGACCGGAAGACTGACCGGCACCGAGCAGTGCATCATGCTCCTGTTTGAGCGTCTGGCCGCCCTTCTCAACTGCCGCCTTGATCGTATTGACCGAACGGCCCAGTGCACGGGTAACCGCCTGCTGTTCTATGGTTACGATGACCGCTTCCAGACGATCCACCATTGCTTCGGAAAAGTTTTCTTTGCCCTTGAGATACCGCTGGATCACATAAGAGTAAAGCTGTCCAAAACGCCAGCCAAGCGAAGAAACCGAACCCGATTGTGACTTCATCGTATCCGCCATTACCTGCAGGAGTGTAATTTCCAGGTAATCAAAGTCCACATTCCAGGCACGATATGCTTCCAGCCGCTTGTCCGCGATTGCGGTCAGAATATCCACTGCTTCCTGCCCTTTCAGGCGGCTTGCCAGCAGAGTTACCAGCCGAAGCACCTCTCCCTCGTTTTCCTTTTCAAGAAGGGTATTTAAGCCGTCCAGAATTGACTGACGAAGATCTGTATCAGCCCCTGCCCCTGTAATGGCATCCACAACGACCGGCTCAGAAATCGCACGGACCGCCCAGTAGCGAACGGTCGTATCCGTATGGCTCAGCCAGTCTACCGCGAAAGGTGTGAAGCGAACATCCCCCATTTTTGCACAAAGAATCATGATATCGCGCTGAATGCGGATATCCTGCTCTGTGAGGTCTTTTTCCGAAAGGGTCTCCACAGCGGGGGTGAGATACTTCAATATCGCATCCACATAAGCTTTGTTATATACCGAGTCAGCCCGAATGCCCATCCGGTCCACAATTGCCTTGCGAATCGAGTTCGATTCCTGCAGATTCTGGGTAAGAATCAGCTCCTCCACCGCCTGGTCCGCAAATACATCAATTACACGCAGATCAAAATCCCCCAGATCCTCTCCCTTGACCGCCTGTTCACGAACACGATCAATTTCCTCCGTGTCCAGGCGCTGGCCAAAAGCTGCCGGCAGTGTAAGGACCAATAAAATCCAAAATATACGGACCATATCGAGATGTTTCATCAAAATTATCCCTTAAAGCATTCTTTCACTGAAACTATACAAATATTACAGAAACCTAACCGCCATTTGCGGCCCTGTCAAGCGAAATACCCCATCTAAAAGCTTAAAGGGCACCTCTAACAATTCATTTTGGCGGTCAAGCGAATCTTTTTGCTTTCGGACGGCATCAGAAAAAAGCCGACGTAGCGCAACTAAGGCTGATTTCCCTTCCTTGCCGGAAGCAAAAATCTTCTACTTGCCGCTCAAAAGCAATTATTAGAACTACCCTTAAAATAGACCTTGATAACCCGGATTTGAGCTCATCGACTCAATTCAAATCCCGATTTTTCAATTGAAATCTCCGCGGTAATTTCCTATCATTCCTCCAAGGGTAATGTTGGCCTCTCAAATAGCCGACAAAAACAGTACCCTTTGAAGATTTCAGTACATTTAAAGGGAACAATCAGGCTCCAAAAAGGTAAATTAAAGTATGGTCAATAACGTTTTAGATAAAATGCAATTTCCCAAACCTACTTATACAGGCCTTTTTGCGTTCATTTTTTCCCTGATCCTTCTATCAGCCAGTCCGGTTCTCGCGGACGCCCAAGACCCCAACAAGCCCGATAAAAAGACAGAAACCGAGATTGATGCTGAAAACGAGGACTTTCTTGATATAAAATCTAACAAAGAACAGTTGTATCAGCATCTCGAAACGGTTCTGAGCACCTATGTGGACCCAAATGGACTGGTAAATTATTCCGCCCTACGCAGGCACCGTGCCAACCTGATCGAACCGATGAAACTGCTCAATGAGATGCATACGGCCGAATACCTGGCCATGGACCAGACCGAAAAAATTGCATTCTGGATCAATGCATACAATTTGTGTACCCTAAAGCTCGTCATTGACAATTATCCCATCGAACCCAAGTGGTTTATGAAATTTTTCTTTCCTGACAACAGCGTGATTCACCTGACTAATGCCCGGGATAATGTTTATTTTGATATTTTTGACCTGCAATATACTCTAAAAGAGATCGAAGAAGACTTTCTGATCAAAAAATTCTCGGAACCGAGGGCGTTTTTCGCAATTTGCTATGCAAGTATGGGGGCTCCGAAACTGAGAAATGAACCCTATCGGAAAGAAAACCTCGAAGAGGAGATCGAGCGACAAACCCGGCAATATATCAATTCCCCCAAGGGGTTCCGTCTCGATAAAGAGGGGAAAACAATATACATTTCCGCAATTTTCAACTGGTATTCTGACGCCTTTGATAGCTACCAGCAGGAAAAAAGGTTCCGCAATTATGACCCAAAATACCGCGGTTTTTTGAATTTCGTATACGACTATCTCGATGAATCCACCCGGGAATTCCTGCGCAACAATCCTCCCCTTGAAATTGAGTATATTCGGTACAACTGGGAGCTGAACGAACAGCCCCAAAAATTTCTAAACCCCAAAAATTCAAATTGACCCCGCCCTCCCGGCTGTGTATCATATTCCTTTTACAGTTACTTAACAATTCAATAGCAAGGGAGGCATTCCATGGCCAAAACGCGAAAAAAGAAAAAAAGGATTTTTGATCTTGAAGGGCACCTCTTTACGAGTGAATCTGTAACGATAGGCCACCCGGACAAAGTCGCGGATCAAATCTCGGACGCTGTACTTGACGCACTGCTTGCGGAAGACCCGAACAGCCGCGTTGCCTGTGAAACCATGGTCACAACCGGCCTGGTTGTCGTGGCTGGAGAAATCACGACCAAGGCATTTGCAAATATCCCTGAAATCGTCAGGAAGACCATTGCCCGTATCGGCTACAACGATCCAACCCTCGGATTTGACTCTGAAAGCTGCGCCGTGGTCACCAGCATTGATAATCAAAGCCCGGATATTGCCCAGGGTGTGGATGTAGGCAGGGGCCTGCATAAAGAACAAGGTGCCGGGGACCAGGGATTGATGTTCGGCTTTGCGTGCCGCGAGACTACGGCCCTGATGCCTATGCCAATCTACCTTGCCCACTTGATTACCGACCGCCTGGCAGCGATGCGTCAAAACGGAAAATTGAAATTCCTCCGTCCCGACGGCAAGAGCCAGGTCACGGTGGAATATGATGCTCAGGGCAAACCCAAACGGATTCATACGGTTGTGGTGTCGACCCAGCACGATCCGAAAGTAAAATTTTCACAACTGAAAAATCAGATCATCAAAAATGTGATCATGCCCTGCCTGCCCTCCAGGCTGGTAGACAATAAGATGATCGTTCATGTCAATCCCACAGGCAAATTCGTGATCGGCGGCCCGAAGGGCGACTGCGGCCTGACCGGAAGAAAGATCATCGTGGACACCTACGGCGGACGCGGCAGTCACGGCGGCGGAGCCTTCTCCGGAAAAGACCCGAGCAAGGTAGACCGCACGGCCAGCTATATGGCACGCTACATCGCCAAAAACATCGTCGCGGCACGGCTCGCCGATGCATGCGAAGTACAGCTTGCTTATGCGATCGGTGTACCGGAGCCGATTTCCGTACTTGTTGATACCGAGGGAACCGCAAAAATCGACGAAAAGATCATCGCGAATGCGGTACAGGAAGTTTTCCCGCTGACGCCTGAGGGCATGGTAAAACATCTCAAGCTCAAGCGGCCCATCTTTGAAAAAACCGCCTGCAACGGCCACTTTGGCAAGAAACTCAAAGATTTTACGTGGGAAAATACTGACATGGCCGAAAAGCTCAAAAAGGCCTGCGGTATCAAAACAAAGAAGTAAAAACAAGACAATCCAAAAAGAAAAGCCTGCCGATTATTCGACAGGCTTTTTTTATGCGCGGCCTGTTCTCTGTTGTGCCCCTGAAACCGCGCGGTCAAACCGAAAATTTCGGTTCAATCTCTCGCGGCCAATTTAGTGTTTAAAATGGCGTTTTCCTGTAAAGACCATCGCAATGCCTGCTTGATCCGCGGCAGCGACCACCTCATCATCCTTTTTCGAGCCGCCCGGCTGAACGATACAAGCCACGCCCGCGTTGACGGCATTGACAACGTTATCCGGGAACGGGAAGAAGGCGTCACTGCCCATCGCGCTGCCCTTGGACATTTCGCCGGCCTGCTTGAAGGCAATCAGACCCGACTCCACGCGGTTCATCTGCCCGGCACCGACACCTACCAGCCTTTTTTCACGCACCAGGGTAATGGTATTGCTCTTTACGTGTTTTGCACAAAGCCAGGCAATCCGAAGGTCTTCAAGCTGCTCGGGTGTGGGCTTCTTTTTGGTCGGGTACACCAGTTCATCCGGCTCCCAGCCGACCAGGTCACGATGCTGAAGAAGCAAACCGCCGACAATGCAGCGTATATCAAATTCGCTCTGGTCAATCTTTGCCCGGTCCATCTCGCCCATTTCCATCAGGCGGACCCGCTGGCCCCAATTCTTTGCTGTACGCATGATTTCGACAGCATCACTGTCAAATGAGGGAGCAATCACCACCTCCGCGAAAAAGCCGCTGGCACCGTTGGCTTTACCGAACCGGTCATACGATTCCATAATCACCTGTGCCAGGGAGCTGTCCACCTTGCGGTTGAGCGCGACGATACCGCCGAAAGCACTTATCACATCGCCAAGGTAGGCCTTTTCGTAGGCCACCTGGATATTCTCATCTACCGCACAGCCGCAGGGATTTAAATGTTTAACGACAACCGCGGCGGGTTTCTCAAACTCCTTGCACAGCTCGAAAGCCGCATTCGCATCGAGAAGGTTATTAAAGCTGATCCCGGTACCGCCCGGAAGGAGTTTGCCGTTACCGACACAAACCTCATCGCTCTGGCCCAGCCGGTAAAACGCAGCACTTTGATGCGGGTTTTCACCATAGCGAAGATCCGATTCCTTGGTAACCGCAATCGACATGCGTTCCGGGAAAGTCACATCGGCCTTGTCACTGAGATATCTCGAAATCGCGGCATCGTAGCTGGCCGTCAGCCCGAACGCAACCCGGGCAAAATCCTTACGGAGATCGGAATTGACAAATCCCTGGTTCGATCGCATCTCTTCGATCACACAGTCGTATTGCTCCGGGCTGGTCACGACGGTTACGTAACGATGATTTTTCGCCGAAGAGCGGATCATACTCGGCCCGCCGATGTCGATATTTTCAATCGCCTCTTCAAAGGAGCAGCCCGGCTTGGCGACGGTTTGCTCAAACGGGTAGAGGTTTACACAAACCAGGTCAATCGGACGAATTTCATGTTCCTTCATGGCCGCGGCGTGCGATTCATTTTCACGAATCCCCAGAAGTGCCCCATGCACGCGCGGGTGCAGTGTCTTGACCCGGCCGTCCATCATCTCCGGAAAACCGGTCACCTCCTCGATCCCGGTGACCGGAATTTTCGCTTCCTGAAGTTTTTTCGCCGTGCCGCCGGTACTGATGATCTCGACCCCCATCTGGGAAAGCGACTTCGCGAATTCCACAATCCCCGTTTTGTCCGATACGCTCAACAATGCCCGCTCAATTTTGACTGCCATGTCAATACATCTCCCTGAAATTACATTTATCGATTATTCCCGTCTCTCAAAATCCTCCGGGATCATTCTGTCTCCGGGTTTTCAACAATCGCCGCGACACGCCCCTTTTCATCGGCCACGTACAATACACCGTCCTGATTGTTGTACGCGTAATCCGTAACCGCCGAGAAATTGACGGACCGGATTTTTTTGCCCTTCTCATTGTCCATCACCACCAGGACACCGTTACGGGCCATCAGGTATGCGCGGTTTTCAATCTCGGTAATCATTGCCACTCCGTCAGCAACCTGCCACCGAAGTGTTCCGTTCGCCCGGTCAATTGCATACAGACCATTGTAACCTGCCGGCTGGTAGACAACCTCTTTGCCGATCCGCACCGGATCCAGAAGCTGTGCCCCCGCCTGGAATGGATAATCCCAGAGCATCTTTCCGGTCTGGATATCCAGCCGATAGAGTTTCGTATTCAAACTGCTGACATAAACGGAAACCTGGTCAGTCACGATTCGGGCCTGGATTTCGCCAATGACATCATACTGCCACTGTTTGACGGGCCCCTGGGCCGAAATCGCGTATACCGTCCCTTCCTCCGTTGCGAATACCACACGCTTATTATCCGCAACGAGGGAAGTAATCAACGAATCATCCTGCGCGGTAACCTGGAAATCCCGCCAGAAACCGTCCAGGTGCAGTGCATTGAGCCGCCGCTCGGAACCAGCCACGAATAAATGGGTATCATTTCGTGACATGTTACAGACACTGCTTCGCCCAATGGTCGTAAAACTGTATGCGTCCTTAATTACGCCGGAAAACGGATCGAGAATCTTCAGCGTCGTACCGATCATGAACCAGAGTTTACCTTCTGCATACAGCGGCGGGCAAATCCACAATCCCTCATCGGCTAACTGGAGACCGAAACGCATCGTCCCCTTCGCCCGGTCCATGCAGACCATGTAATTGCTTCCGGTCAGGATATAAAGATACTTGTCATGCACAAAAAGCCGGTCGATCCCTTCGCCTTTTTCGACCGGCAGGGTCGTCTGCCAGGACATTTGAAGGCCTGCCTCACGCAGCAGGGTACCGTCAACCAGGGCGGAAGATTTATCCACTTTTTTCGCAGCCAAGAGGGAACCTGTGCATAGAAACCCAAGAATCAAAAATAACGCTGCACTCAAACGCATCTGTTTTACCATATTTGTCAATCCTGATAGTACTGTTTACCATTCATAACGAAATCTCACAACTTGACATAGTCCGCCAGGTCGATTCCGTGCTCTTTTTCGAACGTTTCCAGCTCGCCGATCCGTTCAATATCATCCTGAATCCGGTTTGCAAGCTTAAAAATATAAGGCTTGCCTTCCAGCCGATTCTTCAAATCATCCAACATCCCGCTCCAGTCGCCGCCGTAAAGCTGGTTTTTCAATACCACAAGCATCCGGTGTTCCTGGCTAAGACGACTTACAAAGTCTTCTACCGCACCGGAAGGGACTTTTGTTTTGGGATCTTTCTTAGAATCAGCCATAAACAATCCTTCACAGGGCCAAATCTTACCCTCGACCGGCTGAAATTGCAAATAAAAACCCAAATCCAGGTTCTCTCGGCCAAATTCAGGGATTATCAACCGGCAATATCGCCTGAAACGGCAACACAACGGTTAAAAAGAAACACCAGCCATTTTTGCCATTCGGACCACCAGTCGGGCTTTTTCCACGTCACCCTTGCCCCGCTGGGCCAGGATATAGTCCTGCCCCGCGAAAACCTCCTGGGCCTTGCGGTACATTTCGATCTGCTCTTCGCCCGACAGGCCTTCAAAGGTAAGAACCTCGTAAGCCAGCACGGTCACCAGGTTTTCGCTGGTCGTGGCAAAACCGCCGTCGAGGACGTAATACTTATCTCCATCGTCCACAATACCGCGTACTTCGAGAATTCCCGCTCCCAGCGAACACATCATCGGGGCATGATTTCGCAGCACACCCACATGCCCATCGTGCCCGGGTAAAACGACACTGGAACACCGACACCGCAGAACCTCTCCGGTCGGCTCTAAAAGTTCCAGTCGAAATCGCCCTGACCATGTCGATACCATAGTAATAATTCCCTATCTGAAATCCCCGTTTATAAATTCCGGGCTTTCTCTGCGGCCTCTTCTATCACACCGATGTACATAAATGCCGTCTCCGGCAGCTGATCCCATTTCCCTTCGCAGATTTCCTTACAGCTTCGCACCGTATCTTCACAAGTAACGTACTTGCCGTCCAGGCCGGTAAACTGCTTAGTTACGACGAACGGTTGACTGAAGAACCGCTCCAGGCGCCGGGCACGAGAAACCGCCAACTGGTCATCGCGGCTCAGCTCATCCACACCCAAAATGGCGATAATGTCCTGAAGATTGTGATACCGCTGGAGATACTCGAGAACCTGCTGAGATACATCGTAATGCTCCTGGCCGACCACATGAGGATCAAGAATACGAGAGTTACTCTCCAACGGATCGACCGCGGGATAGATGCCTTTTTCCGCGATCCGGCGGGAAAGGACCACCGATGAATCCAGGTGGGTAAACGTCGTTGCCGGGGCCGGGTCCGTCAGGTCGTCGGCTGGAACGTAAATCGCTTGTACAGAGGTAATTGCCCCGGATTTTGTCGATGCGATCCGCTCCTGGAGCTGGCCCATCTCGCTGGCAAGCGTCGGCTGGTAGCCCACCGCGGAAGGAACACGGCCCAGCAGGGCCGAAACCTCCGCTCCCGCCTGTGAAAAACGGAAAATATTATCGATAAACAGCAGAGTTTCGCCGCTGCTCTGCTCGCAAAGCTCTTCAGCCATGGTCAGCCCCGTCAGGGCCACACGCAGCCTCGCACCCGGCGGCTCGTTCATCTGGCCGAATACCAGGCATGTATTTTCCAGAACATTTCGCCCGGTATCGCCCACCATGGTCTCCTGCATCTCCAGCCACAGGTCGTTACCCTCACGTGTCCGCTCGCCCACCCCGGCAAATACGGAATATCCTCCGTGTTCAGTCGCAATTCGAGCGATTAACTCCTGAATCAGAACAGTTTTGCCCACGCCGGCACCACCGAAAAGGCCTGTTTTTCCCCCTTTTACAAACGGACACAACAAATCGACAACCTTGACTCCCGTCTCAAACATTTCGGACTTTTCGGATAATTCCACGAATGCAGGCGGCTCGTTGTGTATCGGGCGGCGATTTTCCGCTTCTACGGGCCCGAGTCCATCCACGGCTTCGCCCAGGAGATTAAACACTCTGCCCAGCGTTGCCTTGCCGACCGGAACCGAGAGCGGACCGCCGGTATCGATGACTTCCATCCCGCGACGCATCCCGAATGTGCTGCCCAGGGCAACGGCCCGGATACGCCCGCCGCCGAGATGCTGCTGGACTTCCCCCACGAGCCGCTGGGGCTGGCCCTCAAAATCATAATTGACTTCAAGAGCGTTAAAGATCGAGGGAAGTTTGTCCGATAGAAATTCCGCTTCAAATGTACTTCCGACCACCTGTGTGATTCGTCCGCTGTTCATAGCCTGTATCCTTTTTTATCCGGGCCCCGGGGCCCAAAACAAACCTTTCATTATTATCCCTGGTCCGCCGACTCCACTCCGCCGATGATATCCAGAAGCTCCGTCGTGATTTGCCCCTGGCGGGCACGGTTGTATTCCTTGGTCAAATCATCAATCATCGAAGAAGCATTGTCCGTGGCGCTTCGCATCGCGACGACCCTGCCGAGATGCTCGCTTAAAGCCGCCTCACGGAAACAGCCGACCAGTGCCGTGGTCAGCATCATCCGCACGAGCGACTCAAAAATCTCTTCACCGCTGGGAGACAAAAGAAAATCTTCAAACGTCAGTTCATACGGCCAGATCACCGTCGCGCGTGTCGTCAGATCGTCAATCAGTTCCGGGATCGGCAGGATTGTCAGCGTTTGGGCCTGCTGGGATGCCACGGAGAAAAATCGTGTATAGATCACACCCAACCGCCCGATCCGTCCGGAAAGGTAATCATCCACAAATCCATCAGCCATCTCCCGGCCCCTGGCGGAATCGGGCACTTCATCAAAGTCATCGAAGACCTTCTCGGGCTTGATTCCGCGAATGTCCAGGTGGCTTAGCACCTTCTTGCCCTTTGCGTAGACCTTCAGTTCACGGCCAAACCGGCGGGCCATCTTCATGTGCACATCAAGCAGCCGAAACAGGTTGCTGTTATACGCACCGCACAGTCCGCGGTCGCTGCCAATCAGGATCAGGGCACTGGTCTTCGATTCTGAAACCTGCATCAGGGGATGATGGATCGTCTCTTCCGCTGTAACCAGCAGGTAGACCATCCGGGCCAGCGCATCGTAAAATTCCACACCCTCGGACCACTTGCGATAGTGCTGGCGATACCGCACCGCGCTGATCGTTTCCATCGTATGCGTGACCTTGGAGATGTTCTCCGTCGCACGCAATCGATTCAAAATTTGTCTCGAACTGGCCATATCCTGATTCGGCTTCCTTTACATTCCCGAAAGCGGTTTTCCATACACAATCATTGCATCTCCATTGGGCAGGTATTCGCGAACCTGTCCATATTCGGAAAAACCCCTGGCTTCGTAAAATTCCCGTGCCCGGGCAAAATCGGGTCCGGAATAGGTCTCGACGAAAAACTTTCGGTATCCATTCTCCCACGCGAGTTTCTCTGTCGCATAAAGCAGCTCTGTGCCGATGCCCCGTCCCTGCAATTCCGGCTCCACGGCAAACCACGTCAGCCAGACATTTTCCCTCGGCCCCCAGATATAATTCTGCAAACCGGTGACCCCGCGAATTTCCCCCTCCGGCTTCCAGACAAAATAGCTCCGCCCGTCCTCGATCCCCTGATCCTGACAGGCAAAATGAAAATCAATTGTCCGTTTGGCAAACTGCCCCTCGGTCTCGTTCATGGTTCGAGCCACCAGCGCAGCGACCGCTTGTCCCTCCCGGGCGGCCATCGGTTCGAGCGTGATGTCATATTCCAGCTTACGCACCATAACTGAACCGGTAGATCATCTTGTACGCCTCGATTGCCTCTTTCAGGGCGTCAACCATTTCATCATCAAATCCGCCCTCCTGCTGAACTGCATCGAGGTATTCCGGGGCCTCGAGTTTCATCCACTCCAGCATTTCCCCCAGAAAATGCGTAACCCTCCCTGCTGCGATATCATCGAGAGCCCCCGAGCTGCCTGCGAGGATACTGACCACCTGCTCTGCGACATTCTGGGGTTTGAACTGGTTCTGCTTGAGTGTCTCTACCATACGGGCACCGCGGTCGAGCTGGGCCTGGGCCGCCGGGTCAAGCTCGGTTCCCAACCGGGCAAAATCCTGCAGCTCACGGTAAACCGCCAGGTCCAGGCGAAGCTTGGGAGCGACCTTTTTCATCGCGTCGGGCTGGGCATCCCCGCCGACACGGCTGACACTGATACCTACATCCACTGCCGGCCGCACACCCGAGAGGAACAATTCCCGCTGGAGATAAATCTGGCCGTCTGTAATAGAAATAATATTCGTCGGAATATACGCCGAAACCTGCCCTTCCAGGGTTTCGACAATCGGCAGTGCAGAAATCGATCCACCCCCCCTTGCCTCGCTGAGCCGGGCACTTCGTTCCAGCAGGCGGCTGTGCAGGTAGAAAATATCACCCGGATACGCCTCGCGGCCCGGCGGACGGCGAAGCAAAAGGCTCACTTCACGATACGCCACCGCGTGCTTGCTGAGGTCATCATAGACACATACGACGTCCCGCCCCTTTTCGTACATAAAGTACTCTGCGACCGCAGTGCCCGCGTACGGTGCGATATATTGCATGGCAGCACTGTCGGCGGCGCTTGCGGAAACGACAACGGTATGATCCAGCGCCCCGTGACGGCGAAGCGTGCCGACCACTTCGGCCACAGTCGATTCCTTTTGCCCGATCGCGACATAGACGCAGATCACACCCTTATCTTTCTGGTTAATAATCGTATCGAGTGCCAGTGCGGTTTTGCCGGTCTTGCGGTCGCCGATGATCAGTTCCCGCTGGCCCTTACCGATGGGAATCATCGAATCAATACACTTGATACCCGTTTGCAGCGGCTGGTTGACCGGTTGACGATCCGCGATTCCGCTGGCAGGAAATTCCACGAGCCGACGACCTTGAGACTGGATCTCCCCGGCCCCGTCAATGGGCATACAAAGAGCATCCACCACGCGGCCCAGGATCGCCTCTCCAACCGGCACAGTCAGGATTTGTCCCGTCGAACGGACCATCTGCGATTCTTTGACCTTGAGAAAATCGCCATAGATCAGGGCCCCGACGGAGTCTTCTTCGAGGTTAAATACCTCGCCGACTACACCATGCTCAAATTCGAGCATCTCGCCGACCATCGCACTTTCCATGCCGTAGATTCGAGCAATTCCGTCACCCACTTCGATCACACGCCCAACCCGCGCGACATCGACATCATTTTTATACCGCCCGATCTCCTGTTTGATCAGGTCGCTGATTTGTTCCACATTGATCTTCATCGTGTCTGGTTCATTCCCGAAGCTAAATTACAATTCGTCCGACAGGTTCCGCGGCAGATTTTTCACCGTCTTGCCCTGGAGCCGCTCGAGGTTCTCGATCCGTTCGATCAGCTTTTCATGCAGCTCATCGCTGTGGTTTTCCTCCTGGTTGTGAAGGTTCTTGAGTTCCCGTAAAAGCTCCTGTTTGAAATGATGCGTATTTAAATACACAAAAAGGATAATCATTGGAAACAGTGCGATATACTGAAACGCCGTACTGTTAAACAGATCCACGATTAAAAGCAGGCACCAGATGCAAAATAAAACCACCATCACGGTAAAGGACTTTTTATTATTTCGAATATATTTCATTACACTGATCTTCATGGTTTCGCCTCCGTAATCACCATCATGCCACACGCCCCACGGCCTTGCGAAGTGCCCGCCGAATGGAATGATCCACCATCTTTTCGCCCTTGCGGATCACGATCCCGCCAATCAGCGAAGGATCGACTTCAATCGAAAGTTTCACCTTGCTCTTTAGGCTCTCTTCAAGACGTGTGCACAATTGATCCCTCTGTTCTTCATCCATCGGCCGGGCCACCGTTACCTCGACAGGCACCCGGTTCATGTGTTTATCGACCAGCAGTTCGTACCGGTTGGCAATGCTCAGCAGCAGGTTAATCCGATCCCGCCGGGCCAGCACGATCAGGAAATCCAGCGTCAGCCCGGACACCTGCCCCTGGAACACACGCCGGATCACTTCGGCCTTTTCCTCTCCGGAAATATGTGACGATTCCATCAGGCTTGAGAATTCCGGCTCATCCGCAATCAGTTTCGCCAGGCCGGCCAAATCCGCCAGTACGGCTTCAATCTGCCCGGTCTGCTCAGCCAGTTCAAAGAGAACCTCGCAGTATACCTCTCGAGCAACATGTCTGGCCAGATCCCGCCGCATCGTTTAGCTCCCTGCCCCCCCGTGCTCATCTTCCGAAAGTTTTGCAATGGCTTCATCGATCAGCCGCTGATTGTCCTGTTCGGTAATCGTCCGGCGGAGAATCTCTTCGCTGAGCCGCATGACCATCTCACCGGCCTGTTCACGAAGCTTTACCTCAGCCTGCTGACTGGACCTCTCGATTTCGGCCTTGGCCCGTTCACGCATCTGGTCGATTTCCTTTTGGGTCTTTTCCACGGCCTCATGGGCTTCCTTTTCGGCCTGCTTCATGCGGGAAGTGATCAGCCGCTGACCTTCTTCATCCGCACTGGACAGCTTGGAACGGTACTGATCGAGAACGTCCTGTGCTTTTTTCTTGATCTCTTCGGCCTCTTCCACCTGGCGGGCAATGTGGTCTTCGCGAGCCTGAAGTCCCTGCAAGATCGGTTTCCAGGCAAATTTACCCAGCACCGCCATCAGCAGGACAAACCAGATAATCGTCCACCAGGCCTCTGCGAGAGACCCGCTGAAGATTCCGCCGCTCTCCTGTTCACCGTGGTCGCCTTCCTGCGCAGGGGCATCACCGACCAGCGGCTCTTCAATCAAGCTGTCGTCATGGGGCGCTTCACCGGCATCCTGCGCGAACAACCCTGCCGGGCCGGCCAACACCGCGAGAAAAATGATCAGAATCCATATCCAATTCTTCACAGGTGACTCTCCCTGCCTAAGATTAGCCTCCAAACGCTCCGCTCCAGACCGCAAGAAAACAGGCGAGGATCGAAAACAGCGTTGCCCCCTCGATCATTGAGGCGCCAATAATCATCACCGTAAAAATTCGGCCGCCCGCTTCGGGCTGACGGGCAATCGCTTCACAGGCACTGCCGGCCACTTTACCGATCCCCAGGCCGCCGCCGATGACAACCAGGCCGCAGCCCAGCACACCGCCAAGCAAACCCAGCCCTTTGTCGCCAAGCTGAATGCTCGTCTCACTTAATATCGCTCCCATCCACTGTGCCATCGATAAGTCTAACATCGAACAAGACCTCCAAATCTCTCTGTTATTGTTTGAAATTCTGTTTCTATTTTAGATCCTAATGTTCAGGCGAAACTGAAAAGCCGATAAAAATCGCCGTTAAAAACGTAAAGATATACGCCTGGAGACATGCGACAAAAATCTCAAGGACACTCATGACCACCGCAAAGGCAATCGAACCGCCTGCGACAAAAATGTTTTTAAAGACAAAAATAAAACCCATGATCGTCGAAAGGAGAATGTGCCCGGCCAGAACGTTTGCAAAAAGACGAACCGCCAGGGCAAAGGGCTTTACAAATGCACTGATCAGCTCAATCACAAACAGCAGCGGTTTTAACACCGTCGGCACCGGCGGGATAAAATGCTTGAGATACCCGGAGAGCCCCTGGCTGCGAATCCCCGCGACATGGATCATGATAAACGCAAGAAAGGCAAGCGAACCCGTGATAAAGATGTTCGCCGTCGCCGCACCTTCAAAATGATTCTCCTGGCGGGTCAGGATATAGAAAATCCTTGAAAACGGCACCATCCCCAGCAGGTTCAGCGCACCGATAAAGAAAAATACGGTCCAGAGATACCCGACATAATCATCTGTGTATTTGCCCAAAAACGGCCTGGCAATTTCCTCCCGGATGAACACGCAGATCGCCTCAACAAAATTGCCTGCCCCTGTTCGGACCAGCCGTCCACGAAAAACCGCAAGAGGGATCAGGACCATCAGCAGAATCGCGGTAAAGGTAATCATCAACATGTGGTTGCTAAAGTCGATCTCCATCCCCCACATCTCGAATGTAAACAACCTCCGGGCGGCGACCTCACTAAGCGGATCGACAGACCCGAGAACATTCATCATGCCGGCCGACATCATCGTCCCGATCATACGCCCCCCTCGCTTTCAAAATCAAACTTGCCGGCAACATGGACCGCAAAAACCGTTTCCCCGAGCAAAATCGCTAAATAAAAGGCTGCTATTGTTATCATGAAAACAAACAATTCCTCTCCGCATACTGCGAGATAGGTCACAAATCCAACGGCAACAAACAATACGCGGATCATACCCGCGAAAACTGCTGCGGGAACAACCCCCCAGCTTTTTTGAATCGAGTTGACACACAGAATACCAACCGCCCCGGCCGCCAGGTTCACCCCTGCAGCAAATAAAAACGCGCCCAAAGAACCCTGCGACACGATTCCGGCCAGCAAAACCCCAGCAGACAATACCGCGATCCCCCCAAGAATCAGATATCCCTTGCCTGAATTCAAAATCAATACCTTAAGACCTTACTGCATATCCCGCGTCGACTGCACCAGCCAATAAATCATTACAAAAAAACCAACAAAAAAGCCCGCAACCATCAGCCACGGACTGCTGCCCAGAAATCTGTCGCCTACATGGCCCAGAAATGCGAACAGGCATACCACTATACAAAACTCAATCCCGACGCTGAGCCACCGCATCGTTGCACGCCCCATCTCACGGGATTCTTCACCGTCTTTGTTCATACTCCGTCACTTCAAAAACCGCATATCCCGCAATCCGCCTCGTTACTGCACCGCCTGGTCCAGGATCAGGTCCTTGACCATTCGGCTGGGCAGATTCAGGCTGCCGAATGCCATCGCCCCGGCCGAACGGTATTGCGGATCCGTCGCCGTTGAGCTGATATATTCGTACAGGGCCCGAACCTGGCCTTCCCGAAGCAGATTCCCGTTTCGCTTCGCAGATACCGTCAAAGAATCAAACCCGCTTAGGCGAACTGCATCGCTGTTGCCTTCGTTCATCGCCATTTCATACAGGGCCTGCTGGCAGGCGGGGCTCGACATCCAGGCCAGAATTTCACCGCTCATCGTCTGAACAAATTCACGCGGGTCTTTCGTACCCCCGATCAACCGGGCCTGGGCATCGGTCAGGTTGACGACGGAATTGCCCGAAACGGCCAAAAGCTTCATTGCGTTAAGGGCACGCTGTGCATAGGCATCGAGCATCTCAGTGCCCAGTGCATCCAGTGCCTGATCGGTAATCGCGGCCCCGAGGTGTTCGGCAATCAGGCTGCTGCCCTTGAAGTTCTCGTCCGGAAGTGCCTTGCCGATTGCGATAGCCGCACTGTACTTGACCGAAATATCATCATACGAAAGTGCCTTGACCAGCGGCTGGTCGGTCCCAAGACGATACAGCAGGCTTTTTTGGCCCGCATTGGCCGACAGGGCTTCCACCGCCTGTAATGCGACATAATTGTTCTGATCCCCCAGTGCACGGTCCAGGGCCATGTGCAGGTATTCGGCACCCGCGGTGGTTGCATAAGTCATCGCGTCCGCGTGTCCCTGGCCGAAGTATTCCGGCTTGGGGGCCCCGGTCGATTCCAGCTTGAAATACGACGCCAGCCACAAACCAATCGACTTGCCCGTCTTCCTATCCGCACGAAGCGAATTCTCACAGCATCGCATCGCCATTAACTCATGGAACAGGGCCAGGTCCACCTCTTCCCGGGTCAGACGCTCCTGACTGGCATCCCAGAACCAGACGTTCGCAAATTCATACCCTGCGGCCGGGGCAATCGAATCACTGTGGTAATAATAGGACTCACCCAACTGGAAAAACAGCTCCGTCGCCGTGATTTGCAGCGCACGGCTGTCAATTTGTTCTATCGCGGATTTGGCCGCCTCGCGAACCGGCTGGGAATCCGAATTTTCCAGTGCATACTTGAGATAGCTCAGTGCCTGGGGATACCCAATCTCTCCCATCACCCGGATGATCTGAACTTTCAACCCCACGTCATCCGTGTTCATCGCCGCAGCCAGCGGACGAATCGCCCCGCGTCCGATTTTGACCAGCGCCTCACTAATATAGACAAACTCATTCTTGCGTTCCGGTATCAACAGAACATCCACCAGGAATGGAACCGCCCATTCACCGGCATTTTTCAGCCGTTCCTGGGCTGCAAGCCTCCCGCGAATCGTCGTATCCAGCCGGTCGATCTCCTCAAGGATAATCGCCGCCTCAGTCCGGCGCAGGTAGCGACCCTGTTCGATAATATCCAGTACCGCCTCGCTGACCTCGCGGAGCGCCTGGCTGTGGTCATTCATCCTCAGCAAAACCTTGTAGGCATCAGGATTCGCCTCGCTCAACTCCAGCAGGTACACCGGATCAGGATCCAAATCCACCAGTGCCTGCCCGTGCCCTTTCGCGATATCAATCAGGCCGATTGTCGCATAATGTAAAAAATCATTCCAATGACGCTCCACTTCGTCAGAACCCGAGATTTCCTGTCCAAAGCACAACCCCGGCCCTACCAAAACACAAACGGCCAAAAACAACAACAGACCCTTACGCTGCAACATGTATCATCTCCAAATATCAATGCCAAAAACGACTGCAAGTGCATATCCATACCAATTTTAAGTAAAAAACGCCACTTTGGCGAAACATCTGCCTTCGGCAAATCCGCTGGCGGCCCCATTCGTGAAAAATCCACCCTGCAAGGGTGTAAATCACGTAAAATCAGTATTTTGGCCCATTATAATCTCCCCCTGACACCTGTCAAACGAAAAACCCGCCCCGCTAATCCTTATAATATAAACCTTTATCCTTAATATAGGACAAAACCGGTTCCGGAATCATCCCGGAAACATCCCGGCCCTGCTCAAGACGCTTTCGTATCTCGCTGCTGCAGATTTCCACTTCCGGAGTCTCGATCATATCGGCCAGAACCTGCTGGGTGCGTTTTTTACCCACCTTTTCCTCCAGCCGGGTCATATCCGGAAGCGTATAGCCCCCGCGTCGCATTACACAAATATGGCATAAATCCAGGAGCTGCTCAATCCGCTGCCATCGCCAGAGTTCTTCCGCGGCATCGGCTCCGACAAGCCAGAAAAGCTCGACCTCCCCCCCCAGTCGCTCACGAAAGGTTTTTACGGTATCATAGGTAAAACTCGGCCCCTCGCGAGTCAGTTCCACACGGCTGACCTCGCAGCCTTTTCGATTGCCCACCGCAATCTCCAGCATGGCCGCTCGGTCGGCCCCGCCGGCAACCGGCCCGGACTTTTTAAATGGATTGAATCGCAGCGGAATCAAGATCACCCGCTCACATGAAAGAGCCTCACGGCAGTACTCTGCCATCCGAAGATGACCTATATGAACCGGGTCAAAACTGCCCCCGTAAAGCAAAATGCGTTTTCTATTTTTCATATTTACTCACATCCAAACTGTTCGATTTCAAAAAAACAGTCAATATTTTATATTTTTTTTCGTTCTTTGCTCATTTTTTTCTTACCTGATTTTCGGTCCGCACGATCGCTCTTTTCAATCATAGCTTCTTGTGCGACTGCAGCAAAGCGTCTGAACACTCAAAAAAACCAAAAAGCCTTATAAACGCACAAAACATTACTGAAAAGCATGTTTTAAAAACAAGCATAACTAAGGTTCTCATGGCATCTTATATCAAACCTTACCCATAGCAACCAAACAACCGTACCCAAAACAGGCAGTCAAGCCCGAATAACTTTAATGAAAATCGCAAACTTGTAAAAAATTTTATAAAAGAATTCTATATCTTTTGACGATAAAAAGATATAATTATTTTAGGTAGACAATGGTTCATTAACAAATAAATAACCCTTTTAAAACCTCGAAAGGAGGTGAAAGTTCTTATGGCAAAGAAGAAAACCGCTAAAAAGAAAACTGCTAAAAGAAAAACAGCCAAGAAGAAAGTAGCAAAGAAGAAGACAGCTAAGAAGAAAACAACCAAGAAGAAAACGGCAAAGAAGAAGACAGCTAAGAAGAAAACAGCAAAGAAGAAAGCTGCCAAAAAGAAAACGGCTAAGAAGAAAAAAGCCAAAAAAAAGGTAGCTAAGAAGAAAACGGCTAAGAAGAAAACAGCCAAGAAGAAAACAGCCAAGAAGAAAGCTGCCAAAAAGAAAACGGCTAAAAAGAAAAAAGCCAAGAAAAAGGTAGCTAAGAAGAAAACCGCAAAGAGAAAAACAGCAAAGAAGAAAACAGCTAAAAGAAAAAGAAGATAATTCTTTTGCGGTGACAAAATGAATGGAAGATTCGCTCGCCACGGCAGGATCTTCCATTTTTTTATGCGCGGAGCACAAACCAAAAATTCTTGACATTTCCACACCGAAAAGGTAAACTGTCTCTTAGACGTCAAATAAACAAGAAAATAGACCTGTAATTACGGAAAATACAATGAAAAAGCTTCTAATCGCACTGATTCTCGCCCTGCTGCTAACTGCCGGCTGCGATGAAAACGCTCAAAATACCAACCAGTCACCCTCCAGCAGAAAGACCCGGCTTATTGCCCAGGAGAATATCGAATTAAAGCAGCAAATCGATGACCTGCAAAATCAAGTCGATGCCGCACAGCAGGCCACAGAGGAATGTGAGAAAAAGATTGATAAGATTCACCTCGATTACGCCAAGGGCAACGCAGATACTCTTGAATTTCTCGGCAAACTTACCGAGGAGATCACAAAGCTCCAGGAAGAAAATAAACAGCTCAAAGAAAAGTTGAACATTTCTCAATAGCCCCAGTAGTACACTCCATTAAACCCGCATAGATTAATACCGGGCTTGGATCCCGGTACAGAGTCGTCGCGCACAATCCCCATACCACAACGATTGTGTTAGGATTAATGTCTATTAATTGCGAAGAAAGGAGTGTCCCCATGAAACAAATCCGAACTTTCCTGCCCCTGACCGTCCTGCTGCTGGCCGCTGCAATGTTGCCCGCAGCCGCCCGGGCGGCTGAACCGAGACTGATTACCGTAACCGGAAACGCTGCGATTCGCATCGTACCGGATGAGGTAATCCTGACTTTCGGCGTTGAAACAATCCATAAGGAACTCGCCGCCGCGAAAAAAGAAAACGACCAGAAAATCCGAGCGATCATTCAATTCGTAAAGGATCAGGAAATCGAGGGCAAGTACATCCAGACCGACTATATCAATATCGAACCGCGATACAGAAACCAGCATGAACACTCGGAATTCGTCGGCTATTTCGTGAGAAAAACCATCGTGGTCACGCTTAGAGACATTTCCAAATTTGAAGCGGTCTTAAGCGGAGCCCTCGAATCCGGGGCCAATTACGTCCACGGGGTGCAGTTCCAAACGACCGAGCTTCGCAAGCACCGAGACAAAGCGCGAACCATGGCCATTAAAGCTGCCAGGGAAAAAGCCTCTTCCATGGCCGGCGAACTGGGCCAGGAGATAGGAAAGCCGCATACCATTCACGAAGGACATACAGGATGGACTTGCGGCTACAATTCCCATTGGGGCACAAGGCGCGGAGCATTCATGGCTCAAAATTCGATACAGGAAATCCCCCTTGACGCACAGACTGACGGCAGCATCGCCCTGGGACAAATCGAAGTCAACGCCGCGATAACCGTCACTTTCGAGATGGAGTGATCCCCGGAAAAGATCAGGTTCGATATTCTTGTCGAAGAGCTGCAACTTTCTTTCGCATCCGGTCTACCAGGGCCTTGTATTCAACCTCAGCCGCCAGGTTGTGCATCTCGACCGGATCGGATTTGAGATCGTAAAGCTCCTCGTGGGTATAGGGCTCATTGTTTCCATTTTCGAAGGTTTGGATATATTTCCACCGGTTGGACCGCAATGAAAAAGCCGGCTTTGTCTCAAGGATTGATATCTCCTCGGGAAGCTCAAAGAATACGAATTCCCGATCCAGCTCTTTGCCCTCCAGCAGCAGCCCTTTAAGACTCCGGCCATGCATATTCCCGGGCACCGGCACACCGGCAAGGGCCAGCAGTGTCGGGGCAATATCCGCATTGGTCACCGGGCTCTCATTACCTCCCCTCTCGATCCCCGGCCCAACGGCAAACATTGGAACCCGAATTGATTCCTCGTAATGCAGCGCCTTGCTCATAAAACCGTGCTCCCCATGGAATAAGCCGTTATCGCTCATGAAAATCACATACGTGTTCTCATACAATCCCCTTTCCTCCAGGGAATCAAACAGCTTGCCCAGCGACCGGTCCATCTGCGTAACCAGTCCAAACAACCCGATACTGCGATAACGCTCGGGGGTCATCGGCCCTTTATTCATCATCAATCGGCGTCCGCGGTATGTCTTTAGATACTCCGGCTTACCGGACAAATCGTCATAGATATTCTCCGGAACTTCCATCGCATCCAGTGCATCCCCCTCGTAAAGCGCTTCTACCTCATCAGTGATCCAGTATCCGCCGTGTTTCTCCGATCGCCCGTGCGGGGCCTGAGTGCAAAGCCATACACAAAACGGTTTATCTGACTCTTGCGCCGCATCGATGACCTTTAATGTACTCTCAACGCAATAATCCGTACTGAATCCGTCATACACCCCCCTTTTGCCATTGTTAATTACCTTCGGCTGCCAGTATGAGGCCATATTCCCAAGCTGGTACACCTCATCAAAGCCGAAATCAGACGGCTTGCGGCCTCCAATATGCCACTTTCCTGCAAGTGCTGTCAGATATCCAGCCTCTCCCAGATAATCCGCAAAGGATCTTTCCGTATCGTGAACTGTCCCCGCGTAATCCGTCACACCGTTGGCAAGGCCATAGCGGCCTGTCAGTGCCGTCGCCCGCGCAGGAGTGCAAACCGGGAATGTAATAAACGCCTGTTCAAATTTCATCCCCTTCTCTGCCAGCCGGTCCAGATTCGGAGTATGAACCAGCGGATTTGTATACCCAATCATGTCCCATCGCTGATCGTCCGTGAATATAAACAGCAGGTTCGGCTTTTTCTCAGGCAGCGGCTTGCCCATTCCAAACGCGGCTCCGGATAAAAACAGACCGGCTCCTGCTGCACTGAATTTCAAAAAATCCCTGCGACTGGTCATAAAAACTCTCCCCTTAATATAGATTTCCTCATTTTTTCCACTGGATATCAGCGGTTTCATCCTCGAGATCCACGCGAACCCTGGCATGGGCAAACTCGCGGGTATACACCCAGCCTTTTCGCCTCGCGTCCCCTTTTGGGGGCCCTAAAGGCCGATCCAGTTCAGGAAACCAGAGCATCCAGCCCTGGCTGTGGTCCCACCCCCAGCTATATCCAAAATATGCATATTCCCGGGCGGCAACCAGAAAAGCCGCCAGCGAGAACTCCAATTCTTCCGCATCATATAAACCATCCCATTTGGCTGCATGATGGAACACCGGCACTGTCTCCCACGAAAATTCCGGGTATCCCTCCGGGCTGTCAGCATGAAGCTTCGCCCCGGCAAAAACAATCCCCCAAAATACCACGGCGAAAATCCGCAAATGCCCCGCTTTCATCTGCCAAATCTCCGATCTCTACACCTTAACCAGTCCGCATACTTTCTTCACCGCATCAATGCACCCATCCAGCCCTTCTTCCGGGTAGCGATGGCCAAGCCCCCCTGCCACCAGGCCGACAAACATCGGCGACGGCGACAAAGGCCGACTCGTCAGTTCCGGATGCGCCTGGGTGCCCATAAAGAACGGATGATCCTTCAATTCGAGAATCTGCATAATCGGGTAATCCGGCGACTTTCCGGAAAAAACCATTCCATTTTCTTCCAGCCGATCAATATATTGCGGGTCCACTTCATAGCGGTGACGAAAACGCCGCCGCACCCTTTCCTCGTGCCCGTACATCTCCCAGGCCATCGTATCCTTCCTGATCGCAATGTCATGTCCGCCAAGCCGCATATTTCCACCGAGGCCCTCAAGTTTCTTCTGCTCAGGAAGAATGTCAATCACCGCGGCTTTGCACCCGGGCTCAATCTCAGTACTGTTGGCCCCTTCGATTTTGCAAACATTGCGGGCAAACTCGATCACCGCCATCTGGAAACCATAGCATAGACCTAAATATGGAATCTCATGCTCCCGGGCATACTGAATACACGCGATCTTACCCTCCGTTCCCCGTGTTCCAAATCCGCCGGGGACGATAATCCCGTCCACTTCGCGCAGGTGGCTGGCCACATTCTTTTGAGAAACCTGGGTCGTCTCAATCCACTTGACATTCACCTTGCAGCCAAGGGCAATCCCCGCATGCTCAAGGGCATGAAGAATCGAAGCGTAACTGTCCCGCACGGAGGTATATTTGCCTGTAATCCCAATCATGACCTCGCGGGTCCGCTTCCCTATCTTATCCGAAAAATCGCACCATCTTGCCCATTCTTTCCGCTCATGGCCAAGATCAATCCGATCCTCAATTTTGAGCAGCTTGATGACCTCAAAATCCAGTCCGCAGTCCCGCAACATAGACGGGATATGATAAATACTTGTCGAATCCGGCAGGCTGATCACCCGCTCAAACGGCACGTTACTAAATACGCTGATCTTTTGCCTTGCTGTTTCGCTGACCGGCCGCTCCGCACGGCAGGCAATAATATCCGGCTGAATCCCCGTCTGCATGATCTGCTTGATCCCAAGCTGAGCCGCCTTGCTCTTTTGCTCCCCCAGGGCCTTGGGCTCAAGAATATACGTTAATCCCACAAAACAGCAGCTCCCCGGCCCCTCTTCGTATGCCAGTTCACGCATTGCCTCAATATAGAACGCATTCTCCAAATCGCCGACTGTACCGCCGATCTCTACGAAAATTACATCCGCCCCGCTGTTCATCGCAAGGCTGCGAAGCTTGAGCTTGACCTCTCCGGTCACATGCGGAATCATCTGGACATCCCGGCCCAGGTAATCCCCGTGCCGCTCCTTGTGCAGCACAGAGGAATAAATCTGCCCGCTCGTCGCGAAATTATCCTGCGAAAGGTTATGTCCCAGCATCCGCTCATACGTACCCAGGTCCATATCACATTCCATGCCGTCATCGAGTACAAAAACCTCGCCGTGACGATATGGATTCAGCGTCCCGGAATCGATATTCAGGTACCCCTCCAGCTTGATCGGGGCGACCTTGAGCCCCTTATCCTGCATCAGCTTGGCAAGGCATGAGGAGAAAATCCCCTTACCCAGTCCGCTCATTACCGTCCCCATGACGACTACATACCGGGTTTTCCCCTTATGGTAGCCTTTGGGGATCGGCGAAAAATACTCGCTCTCCGTACTAATCCCGCTTACCTTTGCCAGCAGATCTTCCTGACTCAATTCCCGCTCCTTTTCTTAAAATAAGACTTCATCATCCCTGAATAAGTAAGATATAAATATACAAACACCCGGGTCCTGCATTCTAAAAGTTTGATTGACAATACCAATCCCCATTTGTAAGGGAATCCGCCCGGATTTCATAATCATTTTTCTACGTTTTCTCTGTTTTTAGCTGATAACGCGCAACAAAGGTATCGTATTGCTCCCTCGTATCGATACCGTCCCAGGCCCGGCTGACTAAAGCAGTTTCAATCGAATAACCGTTTTCGAGGGCCCGAAGTTGTTCGAGCTTTTCCATTTCCTCAAGCACCCCGGCACGCATTTTCGAGTAGCCAAGGAGAAAATCCCTTTCATACCCGTAAATCCCGAGGTGACGCCGGTATTGCCCAATCGGCCCCGCCCCGCCGGTATTGCGGTCATAAGGGATGACACTTCGTGAGAAGTAAATCGCCCTGCCGGAAAAATCAGTCACGCATTTAACGATATTCGGATTCGAGATGTCTGCTTCATCCTCAAACGGCGCGATCAGCGTTGCCATTTTTGTATCCGGTTTCTCCTCAAACAGCCCGACCAGCCGGTCAATATCGCCTGGATCAATCTGCGGCTCGTCGCCCTGAATATTCACAACCACCTGTGCGTCAATTCCGCCTGCAACCTCCGCGATCCGGTCCGTACCGCTTTTGTGATCCTTACGGGTCATCACCGCCCGGGCTCCAAAACTCTCGCAAGCCTCAAGTACTCGCTGCTCATCGACGGCAATCACGACCTCGTCAATCTTCTTTGCGAGGGTTACCTGTTCATAGACATGCTGGATGAGGTATTTGCCTGTATCCTTTGCAAGCACTTTCCCGGGAAAACGCTGCGAGGCATAACGGGCTGGGACGACGGCCAATATGTACACATTTACTCCTGCAGAGGTTACAATCCATTTTAAAACCACTGCCCGCAAACTCTACCAAAACCCCCTCATTCTGTCAAGAAAATCAGAATTTTCGCTTAATCACTGCCCCCGGCAATTACCTGAAGCTGATGTACATTCGGGACCAGCGGTGCCATATTGTGCACAGGGGAATACGCATTCGCCCAGTAGACAAAAAATGCCTTGCCAACCAGGTAGTCCCGCGGGACCGTCCCCATGCGATATTGGAAACCGTTATTGCCGATACCCGGGCCGGACCAGTAACGGGAATCCAGGCTCGCAGGGCTGTTATCCCCACAGACAAAAAACTCATCCTCATTCAGTACAAAGGGATCGCGCTTGGTTGCCCGGTTAGGCATGTCAATATAGTGAATATCGCGATACAGGCCCAAATTGGCGATTTGGAGCTTTCCCGCACCAAAAATCCGTACTTCCGGCTCGATATTGTAATAAATATGCCCCGCGTCAGCATCGCCCCGCCCGAGGTCATACGTAAGGGTTTCGCCCGCGAAAGCAAAATGAAGCTGATGATCTACGTTATAAAACTCAAAGGAGTAGAAATCCTCAATTGGAAGTGAAATCTCCTTTTGCACGAGGGTAAATCCCTCATCCCCTTCAAATTCTTCGAGAATCATCCATATCTTACCATCCTCACGCTGTTCAATCGCTGCGGAATAATAGGTTTCATACTTCTTGAGTACTCCCCCGATGGTCCACTCATCCGAATCCGGATGAAGATCAAAAAGCATCCTCAGGTCCGAACAGTACGGCTTGTTAAGATTATCCGTAGATGGATTGTAGGCATAAGTAGATCGGAAACGTTTCCCGCCCCGGCTGTCAAAAAAGAGCCCATAAGAATCATCCGGGTCCGAATTCAGTGAAAAAACCGTAGGCCCATCCGCTCGAATATTCCATGCGGAATTCTCGCCCCGCAAAAAGGGTTGGCTGAAAGCAAAATTTCCATCCTCGTCCACATCGACGATGAATTTTTCCTGCTTTTCCCGGGCGGGATAGAAATTATTGTCGTATATTACCATCCACAATTCCTGCTGCACCTTAGGAGGCTTGCGGGCGATCTGACCATCGATATAAATATCACCGTCGATGATCTGCACCGATTCGCCAGGCAGACCAACGAGCCGTTTGATATAATTCTCGACTGGATTGATCGGGTTCTTAAAAACAATCACGTCCCACCGTTTAGGCTCGTAAAACTGATATATACTCTTAAAGACAAAAATTCGGTCGCCATGATACGCCGTAATCGGGGTACCGGAGGGTAAAATATACTCACAATTTGGACAAACCGGACGCGGATTAATCACATCAATGTCCAGGTCATATTTATATCCGCATCGTGTACATCGGAGGTGATAATGGTCGCCGCGCAGGGTATCGGCCATCGATCCTGTCGGAATCCGGAACGCTTCCATTAAAAATGCTCGGAAAATGAACGCCAGCGTAAGCGCAATGATGATCCAGGTCATGATATTCTGGATTTCTGTAACCCTTGGATTGCTCCGGCGGTACGGATAAGACTGTAAAGAATCGGTTTCGGATCGATTAACTTCGTTTTCCATGCTTTTGCTTTTAGAACTTCCTTATTCTATCGCATCGAGAAAGCTGCGGTTTGAACCACCATAAATCACCTTCATGCCGCTAAGGTAAGGGATCAGTTTGAATTTCTCCAGCGGAGTCGTCGGCCCCGGCCAGTAGATCACAAAAGCCTTACCAATCAGGTAATCTCTTGGAACAATGCCCTGGCGATATTCCTGCCCGTAATTCGCCAATCCCGGCTGATTCCAAAGTCTCGAATCGAGGCTGGCAAGCGTATTATCCCCGCAGACGAAAAATTCGTCCTGACCGAGCTTGAATTCCTGTCCCTGGCCGGCCTGGAGAATTTCCAACCCCGGAAGTGGTTTTTCTCCGATATAATGCAAGTCCCGCATAATGGCGACATTGTCGATCTCCAACGTTCCCGCCCCCAAAATTCGCACCTCAGGACTGACCTGCACCCTTTCGCCCAAGCTGTCGGGTGAATCACCAAGGTCATAGACCAGCATTTCACTGCCGTACTGGAGGATGAGGGTATGGTCGACATTGGCAAAATAAAACCGTACCGGCAGCCTCTGGTATTTCACTTCGCAGGATTTATGCGTCAAAATCTCATATTCGCCATCCGGGTTCCTCTGTTCCAGTACAAGCTTCATAGACCCGAGGCATCCAGCCTGTTCGACACGAGCTCGATACGTATTGTTATATTTGGTCAAAATCGCCCCTGTAATGGCTGCCTGCTCGGCGAAGATCACATCGAAGCGGACCAGTAAATCGGAGCAGTAAGGCAGCTCAGAGAACTGTCCCGGATCGTCATAGGCGTGCCTCGCACGGAAATCATTGCTCATTTCCGGGTGGTAAGCGATTTCATGAAGTCGAATCTCTTCACTTTCGAGCCTGAGGCCAAAGCGGTTCCCTTCGGGAACGGTCCATTTTGAGCCGGGAACATTTCGCAGCGGATACTTCCATAAGTGCCTGTTATACGCACTGACATCCGGATGCGCGGGGTGGAAATTGTTGTCATACACAGGCAGCCACAATTCCTCCTGAACATGCGGGGGTTTCCGCTGTATTTTGTCGTCAATATAAATATCCCCGTCGAGAATCTGCAAACGCTCCCCCGGACCGGCAATCAAGCGCTTAATATAGTTGATCTTGGGTTCATTGGGATTGTTAAAAACCACGACATCCCAGCGTTTAGGGTCGGTAAACTGATAAATGCATTTATGTACAAATATCCGATCCCCGGCGATGACGGGAAATTGCTGTTCTACGCGGCGAACGACGCCGCCAACCATTTCCTTTTTATAACCGGCTTTTAGTGCATATGCACAACTGGGACACTGTGGAGACTGGCGGGTGCGAATCTCAATATCCCTCGGGGGTACTTTTGTCGGGGGCAATTTGTAATATTCCGACCTGAAATCGTGATCATATCGGTATCCGCACTGGGGACACCGCAGGCGAAAGTGTGCCCCTTTCAGGGTGGGTGCCATGGAACCGGTCGGGATGGTATAAGCCTGCATCTGGAAGACCAGAAAAACGATAGTCAAACTCAATGCGACCAATACCCAATGACAGGTATGAAACGCCGAATCCGCCCAGGTGCCTTTTTCTTTGCGATTGGTTTTTTGTTTTTTCATGGAACTTACATTCCCAAAGTTAAATATAGAACCACCATTATCCTGCCCAGCAGCAAAATCGTCAAGGAGGATTTTAAAAATGAAAAAGGTCTGTACAATCTCTGGATTTCATGATATTGAACGGCGAAAACAAGCCCTGATATATGAGGAATCACCGCATTTTTCGGGGGGTTGAGAACGGTAAGATTTTTTTCAAAAAAATCCCATAAAAAATACTTGCCTTACAGAAGTCTTTAGATTATAGTTATTTGCGTTGAAGGTGGCCGGAGCATTTCGGCGAAAAACGGAATGTTAATGAGCGGCTGGTCCCGAATTCATGGTGCAGTGATGAGGGAATGAATCTTTGAAAAAATCAAAAAAATGGTCAGGATAAAGAGGACGCTATGTCAACAGTAACCAAGAAAGAATTGATCGACCGTATCGCCGAGAACACCCAGGCCAAACGAATCGCTGTAAAAACCATTATCCAATCTTTCCTTGATGAAATCATAGTGGAATTATCAAAAGACAATCGTCTTGAATTCCGGGATTTCGGCGTGTTCGAAACACGGACCCGGGCCTCAAGAGTGGCACAAAATCCCAAAACTCTCGAACGGGTTCCCGTTCCAGCCAAGCGCACGGTAAAGTTCAAAATGGGCCGCCTGATGAAAGAAAAAGTCACAAAAATCGAGACCGTGGC
>CAYVUI010000013.1:0-48703 GCA_964454745.1 uncultured Pirellulales bacterium | reverse complement strand
TTTAATACAAATGTATTAAACGTTTGTATGAAACATTTGTATGAAAAATTCATACAAGCGTTTGAATTTCAGCTTCTAAGTTTCCCCATCTTAACAATAACAAGCCTGTATACTCCAGATATATTTGTGAAAATCATCACAAAAATTACCCCCGCCCATCCGCCTGCATCCAATTGTAAATCGTTTTGCGTGTGACGCCTAATTTACGCGCCGCTGCGGCCTTGTTGCCTTTCACTTCCGCAAGAACTTTTTGCAGCTTTTGTCGTTTGTTTTCCTGCTCAAAATCGGGTTTTTGCAGGTTCGAGTTGTCCTGGATAGACCGACTGACCTCAAACAAATCGTTCAGCAGCGACAACTGGATCGGCTCGCCTTTTCCAAGGATAAAAGCCCGTTCGATCGCGATTCGAAGCTCCCGGATATTCCCCGGCCAGCGATATTCAATCAGCGCATCCATCACCTGCGGTGAAATCGCGGGCTTGATGCAGTTATACTTTTGCCCGAATTCATCGAGAAATGCCTCAATCAGAAGCGGAATATCCTCCTTACGCTCCCGTAAAGGAGGGATTTTCAGTGTTACCGTGCTGATTCGGTAATAAAGGTCCAGCCGAAATTTCTTCTCGGGCACCAGCGTACTGAAGTCCTGGTTACTCGCGGCAATCAGCCGGACGTCCACCGGCAGGGGGGTTTCGGAGCCGAGCCGCACGATCTCTTTTTCCTGCAGGGCCCGCAAAAGAGCTGCCTGCACTGACAGTGGCAAATCCGCGATTTCGTCCATAAACAGCGTTGCGCCGTGGGCGATCTCGAATTTGCCGATACGACGTTGGCCGGCACCGGTAAAAGCGCCTTTTTCATGCCCGAAAAGCTCCGCCATGGCAAGGCTTTCCGTAATCGCGCCGCAGTTCCAGCTCGTAAACGGCTGAAGGCTTCTTTGGCTGTGGCGGTAAATTTCACGTGCGGCCAGTTCCTTACCGGTCCCGCTCTCGCCGACTATCAAAACCGGGGCGTCGGACTGGGCCGCCCGGCGGATCTTCTCAAATACCTCCTGCATCTGCCCCGAGGCCCCGATCATCGATCCGAGGCGGTTTTCGTGATAATCCGCCCTGCGGATATTCTTAAAGGAGCGGACCGTTTGCGTAATAATCTCGGAAGTGGGAAACTGCTCGATCGTGCTGCCCCCGACGTAGCCTGATGCTTTTGTCTTCTGATACACAAACGCCAGGTCCTGGGGCAAAGTTACCTGTCCGCCAAAAATAACGACCTCAGGCGATTTGCCCGTGTTCTCGATTTCAGCTATTGCGGAGTTGATCTTGCGAACCGCCAGGTCAAGCGATTCCTGGTGTTGGTCCGGATCGACCGTTTTCCATTCCGCAAAGCCAAGATCAAAACAGACGATATCAACATCAGCAAGGGCCATTTCCACGGCTTCTGCGGTATTGAAACAAAAACCAGCCGACATAAGCCCCAGATCTTTCGCGTTTTTGAGCATTTCAATTTCCCGCTCAAATCCAAGCCCTGCCTCTTCAAGAGCCTCTCGATATTGACCGTCAAAGAAACCTACCGATGGGAAATTCGTGACCCCGGCGATCCGGTTTTGCTTTACTTTTTTTAACAGGCTCTCAAAATGAACCTGGGGATCTTGCGCACATAAACCGATAAGTACCGGGGTTTTATAAATCCTCGGCATGATATGTCGAGTGGTCAGTTCCCAGATCAGCTTGTTGGAATCCGCATAAGGTAAAAGAGCCGCCATAGACCGACATCCGTGCAAACGATAGTACCCGGCAGAAAGAGCCATCAGGAAATCCGCATCTGCCCGTTCCGCAGCCTGTGCGGCCATACCGGAACCTACAGCAGCCCCGATGAGGTTTTTTCTTCCCGATCTGCCTGATTTGATGACAGCCATCTGTGTATCCTTGTATATAAATATGCGCATATAGTATACATGAATATACGCATGAAAAAAGAAAAAAAATGGGAAATAGCTTGATTCTTTAGGATTAAAGCAGTTTTTGCTTCTGGAATGGGATTTGTTATTCATCTTATTGTGAAAAAAGTATGTTTATTATTCCTTCACTGGGAGAAAAAACATGAGCAAAACGGTCGCATTACTGGGTTCACTCGATACAAAGGGTCTGGAATACGCCTTTGTTCGAGATTTCATCCGGTCCCAGGGTCTGGATACATTACTTATCGATGTAGGAGTTCTCGAACCGCCCAAAATCGAGGCGGACATCCCCCGCGAGGAGATTGCCAAGGCGGCAGGAACGGATTTGAAAACCCTGGTTAGCCAAAAGGACCGCGGCAAAGCCGTCGCCGTGATGGGCGATGGAGCAGCCAAACTGCTCGTAAGTCTTTACGAACAAAACAAATTTGACGGTGTAATCGCACTGGGCGGTACCGGCGGAACCAGCGTTGCCTGTGCAGCCATGCGTGAACTGCCGCTTGGTGTGCCTAAAGTCATGGTATCCACGGTAGCCGGCGGGGATGTCAGTGCCTATGTCGGTGTGAAAGATATCGTGATGGTCCCCAGTATCGTGGATGTTTCCGGGATTAACAAGATCAGCCGGCAGGTCTTTACCCAGGCGGCCGCGGCCATCTGCGGTATGGTAACCGCCCAGGTGCCCCAGGCACAGGATAAGCCGCTCATTGCCGCCTCGATGTTTGGAAACACGACCCAGGCTGTCGAACGGGCAAAGTCCATCCTTGAAGAAAACGCATATGAAGTTCTGGTCTTTCACTGCACCGGTAACGGGGGCAAGACGATGGAAAGCCTGGTTGAAGCGGGAATGATCGAAGGTGTCCTCGATATCACAACGACCGAGTGGGCGGATGAACTGGTAGGGGGCGTCTTTGCCGCGGGGCCGGATCGCCTCAGTGCCGCAGCCCAAAACGCGGTTCCGGCGATCGTTGTGCCCGGCTGCCTTGATATGGTCAATTTCTGGCAGCCCGAGACCGTGCCGGACAAATTCAGGGATCGCCTGTTTTATCAGCACAATCCCAATGTCACCCTGATGCGCACCAATGTGCAGGAAAATACCCGTCTTGGCGAGATCATCGCCCAAAAGCTCAATGCCAGCACCGCCCCTGTTACCGTATTGATCCCGCTTAAGGGCCTAAGCGTCATTGATTCACCCGGCGGGGCGTTCTGGAACCCGGAGGCGGACCAGGCACTTAGGGCATCGCTAAAAAAGAACCTGCGTGACGACATCCCGGTGATCGAAATGGATTGCAATATCAACGATCCGGAATTTGCAACGCGTTGCGCGGAAACCCTTCTGGCATCGATTCACCATGTCAATGGCGATTGAACCCTTTTTAACAGGAGAAAATATGAAAGCGATTGTTACCCAACTCCAGCCCGACAAGACCCGAAGAAAGGGTGTCGTAGAGAACTGGCCTGAGCCCGAGGGGCCCAAGGGAAAAGAGGTAAAAACCCATACCCTGTACTCCGGCGTGACCAATGGTTCCGAGAGGAACGACCTTACCCGAGGCAACTACGCCCGCGGTGATGAGGATTTGCCTGCCGGCTGGGGATATCAAAATGTCGGCAAAGTGATCGAAACCGGTCCGGATGTAAAAGACCTCAAGGTCGGTGATGTCCTTTACATGAGCGGTGACCACATGGAATACAATGTGATCCCGGAAGACAGCCTGCTGGTTAAGATTCCGGAGTCTGTAGATAAAAAGCAGGCGGCCCTTTTCGGCATGGCCAGTGTCGCGATGCGAACCTGTCGGAATGCGGAACTTCGGATGGGGCATAAATTCCTGATCGTCGGTGCCGGCTTTATCGGCCAGGTTGCCGCGCAGATCGCCAATGTCATGGGGGCAAGGGTAACACTGTGCGATATCAATGAACAGCGTCTCGAAATCGCCCGAAAGATCGGGGCCGCGGAAACTGTCGTCAATGTTTCCGGTGACGGCTGGAAGGATCATATCGAGGATTTTACATATGACGCGGTGCTCGATGTTGCCGGTGTCGCAGGCATGGAGACGAAACTGATCCAGGCGGCAAAACCGCGAGGAACGGTTCTCTTCATTGCGGGGCGTTTTAAGGTGGAGTACGAATTCAACCAGGGCCAGGGGCATGAAATTGTCATCAAGCAGAACAGCCACTTTGACCGGGATGACCTTGAAAACCTCTGTAGGCTGGTGGAACGAAAAATGGTACGCATCGAACCGTTTGTAAAGGATGTCGTAACGCTGGATCAATCTTACAAAATTTATGACACCCTTCGCGATGAGCCGCAAAAGCTTTTCGGTACGGTGTTTGACTGGCAAAATGCATAAATCACAATATCAAGGGAGTATAAAATGAACCTGGATCGAAAAGAAATCATCAAGAAGTTTCGTGATAAGATTGCCGAGGGCAAGCCGATCATCGGCGGCGGGGCGGGTACGGGTATCAGTGCCAAGTTCGAAGAGGCCGGCGGGATCGACCTGATCGTGATCTACAATTCCGGGCGTTTTCGCATGGCCGGGCATGGTTCACTCGCCGGACTGATGCCCTTTGGCGATGCGAATGGTATCGTCCTTGAAATGGCCAATGAAGTCCTGCCGGTTGTCAAGAATACGCCTGTGCTGGCCGGGGTCTGCGGCACCGATCCGATGCGGCTGATGGACAAGTTCCTGCTGGCTGTTAAAGATGCCGGATTCGCCGGGGTGCAGAATTTTCCGACAGTGGGCCTGATCGACGGCAATTTCCGCGCGAACCTTGAAGAGACCAACATGGGTTATGAAAAAGAGATTGAAATGATTCGCATGGCCCATGAACTTGACCTGCTGACGACACCCTATGTTTTCAATACAGAGGACGCAGAAAAGATGACCCGCGCGGGTGCGGATATCCTGGTCGCCCACATGGGCCTGACTACCTCGGGTTCTATCGGGGCGAAAACCGCCAAAACCCTCGAAAGCTGTGTCGGCGATATCCAGGACATCGTCAAGACCGCGAGGGCAATCCGCGAAGATATCATTATCCTGTGTCACGGCGGCCCGATTGCGATGCCCGAAGACGCGGCCTATATTATCGAAAAAGTGGACGCAATTGACGGTTTTTACGGGGCCAGCAGCGTCGAAAGGCTGCCTACCGAAAAGGCCATCCGGGAACAAACCGAGCGTTTTACCAGTATACGTAAAAAATAAAGTTCAATTTTATCTGAGGTTGCTATGTCCGTATTTCCAGAAGACAGCCGAATCAAACTTGCAGTGATAGAAGGGTTTCATCCTTACGAAGTGCCCCAATGGCATGCTCTTTTCCGTAAATTTGAGAAAGAAGTGGACTGGTACCAGCAGTCCATCGAAAATTGGGCCTTTAACTGTGCCAATTGCCTGGACCAGTACGATGCCCTGCTTTTTTACAACATGAATATGAAAGTGGAAGAATCTCCCTTTGCCGAGCAGATTACAAAGGCAATCGAGACTTTCGGCAAGACCGGTCAGGGCATTTTCTTTCTGCATCATGCGATCCTGGCCTACCCGGAAAATAAAACCTGGTCCGATGCTGTAGGAATCAAAGATCGAAAATTTGAGTACTATCCCGATCAGGATTATACCGTGCAGGTTGCGGATGCCGGCCATCCGATTACTTCCGGGGTAACCTCCTTTGAAATTCACGACGAGACTTACACCATGGAAAACGCCGGTCAGGACAGCCAAATCCTGCTGACTGCGGATTATGAAAAGAGCATGAAAACCCTCGGCTGGACGCGCGAATACGGCAAGGCAAGGGTGTTTTGTTTCCAGTGCGGGCATGACCATTTGGCATGGGAAAATGCGTCTTTTGAAAAAATTGTTTTGCAGGGAATCCAGTGGTGTGCTAATAAAATTTAGTCAATTTGGAGTATTGTTATGAATTCGCGGCCCAAAATTACGCGACGAAATTTGATGAAAAAAGGCTTTGCAGCCGCTGCGGGAGCGGTAACGTTCCCTTATTTGATCTCTTCATCCGCCCTTGGCAAAGGCGGTTCGGTTTCCCCCAGCAATCGAATTACCCTTGGGTTTATCGGGGTCGGCTGGAAGGGTTTTGAGGGCTGCTGGGGCTCGCTTTTGCAGTCGTTTATCAAGATGAATGATTGCCAGGTCCTGGCGGTTTGCGATGTAGATCGTCATTACCTGGATCGTGCGAAAACGTATGTCGACAGTGAGTATCAAAACCAGGATTGTCAGCGGTATGAGGATTTTCGAGAGTTGCTGGCCCGCGGAGATATCGACGCGGTGGTCATTGCCACGCCGGACCACTGGCACGCGATACAGACCATCGAGGCGTGTAAAAGCGGCAAGGATGTATACTGCGAAAAGCCGCTTTCGCTTACCATTCAAGAGGGCAGGGCGATGGTCCAGGCCGCACGGCGTTTCGGCAGAGTTGTTCAGACCGGCAGCCAGAGCCGTTCCAATGCCCGGCTGAAGTTCAATTGCCAGGCGATCCGGGACGGCAAGATCGGTGAAATCAAATCCATCACAGCCACCTGCGGCGGGCCTCCGATTATTTATCAGCTTCCGGCTGAACCTGCGCCGGATCATATCAACTGGGATCTGTGGATCGGTCCATCGCCGTATCGGCCGTTCAGCTCGAATTTGCATCCGCTGGGTTTCCGCAGTTTTTACGGCTATGGCGGCGGGGGAATCGCGGACTGGGGTGCCCATCATTTTGACATCACCCAGTGGGCACTGGGCACGGATACTTCCGGCCCGGTGGAAGTCATTCCGCCGGATACCGGTCAGTACAGCCGGCTGAAGTTCCGCTATGCCAATGGTATCGAACTGACACACATCGATATCCACCTCGAAAATAAGATCGGTGAAATCCCCTGGGGCGTGCATTTTGAGGGGACGGAAGGTTCGATCTTGATGGAGGGTATTTCCGGGGCGTCAAAGTATACCCCGGCTTCGCTGGGTGAGCAGTGCCGAGCGGAAATCGTAAAGAGCACATCCCTTGTCGGCAACAGCGGCCACTATGAGAATTTCATTGACTGTGTGAAAACCCGCAAAAGGCCGGTCGCTGATGTCGAGATTGGTGCGCGAAGCGTGACGATGTCACACCTGGCGACCATTGGATACTGGCTGCAAAGGTCGCTGAAGTGGAGCCCGGAGAAGGAAGAATTTGTCAATGATCCCCAGGCCAATCGCTACCTGGGCCGGACATACCGGGAGCCTTGGCGTTTATAGGAACTGGATAAGAAGGGTAAAAAATGATAATCCACAAGATGAAACTTGTTGTTCTGTCGTTCGTAATGGGAACTGCGTTGGCATGGGCGAGTATTCCCCCGGATGTCTCAGGAAAACTGGATAAGGCTTTTGGAGAGCTTCGCCGATACCAATGGCAGGAAAGCCAGCAGGCGGTGGCGACGATTGAAAGTATCGTCCGCAGCGGCGATGAGGAGACCCAAAAGGATGTGCAGGCCCGGTCGCTGGCGTTGCTTGAAATGGAGGCTCCGTTTTCATCAAAGCAGTATGTGCTGCGGGTGCTGGCGGTCATCGCGGATGCTGATGCCGTGGATCCCGTCAGCGAATATCTTACCGATCCGCAGTTATCGCACCTGGCCCGATATGTTTTGGTCGGTGTGGGCAATGAAAATGCGCAGGCAAATCTGCTGGCGGCGATGGATCAAACGCGGGGCAAGCTGAAAGTCGGGATCATCAATTCGCTGGCCTCGCTGAAGTCTTCACGGGCGGTTGACAAGCTTGCGGATTTGGTTGGCAGTTCCGACAGGGAGATTGGCAATGCCGCGATGATGGCCCTTGCGGATATCGCTGACAAAAAGGCACGGCGGGCTGTGACTGCGTTGTATCATCAAAAACCAAACCGGGCTCGGACCGACGCCTATCTTCGCCTGGCGATGACACTGGAAAAGCAGGGCGATGGGGCTTCCGCGGATATTTACGAGGAATTATTTGGCGAATCACAGGAAGAAACGCTTCGCATTGCCGGTTTTGCCGGTCTGCTTCGGGTGACGGAAACGCCGCGTGAACTGGAAAAACTGGTCGAATCCGGGCTTTCCCATGAGAATGAAAAGATTCGCAAGATGGCTGGCGTTTACCTGATGGACACCGCGTCCGATGAAATGTTCCGCCGGTTTGCCGGCAAGATCAACCGCTATACCCCGCAGGCAAAGGTGGCGCTGATCGATGCCATCCGGTCACGAAAATACTCGAAAGCGCGGCCGCTGCTGCTGGAGAATCTCAGCGGTGACAACGCCGGTGTTACCATTGCGAGCCTTACTGCACTGGCCGAACTGGGGAGGGTGGATGATATCCCCGCGATTATGGGTATGATTGAATCTGCGGATGCAGCGATTCGAGACGCGGCGATTATTTGTCTAAAAAGCTATACGGCGCCCGGCAGCAACCAGGCGATCGTTCGTATCCTTGAAAGGGCGGCAGATACGCAAAAGACGGAATTGATCGAGGTGTTGAATTTCCGCTCGGCCAAAGAGGCTTTGCCGTCCGTTACGAGATATCTTGAGTCTTCGGATCGGAAACTGGCCGGGGCTGCACTGGATTTATATGCGGACCTTGGGGATGCTTCGCACTTGCCGGTGTTGCTTGGAGTTTTGGAAAAGTCGCAAAATCGCCGCGAGGAAAGCACACGGATGACTGCGATTCGCAAAATTTGTGTCAATTATCCGCAGGAGGCGGCAGCGATTGTTTACAAGGGGTACCGGGATGCTCCGGAAACGTGGCGAGGAAATTACCTGACACTGCTTAGCTATACCGATTACAGCGAAAAGCTGGAGGTGATTCGCGCGGCTTTAAAGGATGCCTCGAAGGAGGTGAAGGATACCGCGGTACGGCTGCTGGCCGAGTGGGACAACCCGGTGGTGATGGACGACCTGGTTGCGATTGTGAAAAATTCGGACGATTCAACACATGCTGCCGTGGCGTTTCGCGGATACATTAACCTGCTGCGGCAAAAACCGATGTCGGCTTCGAGCAAATTTGAGCTGCTCAAAGAAGCGTACAGCCTTGCCCAGAACAGCCGACAGAAAAAGCAGGTGATCTCGGCGGTCTCGGAGATTCAGGCCCCTGAGGCAATGGCTTTTATCTCGGCTGCACTGGATGATCCTGAGCTGACAGCGGAGGCGTCGTTGGCGGCGATCAGTCTTACCCAGGCACTTTCGGCGGATCATTTTGATGCCTGTGTCGAGATGCTGGAAAAGGTAATCCAGGTGGATGCCTCTGAGGCAATTACGGACGACGCAAAGGCCAGCCTCGAAAAGCTGCGAAAATACAAAGGCCGGCTGCTGCGGGAATGGTCGTTCAGCAGCTCTGCGGACGGCTGGGTTGCGGAGAATCATTGCAGTATCGCGGCTGAGAATAATGCCCTGCGTGTGGATATCGAGGGTGACGATCCGTTTATTTCGTGCCCGATGGACCTGCCCGGCGGGGAGCTTGAGGTGCAGGTAAAGGTAAAGGCCGCTGGTCCGACCACGACGTGGCAGTATTTCTGGGGCAGCAGCAAGAAGCCTCTCGCCCAGGCACCGCTGTGGATCGCCAGTTTTGATATCCCGGCGGATTCGTCCGGCTGGCATACGGTAAATACTGTAATTAACGTGGATGGGAACCTTACCCGGTTTCGCATTGATCCCGGTACAGGCGTGGATGCGGTGTATATTGATTCGATCCGTTTTTTGATGAACAAACCCCAGCAGTCCGCGGCCGGTCCGGGGTTTCATCCGGATGCCCAGACGCGGATTCTGCTGATTGGAACGCCGCTGGATCACCCGTTTGGTACGCACATGTACATGCATGAGTGCGGCATCCTTGAGAAATGCCTCGACCAGGTGCCCGGTGTGGATGCGGTAGTCAGCCAGGGGTGGCCCACGGATAAGGCGCTGCTTGAAGACCTCGATGCGATTGCTCTTTATTCCAGTCCGGGTGCGGAAATCCTGCTTACCGGTGTTCATGCCGAGGACTTTAAAAGCCTGATGAAGCAGGGCGTTGGGCTTGCGGCCCTGCACTGGTCAACGGGGATCGGCGATGCGAATAACAAGGAGCTTGAGCTGGAATACCTGGGCTATCTCGGCGGGATTTTCAGTTTTGCTTTCTCCGGCCTGGATATGGCACAGGCGAAAGTGATTGAGTTGAATCGTGAACATCCGATTTCGAGGGGCTGGAATGATTTCGAACAGCTTGATGAGATCTACCTGGATGTGAAGCTGCTTGATCAGGCGACTGAGCTGATTGAGGTGCGTTTTAAAGACCGGGTACAAACTGTTGCATGGGCTTATGAACGCCCGGATTCCAACGGCGGCAGATCGTATGGCAACACGCTGGGCCACTTTCACGAAAACTTCTGGATTCCGGAATTTCGCAGGACGTATGTGAACGGCATACTCTGGACAGCGAAAGTCGAGATTCCGCAGGAAGGGGCGGTTTCGTTCATCGTGCCGGAGGATATGAAACTGCAAATGCCGTAAAAATTATTTTTTCTTATTGAAAAAGTGTTCTGATTTTTGGTACTATCAACAGAGCTGGAACGTTCCAAGTGGTTTCGGCTCTGTTTTTTTGTGCAATTGCAGGACAATACCGGATATGAAAAAACAAGAACTTACACGTAGGAATTTGCTCAAATACACCATTTCTGCCGCTTCCATGTTGCCATTTCGCTCCATTTCTCCGCTTATCTCGGCCGGCAGTCCGGTTGCTCCTTCTGAAAAAGTTACCCTCGGGCTCATCGGCGCCGGCGGGATGGGAATTTATAATTTGAGAGCTTTTCTCCATGAATCCACCGCGAAGGTCCTGGCAATCTGCGATGTCGACCGGAATCATCTTCAAATTGGGGTGAACCTGGTGAACGAGTTTTACGGCGATAATTCCTGCAGGGGGTATCATGATTTCCGGGAACTGCTCGACCGAGCCGATATTGACGCAGTTTGTATCTGCACGCCGGACCACTGGCATTCGGTCCCTGCAATCGAGGCCGCACGGCGCGGCAAGGATATTTACGGTGAAAAGCCCCTCTCCCACACTCTCGAAGAGGGCAGGGCGATCTGCAATGCCGTCGAGCAGTACGGCGTGATCTGGCAGACCGGCAGCTGGCAGCGCTCACAGGCTCCGTTTCGGTTCGCGTGTGAGCTGATACGCAACAACACCATCGGCAAGGTTCATACCGTCGAGGTGGGCCTGCCCGCGGGTCCGTATTTTTTTGACGAATCCCGTGAAGTCGTCCAGGAGCCTCCGGAATACCTGGATTACGATTTCTGGCTCGGTCCCGCTCCGTACGCGGAGTATTGCCCCGCGCGTGTGCATGGAAACTGGCGGTGGAACCTCGATTACGGCGGAGGCCAGATCATGGACTGGGTCGGCCACCATGTCGATATCGCCCACTGGGGTCTTGATATGGACGATCAGGCGCCGATCAAGGTATCCGGAAAGGGCAATTTCCTGTCTCACCCGGTCTGGAACAGCGCAACCGAGTACGAGGTAATCGCGGAATATGCCAACGGGCTGACCATGAAAATCGCCAATGAGAGTGAAAATCAAAAGCTCGGCACCAAGTGGATTGGAGAGTCCGGCTGGGTCTGGATTTCCCGCCAGGGAATGGATGCCCATCCCAGGGAGCTTCTCGATCTGAAGTTCGGCCCCAATGATATTGGGCTTTATCAATCGCCCGGGCACCAGCGGAACTTCCTTGATTGCGTAAAATCAAGAAAACAAACCCTGACACCCTGCCAGACTGCCCAGCGGTCTGCGACACCGGGCCACTTGGGCCAGATCGCGATGAAACTGGGCCGCCCGATTCAATTTGATCCGGATACCGAACAAATTCTCGGAGATACGCAAGCTTCGAGAATGCTTGGAAAAACCATGCGAGAACCCTGGCGTTTTTAAATTAATAAGGAAGACGAACGATGAGAACCTGTATTTTGGTGCCAATTTTAGCTGTTCTTCTTGCCGGCTGTACTGAATCCACAAAAAAAGCTTACCGCTGGGAAGTGCACGACATGAATCGTCCCCAGCCGGCTGTCATCACACCCGGGGAAACACTCGGTCAGCCGCCTTCTAATGCCATCGTACTTTTCGACGGATCAAACACCGACATGCTGCAAATGCACGACGGCACCCCGGTCCGATGGAAGATCGAGAATGGATACATGGAAGTTATCCCGGAGTCCGGACCGGTGCTGACAAAACATAACTACGGCGATTGCCAGCTCCACCTCGAGTGGTGCAACCCTGCAACAGAAGGCAAAGATCAGTTTCACGGCAACAGCGGCATCTTCTTCATGAGCCGCTACGAAGTACAGATTCTCGATTCGTACCAGAATCCGACCTATCCTGATGGTCAGGCCGCGGCCATTTACGGCCAGTATCCGCCGATGTTCAACGTAACCAAACCAACAGGCCAGTGGCAGGTGTATGATATCGTTTTTCGAAGGCCGCATTTTGATGCAGATGGGAATCTCGTCAGGCCCGGCCGGTTTACCGTTTTCCACAATGGCCTGATCGTTCAGGACAGCGTGGAAATTCAGGGTGCGACGGCCCACAAGCAGCGGGCGCAGTACCAGGCTCATCCTGATGCCCTGCCGATTATGATCCAGGACCACCTCAATCCCGTTCGTTTCCGCAATATCTGGATTGTACCGCTTCCGGAACAAAATCCATAAACTACAGGAAAAAAACTGATGCAGACACGAAGAGAGTTTCTCAAAACAACAGCAGGGATTACCCTCGCAGGGTCCGCAGGCCATGCTGTCGCGGCCGCTGCCGGGTCGAATCCGATCTCTCCATCCGGAAAGGACAAAATGAAATCCGTCAGGGAGTTTCTTAACAAGGCCGTCATGAAAAAGGAGCACCTGGATCATTTTCTTGACCCTGCCGCCAAGATCTGGGCTAAATTTGACCCGGAGCTGGGCTACCTGCTGCGGAATTACTTCATGCGGGACGGAATGGACGGCTGTCATACACTCAACCGTTACGAAGAAACCGGCCAGCGGAAGATGATCAATTTTCCCGATCAACCCTGCCGTATCAATACCTACGGAAACAGCTTTACGCAGTGTCACCAGGTCAGCGATGGCGAAACCTGGCAGGAAGTTCTCGCGGCCCATTTCTGCGAACCGATTCGCAATTACGGCATTGGCGGTCACGGTTTTTACCAGGCCTATAGGCGGATGCTGCGTGAAGAAAAAACCGCCCAGGCCGCACCTAATATTATCATCAACATCTGGGGCGATGACCACCAGCGAAGCATCAACGCCTGGCGCTATCTTTCCTATGTCGGCACCTGGACCGAGGCGGCGACCCGGCTGATGCTCCACGGCAATCCGTGGGCGTATGCAAGGCTGGACCCGGATACCGGCGAGCTTGTCGAGTATGAAAACCAGTTCGATACCCCTGATTCGCTTTACCAACTTACCGATGCGGATTTTGTATACGAACATTTCAAAGATGACCCCGTGGTCCGGATTATGACGGCGCTCCAGCCCGGCTCTGAAATTGATCCTGCGCCGATTCAGAAAATGGCGGATACTATTGGCATCGGCCCGCTGGATTTCAGCGATTGGAGCAAAACCCGTGACAGCGCCTGGTGGGTTTATAATGCCTACTCCTGGCGTGTGAGCATGAAACTGATCGACAAGATCAAGGCGTATCAAAAGAAGCACAGCAAAAAGGTCATGATCCTGCTAAGCTACCCTGAACCGTCCGTCCGCGAGATTTGCGAAGGCAAAAAGCGGGAAGACCCGGCATACCTTGACTGGCACTCGAAGCAATTCCGCGATTATGTCATCGCCAGCGGACTGCCCCTGGTCGATACGCTGGACGATCATCTTAATGAATTCAAGCAGTTCAAACTCACGCCCGAGCAGTATACCGCACGATATTACATCGGGCATTATAATCCCAAAGGCAACCACTTCTTTGCGTATGCCATCAAGGACCGGCTCATCGAGTGGCTCGATCCGAGGCCGCCTGCCTATCGGGATGATGATGAAAACCTGATCCGTTTCGAGGGCTACCTGCCCGGTTGAAAGCGGACCCATTAAAAGGAGATACGGACATGAAAAGACTGGCTGTTCTTACTATTTGCCTGGCGGGTTTGTCGCTGCAGGCCGCTATCGTAAGTGATATTTCCGGTGATGGTTTCATCACAAGCGTGGACCTTGAAGCATTTCTCGCTGACTGGCTGGACTTTAATTTCTGTGACACGGTAATCCCCGGCGATGTAAACGGCGACTGCCGGGTGGATGCACAGGATTTCGGCGTTATTGCCGACGAATGGCTCAGCGAGTCCGCAGGCGCGGTGGAGTACGCGCTGCGAAACCGCAGCTTTGAGTCACCCGTTTTGTCCAGTTCCAATTCATATTACTCCGGCGTTCAGGGCTGGGGGACCGTGGGCAATATCGGCACGACGTATCTCCAGCCGGCCAGCCCATCCACACCGTGTCCTGACGGGGATCAGTATGCCTGGGCCGACGTGGACAGCTTCCATCTCTTCCAGCAGGTTGGAACCATTGAGCCTGACACCTGGTATACCTTTTCTGTGGATGTCTTTCCGCTTCGCGACCACCCGAGTAATACCGCTGAAATCGTGATTGAAGAAACGGACAACTGGATCGCGATCATGGCGGGCAAGTATTACCATCCCGGCTGGGACATCAACCGCGAAGACTTCCAGATGCCCCCCCAGCAGTGGACTACGGTTACCCTCTCATTTAACAGTGCCGCTTATTCCCATCTGTACGGCCATAATATGCGTGTGAGAGTATTCGGATACCACATGGCCGTGGATAATGCCCGTTTTTACATCGGAACGGAACCTTCGACTTATTATATCAGCGCTTCACAGGGCGATGACAACAACGACGGAAAGAGCGAGGCAACGGCGTGGCAGACGTTTAACAATATCAATGGCATTACCCTCCAGCCCGGTGACAAAGTCTTGCTTAAACGCGGCGATACCTGGTACGAGGAGCTTCATCTAAGCGGCAAGGGCGAAGAGGGCAGCCCCATCGAACTGGCCGCCTACGGCACGGGCGATAAGCCCCGGATTATTCGATCCGACAAAGCGTATGACAAGTGCATCGTGATCGAAGGGCCCAGCTACTGGAACATCAGTGACATGGATTGCCGCAATGCCAAGCTCGGGCTGTACCTGCGATATGATCTCGATTACTACAACCAGGATGTGAATATCAGCAATTGCTACTTCAAAGATATGGACAATACCGAAGTCAACCCGGCGGATCACGATTATGAACTCGCCTGGTCAACGGGGATATGGCTTGGCGGCAGGGCGAATGCCTTTGATCCGGATCATAATATCCTTAACGGGTTGACGATTACCAATTGCGGTTTTGACAACTGCACGACGGGTTTTGGTACGAACTGGTATTTCCCGCCTGTGTTCTACAGCCGGCTGTATGATTTTACCATGGAAGACTGCTGGGCGACGGGGATCCTCAACGGCTTTATCCATCTCAATCACACCACAAACGGTATGGTATCGCGGTGCAGGATGCTGGGCGGCGGCGGATACTTTGAGAACGGTGTGACTGCCGGCTTTATGCAGGATTGCGAAGATATCACGATCGACAATTGCGAGATTGCGTATATGACCCGTGATAACTGCCCCGATGGCGTTGGCTTTGATTTTGAAGGCGGCAATATTAACTGCACCTTCAGCAACAACGTCATCCATGACTGTGAGGGTGCGGCCATCCTGGTGATGACCAGCGGAGCTTCCGTGGATAATTCCGGTATCGCAATCGAGGATTGCACATTCTATAATAATGCCCTCGATGCCTCGAACAGTGATAATGCTTATGAGCTTAAATGCCACCACAGCGATAATTCCGGTTCACTGACCAATATAGGCCTGTATCGAAGCGCGGCGGCAAGCGGCTGGATATCGAGCCGCTGGCAGAATTTTACCAAGACGAATGTACGGAATTCGCAGTACTACTCATCCGTTGCCGGACGGGCATCGGCGTGGGAATTTGAGCAGTATATGGACCTCGAAGGCTGGGACGGCTTTAACCAGTGGGATGACAATACCGTCAGTGACGGTGTGCTGTATGGACTGTCCACCGGCGGCGATCCCTACGCTCATTCCTCTCCCACTTGGATTAATATCCATGAGTATCCATTCGTGAAAATTCGCATGAAGCAGTCAGCGGGAACGGCGGCGCAGGTATTCTTTATTACCGAAACAGACCCGGCATGGACGGAAGATAAGTCCGTGGTGTTCAGTATCACGCCGGATTACGAGTTTCATGAGTACGTCATCGATATGCGGCAATGCCCGAAATACAAGGGTGTGGTTACGCAGTTTCGCCTGGACCCCACGATGGCAACGTCCAGCATGATGGCGATTGATTATGTGCGGTTCAGTGCAAATTAGTCCCAACTTGCCGGAGAATCAATCGAGGTATTTGCGGTAGACTTGCGGCCGGCGAAAGCCCCAGCCCATCCAGCCGAGCGGCCGACTGTGGAACTTCGTTGAAATAATACCCAGCGGAATTTCGACCACACAGGTGCATGGATCTTCGCCGAGCTGGGTGACCAGTTCTCCGCTTGGGCCGACGACGAAGCTGCCGCCGTTAAACCGGCCTGCATGGTTGACCACGGCGATATAAATCTCGTTTTCAGCGGCCCTGCAGCGGGTGATCATCTCGTTATCGGCTCTGTCCGCCTTTTGGAGCATGTCGCTGGTGTTAGTCGCCAGGGGGCAAAGCACAAGTTCACTGCCTGCTGCCCGAAGACATCGGAGAGACTCAGGAATCTCCCGGTCAAAGCAGATCATCGTTCCGATCCCGAATAAATTGCCCTCGATTGGAACCTGCTGCGCGTAGAATTCCTCGCCCGGTGTAAACCCGCCGCCGTGTTCGATGCTCTCAAAATCGCGGCAGTGCACCTTGCGATAGGTATAAAGAATCTGGCCCTGGTCTGAAATGAACGCTGCAGAATTGTAAATCCGGCCCTCTTGTTTTTCCGCGAAACCAAAGCTGATAAAAATGCTATGCTTTTTCGCGAGATTTTTTACCACCGTAATCTTCTCTCCGTCGACAGGTTCCGCCGCCTCGGCGAGCTGTATCAAATCCTGCTTGTTCTTCAAGGCTCCATAGCCGTGAATCACGCATTCCGGTGTGATTGCGATCTGCGCGCCGTCTTTCGCCGCCTGTTCGATGGATCGAATCGCACGGTCAAAATTATCGCTGCACTTCCATGGCTCGGTTTGCACCTGGCACAGCCCCAGCCGCACCGAAGTGAAATCCCCCTTGTAAAGATGGTCGGTTGGAAGGGTCATTGGTGTCCTTTACTCTGATTTTTTGGCGAGTATTTCAATGCTGCCCGCTGTATCGGATACGTGGGTACACTGCATGCCGCCTGGATGCTCAAGTTTCCCTGTCAGCTTGGTGCCGTCGCTTTCGATCTCGGCGGTAATCAGACCCCTGGGTGTGACGATTGTGCCCTTGCAGTATTTGAGCTTGGATATCACCGGGCACAGGGAAAAGCTTTGCCACCCCGGAGTTGTCGGCGATGCGCCCAGTAAGTACCGCTGGAGGGCCCAGCTTCCGAGGCCGCCCCAGGCATGGCAGAAACTGAGGGTATTCCCGTCCGTTTCATCAATAGGCAGGCTGCCGTCAATGTGGATCATCTCGAAGAGGGTGTTATGGCCCTGTGAATGGATATTCGAAATGTATCGTGTAAACAGTTCGAGGGCGTTTTGCGGGTCATTATAATGCAGCCGGGCCGAGAATTCGTACGCATTGGCAAACGGCCAGATATTGTTGTTATGCAGGCTTTCAATCTTCGGCACCGGGGCGACATTGATGCTGCCCGAATCGGTCCAGTGGAGCTTTTTGAGGTGCTGGAGGATTTCAGATGCACGCTCGTTCTCGAAGAGCCCGGCCTCCAGCGCCCAGCAGGTTGAAACCAGGTCGGAATAGCTGTCCAGGCCGTTGTTCTTAATATTGATTGCAAGTGTGCCGTAGCTGGGGTCATACATGTTTTCAGTGATGTATTCGGCGAGTTTGGTTTTGATGTTGTCGGCTCGTTGGGCTTTGTCGGGTTGTCCAAGATACAGGAAAAGCCTGGAAAGGGCATTGAGGCCGTGCAGTGCCGACGTTTGAATCCCCGGCAGGGCGTTGCTGTCAAAGTTAAAGGTATACATCCACGTTGCACTGCCGGGCAGGAAGGCGTTTTTCCCTTCTTGAAGTTTTCGCTCGCACCATTCGAGGAAAAAACCCAGGGTGTATTTCAAGAACCGGTCCGGCAGAGATTTGCCCGTATGCAGAATATACTCCCACAGGGCCGTTACAATCCAGAAGCACCACTCCGGCAGAAGCTGGCGTGTCGAACCGCTGCCCGGGAACGCGCCGTGCTCGGGGCAGGCGACATGCTGTCCGGACAGTAAAAGGTAAAGGCTGTTCAAGATCGGGCTGTCATCGCTGAAATTGTAATACCAGCACAGCGCGCTGGGCCGCAGGTCTCCGCCCCAGATCTCCCGGTCCCGCCGACAGCCGTCCCACTGTACGTACCCGTTCCCGAAAGGGGGGTATACGGGGAGAAAACTCTGGTCGCCGGGCTGCGTGCACAGATGTACCGTATCCAGGCCCATCTTCCAGCCGATATTGATGATCTCACGATCGCACTGGAATTTACCACTGGGGATCTCCGGGAATTCACTGGGGATCAGCCTGATCGAATCAATTACCGCGACCTTACCCGAACGATTCACAAGCCGGATATAACGAAATGCATGGGTAGTATCGCATAAATTCCGCCTGTCAGGAGTTAATTGTAATTCGCCAACTGCGGAAGTGACACAACTGCTGGGCCAGTTGATGGCCTTATCCGGCGATTTTCGTTCAAAAAGGGGGAATATTCGTTCATCCCCGGCAATTTGGTACTGGATTTCACCACGGCCTGCCACCTGGATCCAACCGGTGCGTTTTTGCCCCCAATCGAGCGTAACATGCTGATCTTTAAGGATTTGCAGGGGAAAAGCGGGGGAGGCGGAAGATTTGCTGGAACCTTCCATCACCTTGAAACACGTGCAGGGAGAGCTGTCGCCGTACATTCCCATATTTGTGGTTGATCCTTTCTATTACAGTTGTCAAATAAGCAGTATAATAAATATAATAGGCTTAACAAAGCAAAATAGATGAAAAAACCCATTAATTAAGGCTTTCAGGTACATTTAAAAACCGGAGATCAGGCAGAGGATGGATATAGCCGTAAATGTAGACATAGATATACTTATAAAAATTTAGAAAAATTCAAGATTTTGCTGGAACCTTCCAGCATGAATTGATATTATCATATTTGGAACGTTCCGGCAGATCGGAACAGCCCAAAGTTAAGGAAAAAAGAATGGCACCAAATCAAACCAAATCAGTCAGCATCGTTGAGATTGCCGAGCACCTGGGGATTTCCAAAACGACGGTAGGCTACGTTCTCGCTGGTGAGGCCAAAAAGCGGCGGGTGGCGGACAAGACGGCTCAAAAGGTTTTCAACGCGGCTGAAAAACTCAACTATGTCCCGCATCTCTGGGCCAAAAACCTCGCAAGACAGCGGACCGGGGTGATCGGAATGGTCATCGGCGGTTACGAATACGACTGGCCGGCCGATGTAATGGGTGGTGCGCTGCCGGCTTTGGAGGATCAAGGGTACCTTCCCATGACATCGATTCACCTCTGGGACCCCAAGAGAAATGAGCGGGAACTGATGATGTCCATGGAAAGACGTGATGAGGGGATTATCTGTCAGCCGCTTCCCCAGTGCACAGACGCTTACCGGGAAGTATTTGACCATAAAATTCCCCTTTTGTTTATTGCCGATACCCTGGAAGATATGCCGCAGGTCAGCTACGTTGCCTGGGATTGTGCCCCGGCTGCGAAAAAAGCCGTCCAGCACCTCATCGAAATCGGTCGCAGGCGGATCGGCTTTATCGGCAGTGAACTGATCGTCACCAGGCTCGTTCGAGACCGCTACCAGGCCTACAAAGACGCTCTTGACGAAGCCGGGATCGAATTCGATGAAAATATCGTTCGCTGGTCCCCGCTCTATGACTGGGTCGGTTGGGATTCCATCCACGGCGGCCAGCAGAATATCCCTCAAAATGGGGATTTCAATGTCATCAAAACCCTTGAATCCCTGATGACCTCAAGAGGCGGAGCGCCTGACGCATTGTTTTTCCCGCATGATTCACTGGCGATTACCGCCTACCGGGCACTGATTAAAATGGGAATCAAAGTGCCCGAGGAGATCGCGTTGATGGGAATGGGGGATGTGCCCCTCTCAGACGATATCGCTGTCGGCCTGTCCACGATACGCGAACCGCTGGAGCGGATCGGCCAGGCAGCAGCCGAAACAATCGTGGAGCTAATCAAGGATCCCGAACAGGGCCCCATACACAGGCTTATTGAAGGAAATGAACTGAAAATTAGAAAAACAACAATTGGCACGGCAATGGATGAAAAAAGTTAACTATTTCTCGGAGGATTTTCTAATGAAAAAAGGTTTCATAATTTGCATGTTGGTTTTGGTAGTAAGTGTCGCATTTAGTGCGGAACGTATTTCACCTTACCGCCCGGGAAACCCGGCATTGTTCTATTCCCACAGCAATGACCTGGCTCTCGGAGGCAACTGGAACGGCCCGATTAATGACCAGGTCTCTTTTGGCTGGTTTGGGGTTGCCAGTTCTCACTGGGCCGATTTCAACGGGGATGGACTCGATGACAAAGTTGTGGTCCAGCCTTCGGGGATCCAGTGGCAGATTGTCTGCCCGTACACATTTGCAGACGGCAACATTGCCAATGGGGACTGGAATCCTCCTCTTGGCGATATCAAGACCGAATGGTGGGATAACACCACGCAGCAGGTCATTTTTGGCGATATCGACGGCGATGGAATTGACGACAACTGTGCCACCTCCACCGGCGCGGCCATGTTCCCGGGGGGTGGAATCGATGACGCCCTCGTCTGGGGCGGATTTTTTTCAAACGGGGTACCCGGCGTTACGATCGCCATTGGCTCACCCGTACCGGAAAACTTTACCGGCTGGAACGCATGGGGTGTGGTTGGAACTCACATGCCTTACCTGGGCGATATCAATGGTGACGGCCTCGATGACCGCGTTCTCTTTGATCCCAATACTTTCCAGGTGATCGTCGATTTCAGCGTAATGGACGGCGAGTGGGGAACCTGGGGCGACAGCTCCGCCGATCAGTCTTACGGATACGGCGGTGTTGCCTACGATATGCTTGCTCTTAGCGATGTAAACGGCGACGGCATGGATGATGTTGTAATCATTCGTGACCCTAACGACCCCGGTATGGATTATTTCCAGCTCTTTGCCTGGTACACCGAGCCCGGCGGCGTTCTTCCTGAAGGCGGCCCGGATGCCATTGCGCTGGCCGGCACACGGTCCCTGGGGGATATCATCCTCTTTGCGGATATCGATCCGGTTCCCGGTGATGTAGACTTTGACGGTGATGTAGATATGAACGATCTCGAATCCATCCAGGGCCAGTGGATGGAAATTCGGGGTCTTGACAACCCAGGATTTGAAGATCCCGTCCTCGCCGACGGACTGGCCCAGCCCCTGGTTATTCCCGAATGGGATAACAATATGGGTGTCAATAACACCGATCCCAACCTGGTGGAAATCAGAAATCCCGCTGCGGGGTCTCTCCAGCCCTCAGAAGGGGATAATTATGTATACCTTCTTAATGGAGCAGTCGGTAACATCGCCCAGCCGGAAGGCCGGGTTGATCCCAATACGGCGTATAACTTCCTCGTAGATGTCGGTGTAGACAGCAGCTTTGTCTGGTACCAGGTCAAAATGGTCCTGATGGATGATTCAGATCCTGAAAACCTGGTCTTCTCGGAAGTGTCGGTCCTCAATCATGTAACCAATCCGCCAATTGTAGACGGCTGGCTTGGTGTTTCGGTGAATTTTGATTCGACAACAGATCCTCAGTATAACGACAACGTGATCCTCTTCGTTCTTGAAGGAAACGAGATTGCCTATGATAATGTCCGGTTTACGAAGACAAAATATCCGGATGTCAATGGCGATAATGTGATTGACTATATGGACTTTAAGGCAGTCGCTGAAGACTGGCTTAAGAATGTGCCGTTACCATAAAAAAGGATGAAATGCGGCGGTGCCCGAACATCTTCTCGGGCACCGCGTAATGAATGGTGCCGGAAATAAGAGGTAAATCATGAAAAGAAAAGCCTTTACGTTAATTGAGCTCCTGGTGGTTATTTCGATCATCGCCTTGCTGATGAGTATCCTGATGCCTTCCCTGGCCAAGGTGAAGGCCCTGGCAAGAAAAACCGTCTGTGCGGCTCACATGAGCCAGTGCGGTCTTGCCCTGAATATGTATGCCATGGAAAACAAGGATATCACCATCCCCGATGTGATCGATGTAAACAGCGACGGGGTCTCCGTCCCCATGCCCTGGGACATTGCGTTGATTCCATATTTCCAGACCACCAAGAGTGACAGTTCCAAGGACTACGTGGCCTGTCCTGCGGATAAAAAACCAAGGAAAACTCCCGAGCACCAGGTCTTTGAGGATTACCTCAGCGGTGAAGCCCTGGCAAGGTCCTACTTGCAAAATGGCGCCCTCGAGAACCGCAAGGCAAACAATACCCCTAAATGGTGGAGCAACCAGAGCGGCAATGCCGCAAAAACCACGATGATTGCCACACCTTCTGAAGTGCTCTGGATGGTGGAGTGCCATATTGGTTACCAGGATTCCAACTACAGGGTTCAGGAAGGCCAGCCCGGCTATGAAGGCTGTGTACAGGGATCGAATTACTGGAGTTCCCTCTGGTGGGCGCCGACGGTCAAGGGTTTTCGTTCCAACTATGCCGGCAGCGCGGGCGTAAGTTCCCAGGGCGACCAGCATGAAGACGGCGGCAACTGGTTGTTCATTGACGGCCATGTGGAATGGTTCGGTTTCGACTACAGTGCTCCAGACGGTTATCATGCCTTTAAAAACGGCCCGGTATACCCGTTTACCTGGGTGGAAACAAAAAATAAAAGGGTTCTCGCGAAAGCAGCCGGTTACGTAGACTAAATCAAGACATTCATGAATTAATCATAGAATCAAACTATGCCTTATAGTACAATCCGCGATTATAAGGCATATTTTTTTACTTTTCGACAGGGAGTCAAAATGAAAAAAACTGCTGTCCTTATTACCCTCTTCTTTTCCCTCTTCCTCATTTTATCGGGCTGTACGGATAAAAAGGGTCAAAAGCCGCAGGAGAATTCACCCACCGGTTCCATCCTAACCCAGTGGAATTTTGATTCTTCCCAATTCGCCCCTGAACATACACAGGACTGTGAGGTTACAGTCGAAGACGGTTTTCTGAAGATCAAGGTCAATCCCGGAGACCCCCGCATCGACTTTGGCAGTGTGGACATTCCCGCCCCGGTAAAGATCACCATGCGAATGAAAAGCGGTAAAGGCGCGTTCGGCAGGGTTGAATGGTATTATCAAAATGAAGGTCAACAGGGATACGAAGAGCACAATTGCGGCCGCTTCATGGTTCAGCATGACGATAAGTGGCATGAATACGAGATGAATCTTTCCTCCGTCCAGCCGATTCGGGCCCTGCGGATGGATCCCGGCTGGCAGCCCGGAGAATTTACGATCGACTGGATACGTTTTGAAAAAATTGAGATCCCCGAGACGGTGAGCAAGGCAATGGCAAATCAAAAACAAAAGATCATATTGGAAAATGCATCCCTGAAGCTGGAATTTGATCCCGCATCGCATCAGTACCAGCTCGACAACAAAGCGACCGGAAAACAGTACATCGCTGACGGCAGCGATACCCGCGCTTATTTGACCTGTGCGGAATCTAAAACCCCAAACAGCTTCAGGCTTGATCTCTACGATTACGCCCAGCAGGTCGAATACACCTGCGAGGTAACTATGGATAAAAAGGAACCGGTTCTTACCTTCCTGCTGGACAGCGAAAGCAAGGATCAGCGTTTTGAGAACCTTGCCACGTATCCGCCGGCGTTCAAATCCGGGTATGAGGATGGGAAACTGGTCTTTTGCAACCGTTCTTCCGGGCTGTATGTCGACCAGGACGATCATAATGAACATTTCCAGGAAATGCTCGTTTACGGCAACCTCAGCCTTGACATGCCCTGGGTCGGCGTCGTCGAGCCAAAAACCGGCCACGGCCACATGCTGCTGGTCGAGTCTCCCTGCGATGCTTTCGTCAAGCTCTTTCATGATGAAAACGGCGATCAGTGGCCCGGCATGATGTGGCGCGAATCGCTCGATACCTTCCGGTATCCCCGTAAAATGTCGTATCGATTTTCCAATGGCGGCGGATACATCAATCTGGCCAAAATGTACCGCCAATATGCCCAGCAGCAGGGCCTTGCCGTTACCCTTGAACAGAAAGAGGCACATAAGCCCCAGGTTGCTTATCTCAAGGGAGCTCCGGTTATCTGGGGCAGCATGGACGCCTGGGAATTTATCCAGCAGGCACGCACCGCCGGCATTGTCCGCGGGGTTATGTCCAACGTTCACCACGCACTGTCGCGTACCGAAAGTGTTACATGGATGAATGAGCTTGGATACGTAACCAACGAGTACGGCAATTTTTCCGATATTCTCCCCGGCGAGCCGTCGCAGTTTTATGACGACATCGAAGAAGCCTCCTATCACAGAAGACCCGGCGCAGGCCCGGCCAAGGGGTGGTACGCCGCCGATACCGGCCTGCAGTATTACTCACGGTCCACGTCCATGGCCATGCGGGCCGTCAAAACCTACATGCCCGGCCGATTCGAAAAATACAAGTTCAACGGCAGGTTCATCGATGTCTCCAACGCCATTGACCTCTTCGAGGATTTCCATCCCGATCATACCTTCGACCGGCGTCAGGATCTGAAGTACCGCCGGGAGGTCTACGAATATGTCAACTCTTTCAATGTTGTCCTCGGCACCGAGCACGGAAACGACTGGAGTATGGATATGGTCGATTATTTTGAAGGGGCTCTCAGCGGTCCGTTCTGGTGGATTTCCGTGGGCAAGTGGAACCCCGGCATTCTGCAGAAGGCACAGAACCGCGAGGACATTTCCAAAATTTACCTCAAGTACGGGATGGCTCATGAAAAGCGCATTCCGCTCTGGCAGCTTGTCTATCACGACTGCGCGACCAGCACCTGGTACTGGGGCGACGTTCCCGGTTTTCTCTACGAGGCCGCGCCGGAACTGGCAGCCCGAAAAGACCTGTTCGCGATCCTCTACGGCAGTGTTCCGCTGTTCTGGCGGGACCATATCGGCTATGACTGGAACAAAAACCGTTCGCGTTTCCTCCGCAGCTACCACGAAACCTGCAAGCTCCATGAGGAGATCGCTTACGATAAAATGCTTACCCATGAGTTTCTCACTGACGACCGGGCCGTGCAGAAGACTACCTTTGATTCCGGTACGGTCGCCGTGGTGAATTTCAGCAATCAGCCCCGCCCGTACGAGACACATGCGGGAAAAAGCCTTACGCTTGCTCCTTACGGATTCTGGGTGCAGGGACCGGCTGTTGCGCAGTCCAAGCTTTTGGTTGACGATCAGGTCAAAACAAGGATTCAAAAGAGGGGCTATTTGCGCGTTGAATCTCAAAAGGTCGCGGATTTTGGCCCCGTGGAGCTAAAGGGCCTGCTTACAGCGTTTGAGATCGAACCGGGCCGATGGAACCTGGTTGTGGAAAACACGAATCGAGTAAAGATCAACGTTCCACAGCTCACATCCGCTCCCGCGGGACAAAAATTTGAAATCTTCGAGATCGAGGAAAAAGGCGCCCTCAAACGCAAGGCCGATTATCAGCTCGACGGCGATTCCGTGGTTCTTACTCCAGCCGATGATTACCAGCTTTATGCGATACTTCTGGACGTGACTCCTAATGTTTTAATGGTCACTCCTGCCAAATATACTATCCTGACCAATGAGCAGGTGTACCTGTACTGTCCCGATCCTTCCGCGGATATCTTCTATACCCTCGATGGATCCGAACCGACCACGGCTTCGATGAAATACACAAAGCCCTTTACCCTCAGCCATAGCGGTACTGTGAAAGCACGGGCGTTTAAAAACGCCGGGGCGACCTCGATGATGGGCGTCTCACATGACTACACCGTTCGCAAGCTCCTTTTTGAAAGCGAAGCTGTCACCATCGCCAAAGAGCCTGTAAAAATCGACCTCGATATCTCTGCGGGTGAAAAGCTGGTGCTCGAAGTTGATGATGCCAACACCGCCGTTTTCTGGGATTATGCCGACTGGGCCAATGCCCGCCTGGTCAAAAAGGACGGCTCCGAAGTGTACCTCTCCGACCGGCAGCCGGTCTATTCCCGGATGGATCATGCCGTACTGGGAATCAATAAAAGAGTTCGCCAGTCGGATGAGATGAAAAAAGAGCCCAAACCTTTACAGATGAAAGGCAAAGTCTACGAAAAAGGCCTGGGCATGATGAGCCCGGCGGTTTATAAGTATGATATCCCGCAAAATGCTTCGCGGTTTCAGTGCATTGCGGGCATCGACGACACCGCCGGGGAGAACGGACGCTTGATCCTGCGTATTTCAATCGAAATGCCTCATCAGTAAGGGAGTACACATGGGAGTTTTCGACTGGCTCATCATCTTAGTAGTCTTCGGCGGCCTGGCCTGGATCGGCATCAAGACCAAGCAGTACGTCAAAGGCGTTTCCGGCTTTCTGGCGGCGGACCGCTGTGCCGGTCGATACCTGTTGACACTTGCCGACGGCATTGCCGCCCTTGGAGCTATCGGGATTATCGCCACATTCCAGCAGAATTACGAAGCGGGTTTCGGGGCCTCCTGGTGGGGCAATATGATGGGCCCGGTCCTGATGTTCGTCAGCATCAGCGGCTTTATCATTTACCGCTTCCGCGAAACCCGCGCGATGACCATCGCCGAATTCTACGAGATTCGCTACAGCCGCAATTTTCGCGTCTTTGCCGGCATTCTCGCCTTTTTCGCCGGGGTCGTCAATTACGGCATCTTCCCCGCGGTAACCTCCCGCTTTATCATCTACTTCTGCGGACTGCCCATCTATATTGTCGAACTGGGCTTCCTTAAGCTCAACATCACCATGGGAATCGTCATGGCGGTTATGCTCGGCCTGGCCCTGATGATTACCTTTCGCGGCGGCCAGATCGCGATTATGGTCACCGATTTCCTCCAGGCCCAGTATGTCAACGTCATCTTCCTGGTCATGCTCGGCATCCTCCTGGTCAAGTTCGGCTGGTCGGATATTATCGATACCCTCGCGGCCGCGCCGGAAGGGCGGTCCATGCTCAATCCTTTCGACCAGGGAGAACTGCCCGATTTCGACGTCTGGTACTTTCTCATCGGGGCGTTCAATGTCGTCTACACCTACATGGCATGGCAGGGCACCCAGGGCTACAACTGTTCTGCGCGTACCCCTCATGAGGCGAAAATGGCCCGCGTACTCGGTCAGTGGCGTTTCGGGGTGACTTGGATGGTCATCAGCCTGATCCCCATCTGCGCCTATGTTCTCATGCACAATCCCGGCTTTACTGCGCAGGCTCAGAATGTAACTGATACCCTGGCCGCCATCCAGGAACCGGGGGTGGAAAATCAGCTTACCGTCCCCCTTGCACTAAAGCAGGCCCTTCCCCCGGGTGTGCTTGGTCTTTTCGTTGCTGCCATGTTCGCGGCTGCGATCTCCACGGACGATACGTATCTCCATTCCTGGGGGAGCATCTTCATCCAGGATGTCGTCATGCCGTTTCGCAAAAGGCCCCTCGAATCCGAGCAGCACCTCCGCTGGCTCAGAAGGTCCATTCTTGCTGTAGCGGTTTTCGTCTGGTGCTGGAGCATGGTCTTCCCGCTTCAGGAATATATCTTCATGTACTGGGCGATCACCGGTACGATCTATGTCGGCGGGGCCGGTTCGGTCATCATTGGCGGTTTTTACTGGAAAAGGGGCACCACCGCGGGCGCATGGGCCGGCATGATTACCGGTTCCATCCTCGGCGTGCTGGGAACGTTTATTAACAATATCTTCTGGCCCTTTATGATCCCAAGGATCAAATCCGTCTATTCTCAGGTAGGATGGATTCAAAGCCTGCCCGATGTTTTCTGGCTAAACGGGATGCAGATGTTCTTCTGGTCCTGCGCACTGGCCGTCACAATGTACATCCTGTTTTCTCTCCTGACGAAGCCCAAGCCCGGATTCTCCATGGACAAAATGCTTCACCGCGGAAAATACTCCATCGAGGGCGAACACCGGGTCGTCAGCGAGAAGAAAAAGAACATCATCGAACGCATCGTCGGGATCGACAAAGAATACACCGGTTTCGATAAATTCGTGGCCTGGAGCGTTTTCGGCTGGACGGTGTTCTGGTTTGCCGCTTTCATGATAGGCAATGTCCTCGGTTTTAGCGGCATTACTACCGAGCAGGGCTGGGCAAAATGGTGGATGTTCAATTTGCTTGTAACCGGAATTGTGGGTACAATCACGGTATTCTGGTTCCTGATCGCCGGCTTCATCGACTTGAAAAAGCTGTTTAAAACGCTCCGGGAAACCTCCACCGACCTTCAGGACGACGGCCGGGTAGATGAATCACGAGCAATAGAAACCGATTAAAGTGGAAAAACTGATGAAAAACGACAACCAGGTATGGCAAAACTCCGCGGCGAAATGGATTTCCATGGAATCCTGCCAAACCGTATCCAATTTATACCTAGATTTTGCACGCCGTTTCACCCTCGATTCCAAACAACCACTGTCCCTCAAAATCACCGCCGTAAGCCAGTACATCGTCTGGATCAACGGCCGATACCTCGACAGGGGGCCGGCCATGTCGTACCAGGGTCTCTATTATTACGACCGGCTCGATGTCCCTGCGGATGATCTAAACGAAGGCGAAAATCTCATCACCGTCTGCCTCCACCACGACGGCAAAGACACCGAAACCATCCAGGGCTTCGAGTACGGCAGCCCGGGCCTGCTTTGTGAACTCTCCGCAGCAGATGCCATCCTCGTTTCCGACAAGCAGTGGAAGGTCCGCCAAAGCCCCGTGTATTCCGGGCAATCCATGGTCAGCAAGTGGGGAACCTACAAGGAATTCTACCACGGCGACAGGGAAGACAACTGGAAACATTCCGGCTTTGACTACACCTCATGGCAAAACGCCGTCGAAGTCGCCGACCCGGTCAGTAAAGATTTCGTCCAAAACCTGGCCCAAAATGACCTCCTGCGACTCGAAAAAACCACCCACCAGCCCCTGCACATCGTCACCGCGGACCACAGCCTTGCCAGGGTAAGCCTCGATCTTAATGAACTTCCTGTCGAGTATACTGCAAGTCACATCACCGTCCAAAAAGGCCCCCATTACGCCGCGCCGTCGATTACCTATGACTTCGGCGAAATGAAGGTCGGCTACCCGCAGATCCAAATCAACGGTGGCTTTTGTATCTATGAAGTCTGGTACGGTGAATCCCTCGATATGTACCGCCTCGATGTCGTTCGCAATCCCGGCCACGGTTTTTGGAAGGCCTTCCAACGGCGCGCATTTCGCTTTCTCATGATCAAATTCATCGCCCTGCAAAGCGATGTCACCGTCGAATCCGTCAGCATCGAAAACACATGGTACGCCTACAACACCGCCGGCCAAACCCACTGCTCAGACCCCCAAATCAACCGAATCCTCGACGTATCCAAATACACCCTCCGTGCGAATACCTCGTATCATTACGAAGACTGCCCCTGGCGCGAACAGGCCCTCTGGATCTTCGACATGCGCGTCATGGCCCTAATCAATTATTACTTCTTCGGCAATCCCGAGATCGTCGCCAAGAACCTCCGCCAGGCCTTCGCCCTGCAAAATCCCGACGGCTCACTCAATTCCACCGGCCCCAAGCGGAACACATGCTTCCACCTCGACTTCTGCATGCACCTGGTCTCCACACTGCGCGAATACCACGACTATTGTGCCGACCTTGAAACCGTAAAAGACCTCCTGCCGTATGTCGAAAAACTTCATGCCTTCATTCTCAGCTTCAAGGACAGGGATGACATCCTCGACAGCGGCCCGGTCGGCAAATACGGGGCTCCCTTCCTCGACTGGAGCGACCGCATCGACAAACTCGGAAAGTCCATCATCTTAAATGCCGTCTTCAACCGTTACCTCGAAGACATCGAAAAACTCTACTCCCTGGCCGGCAAACCGGTAGAAGAATTCCAAAAGATTCGCCAAAACAATACCCAAGCCGTCAACAGCCTGCTCTGCGACCCGGATACCGGCCTGTACCGCGATTCCTTCTTCGAGAACAAACTCTCGCAGAATACCTCCATGCAGGGCAACATGGCAGCCATATACGGCCGATTCGTACCCAAAGAAAAAATCCCCGCACTGCTCGAAAAAATATCCGATCCCGAAAAATTCCCCCCGCCGTATGCCCCGTCCTTTTATCTGATCATCTTTGATGCACTGCACCATGCCCAACGGCCCGACCTCATCATGGGCCACATCAAACGCTACTGGGGCGCGATGCTCGACCGCGATGCCCGAACCTGGTGGGAAGTCTTCAATCCAGACAGTCCCGAGTGGGTCTACCCCCATCCGTTCCTCGGCAACGTTCCCACCTATGAAATGGACTGGATTCCCGTCTCCACCTGCCACGGCTGGAGCGGGGCGGCCGCCTATGCGATTCCCAGGTACCTGCTCGGTATTGATCTTACCAGCCTTGCCCAAAACAAAATCACCATCGCGCCGCCGGCCAAAAATGTGTTCGACGCCTTCACCTACCATCTGCCGATCAAACAGGATATGCTCAAGCTCGAATTTACAAACACCCCCGATGAAAAGGTGAAAATTCTCCACAAACCCGATTCGATCGATATACAAATAATCAAACAGGATTGAACATGACGAAAACCAAATCAAAAATGAAGCCCAAAGAACGCGTCCTTACGGCCCTGGCCCACCAGGAGCCCGACCGTGTCCCCATCGACTACACCGGCGCCAATGCAGACATTTACCGCAGGCTCATCAGGCACTTCAACCTCGCTGAAGATGATCACAACGGCCTGCTCGAAGCGCTCAACGTTGACTTTCGCAGCATCGCCCTCCAATACACCGGCCCCGAAATCCACCCCGATATTCCCGACCGCAACATTGACAAATACTGGGGCTACCACACCCGCTGGATCGAAAATGAATCCGGCGGATACTGGGACTTCTGCGATTTCCCGCTTAAAGACGCCGACCTTGAAACCGTCCAAAACTGGCCCATGCCCGATCCGGACCATTTTGATTACGAATCCGTCCTGCCCCAGTGCGAAAAGCACAAGGACTACTGCCTCGTTTTCGGCGATCCCGGCACCGGCGATATCATCAACAGCACCGGGATGATCCGCACCATGGAACAGGTCCTTATGGACCTCGCCCTCGATAACGAACCCGGCCTCGAGTTCTTCCACCGGAAATCCAAAACCCAGCTCGAAATCGCCGCCCGCGTCCTCGAAGCGGCTAAGGGCCAAATCAATCTCCTCTGGATCGGCGAAGACCTCGGTACGCAAAACGGCCCGATTCTCAGCCTGGACATGTACCGAAAGCACATCAAGCCCATCCAGAAACAGTTTGCTGACCTCGCCAAACAGTACAATATCCCGGTTATGATCCACTGCTGCGGTTCGAGCAGTTGGGCCTTCGACGACTTTATCGAAATCGGCATCCACGTCGTCGATACCCTCCAGCCTGAGGCGGTTAACATGTCTCCGCAGTACCTCAAAGAAACTTACGGCGACAAGCTCACCTTCCACGGCAGTATTTCCACCGCGGGACCCCTGGCCTATGGTACTGTAGACCAGGCCGTCAGGAACCTGGAAGAAACACTCGAAATCATGAAGCCCGGCGGCGGATACGTCATGGCGCCCACCCACATGCTCCAGGACAATACCCCCACTGAAAACGCCGTACAGGTCTTTCAGAAAGCCGTCGAACTGGGCAGATACAAATAATCATTTTTTACCAGAAAGAATCGATACACAGATGCACGACAATTGGCAGTTAGATATCCATGAGGATCATACGTTTGATCTGACCTTTGAAAACCAGGACATTTTTCTTGAGAAATGCCTGCCCGAAATCGGTACCAGGGACCAAACCATCCGTCCCGATGCGTCCTGGCAATTTGAGAGAAAAGACAGCGTCCTGATCTATCAACTCCCCGGCTCATGGCGAATCAGCCTCATCCTCGAAACCCGGCAGGGCGATTTGCACATTACTTCCATGCTCGAAAACATTGGCAAAAAAGAGGTCCCCATCGAGTACTTCCGGCCCCTGACCGCAACGCGCCTTTGCAGTACATCCCCTTTTGACAGGCTGCTTGGCAACGGTCAGGGCATGTGCGAATTTTCTTCATTGCTTACCGCTCCAACCAAGCAAACCTCCTTTACCGTGGCCGGCTTTACCGAGGCAAACGGCTCCCGCGCTCTGGTCGCAGGGTTTACCAATCCCCGGGACGCCTTTTACAGTTTTGACTGCAAACTGACCGACGGCGGCGGAGATTCCCTGTCCGCCTGCGTCCACCGGGAGGGCATCGCCCTTGGTCCCGGACGTCCTCTTCAGGTCTCGGACCTCGTACTGATCGCAGGGGGCAGCCTAAACGACGGCATGAAAAAATACGCCCGCCTGACCGCCCAAAACCTTGGCTCCCGTCTGAACGATACCGCCACCGGCTGGTGCAGTTGGTATTATTATTACGAAACAGTCACCCAGCAGGCCGTTTGGGACAACATGGACGCCATCAACGCCTGCGGCCTCGGCGAGCAGGTCCGTGTCATCCAGATTGACGACGGCTGGAACCGCGACACACCGAAATCTCCCCGCGGATGGGGAGACTGGCAGCCCGGCAAATTATTCGAGTATGACATGAAGGCCGTCGCCGACGGTATCAAATCCAAAGGCTTTGTCCCCGGCCTCTGGCTGGCCCCGTTCTCCGTAGACGCGCACAGCACCCTTTGCAAGGAACATTCCGATTGGCTCGTGCAGGGCGAAAACGGCCCGGCCGACTTCTTCGGGGCCTTTGCCCTCGACCTGAGCCGGCCCGAAGTCCTCGAGTTCGTTCGCGAAACCTTTGACCGCGTCTTTAACCAGTGGGGCTTTGAGTATGTAAAAATTGACTTCCTTCTTCACGCCGTCTTGCCTGGCAAAAGAAAATTCCACGATAAAACCACTGCAAGCCTCCTTCGCGACGGCCTGAAGGTTATCCGTGATGTCGCCGGCGACAGGTTCATCCTCGGCTGCGGCTGCCCGATGACGCCCGCCGTAGGCATCGTAGACGCCATGCGGATCGGTAACGATGTTTCTTCCCGCTGGTTTGCCCCCGTTAATCTCGAAGCCTGGCCCGCCGGAAACCTCAACATCAAGGCCGCGGCCATCCACACCGTCTGGCGGAACTGGATGCACCGCACCTGGTGGCAAAACGATCCCGACTGCATCGTCGTGCGGGATTACGGTTCCAATGCAGAGATTGAAAATTGCAGACATCACTTCCCCGACCTGGTAAACAATCCCCCCTTTGGCCTGACTGACAATGAGGCCCGTTTCTGGCTCGAACTCATCCGCCAGACGGGCACAATGGCCATCCTCAGCGAGAACATGACCGAGCTCAAAGGCGACAGGAAAGCTCTGCTCGAACAGGCCTTCCCGCCAAAGCAGTCCGCACTCGATTGGGTCGATTATTATGCTGATCCCGAACTGGCAATTCTTAAATCCCCTGATGGTGATATGCTGGCTATTTTCAATATTTCGGATCAGCAGGTAAATCTTACCCTCCCGGCCGAGAAACTGTCCGCCGGCACCGATTCAAAATGGACCGAAACCCGCACCGGCATCCAGGTCAGTTCGGACAAACAGAACAACCTCCAGTTTCCCGCGGTTGGCCCGCGGAGCTGCTCGATCTGGAAACGCACTACGTAAAGGGGGAACCGGTGATCTCAGCGGATTCAAAACTGTTCATCGAGCTAAGGCAATACATCCAAAGCATCCCCATCATCGACACCCACGACCACTCGTATCAATATGAACCCCAATACTCCGATCCTCTGCATGTATTCCTCGGCAGTTATTATGAACAGGACCTGGTCACCGTCCTCGGCGTCGAAAAGGTTCTTTTCCTGAAGGATGAAACCATACCGTTCGATAAACGCTGGGCCGTTTTTGAGCCCGGCTGGAAAAAGTCCTGCCATACCGGCTATGCAAGGGCCATCCGCCGCCTGCTCAAAAAGTTCTATCAAATCGAAGAGGTTACCTGTGAAAATCTGGAATCCCTTCCGGGCCGCCTTCTCGACCTGACCGATCCCGCACTCTTTGAGTCCATCCTCGAAGACGCCAACATCCGCCTGAGACTCCAGGACCTCGGCCACATCCCCGAAAGCGAAAAGATCATCCACGGCCGCCATGACCTGACCCCGCGGTCCAGGCTTGTCATCCCGCTGCCCCGGTACCATCGCATTACCGCCGTTGAAGAGATCCGCGCACTTTTTCCCGATTCGGCTAATACCATCACATCGCTCGACGACTACCTCCATACCTGCCATACACTGTTTACCCGTTACAAAAATTTCGGAGCCGTTGCCTTCAAGGACCAGTCCGCCTACACCCGGACCCTGCACTACGAGAATCCCTCCCGCGACAGTGCCGAGAGCCTCTTTAACCGCATCCTTTCCAATCCCCGCGCGCGCCTTGCTTATCCCGATTCGTCCAAGCCGCTTGACGACTTCCTCTTTCACGAATTCATTCGCATGGCCGCCGCGTTCGATCTGCCCGTTCAGATTCATACCGGCCACATGGCCGCCGTCTCCAACGAGATCACCAAGGCAAACGCCGCCAAACTGACCTCCCTGCTCGAAATCCACCGAGACGTACATTTTGACCTGCTCCACGCCAACTGGCCCTGCAGCGGCGAACTGCTCTACCTCGTCAAGAACTTCCCCAACGTCAATATGAACTTCTGCTGGGCGAATATCATTGATCCATACTATTGCATAGAGCTTTTCAAACAGGCTCTATCCTGCGTGCCCCACGGTAAAGTACACGCCCACGGCAGCGATTTCTGCTCCATGGTCGACCGCGCATGGGCCCATGCCGACATCGCCCGCGACAACATTGCATTCGCCCTCGCTCAGATGACCGAGATGCACTATCTCACCATCAAGCAGGCCCGGTCCGTCGCTCGTGACTGGCTCTACAATAACCCCAACCGCTTCTATAATCTCAAACAGCCGCCCATATAGCATTGCAAAGAAGATATAAATGGTCCGATACATGGGATGGTTTTTCTAAATTTCCCTTCAAAGTTTAGAATCCGGCACATTCGGCCCCCGAGACAGGGGGATATAAAAGTTGGCTTTAGGCCTGAATGAATATAAGTCTATTGTTTACAGGTAGATAAAAAAATATAAAAAAATAGAAAATATTAAAAAATTCTACTTGGAACGTTCCAATAAAAATGCTAAAATAAGAACGTGGAAAATGATGTAAACGCTGTTTTACAATTTAAAACCCTTATTTCTATTGGAGGTAGGAAAATGAAAAAGTTGTTGTTGGTTTTATTGTCAGTATCAATCATATCTTCTGTGGTGTTCGCAAATGTTGCGGAAAGAATTTCCCCCTATCGCACGGGTTCACCGGGGTTGTTCTACAGTCATGCCAATGAACTGCCCGGCGGAGCATGGGCCGGAGCACTGGACAAACTAGTCTGGCATGGCTGGACGGGTGCCACCGCCTACTGGGCTGATTTCAATGGCGACGGCATTGATGACAAAACCCTGATTCAGACCCTCGGTACTCAGTGGCAGCTCATCACTTCCTATTCCGCCCCGAACGGCGACATTTCCAATACCAATCTGGATGTAATTGTTGCGGAGTGGTGGAATAACGCGGTGCAGAATGTTGTTTTCGGCGACCTCGACGGCGATGGCATTGATGACAACAGCATTTACTCCTCCGGTGCGGATATCTTCGCCGGCGGCGGGGTCGACAATGCGATGGTTTGGGGCTCGGTACTCTCAAACAACGTTCCAGGTATTGGAACGCTGGCGACAAATCCTTTCAGCGGCTGGAATATCTTTGGCGATTATATCCTGCATGAAGGTTTTCTCGGTGATATGAACGGTGATGGCTATACCGACCGCGTGATTTACGATCCGGCAACCTTTAACGTATTTGTCGATTACAGCGGCCCGGGCGCATGGGGCGATTCCGTCATCGATCAGCAGACCCTCGTTGGCGGTGTGGCGGGAGACAAGCTTGGCGTCACTGATATTAATGGTGACGGTTTTGATGACCTCGCGATTATTCGTTTCGACCCTGCAATCCACTCGGACGCATATGTCATTTACGGCTGGTACACCGATCCAATAACAGGGATACTTGGAAGTGCACTTCCCGATGTAACCACCCTCGCCGGTTCCATGTCTCTCGGCGATGAAGTGCTCTTCGCCCGGCTTGATGTCATCCCTGAGCCGGCAACTCTCGCCGTTCTGGGGCTGGGGGCTCTGCTGATTCGACGCAAAAAGTAAACAATGAAGTAAAATGAATATCAAAAGCCCCTTTCTTCCACAAAAGGGGCTTTTTTTTGCTCTAATTCCAGTCAAAAACAAATATTTATATTTTTTTACGAAAATGGTTGGAACGTTCCGGCAGAAATGGTAATATAAAAAATATGAACACTGCAGTCATTCAGGACACGGCAAAGAGAATACTCCCGGTATTACGGAGGTTTCAGTGAAAAAAACGCTTCTGTTTCTATTTCTCATTCAGGCTGTCGCATTCGGGGTTTCACCTATGAAAACATCCCAGCTCGAGCACAAAACCGTCAAAGTTGCCGCCGTCCAGATGACCGGCCACTGGATCTACCCCCAGCCGCACTCCATCGAAACGGCCCGTGAAGTCGTCGAATACATCGAAAAAGCCGCCGCAGAAAACATTGATCTCATTGTCTTTCCCGAGCTGCTTCTCGGCAAATTCACCATTCCCAGTCCCGAGACCGAATTGATCTCCAAAGCCGCCCAAAAAGGCAATATCTACGTCATCGCCGGTTGCTTCGAGGTATTGAACGACAAGGGCGAATACGCCAATTCCGCACTGATTTTCGACCGAAACGGCAGAATCATTGGCAGATACTTCAAGATGCACCCCGCCATCGGCTCGCCGCCGTTCTTCTGGCCCCCGCGAGAAGACGATGCCGAATGGAAAATGACCCCCGGCACCGAACTGCCCGTCTTCGACCTCGATTTCGGCCGCATCGGCATATTCACCTGCTACGACGGCTACTTCCCGGAAACCTACCGCATCCTGTCGCTCAAGGGTGCCGAAATGCTTATCTGGATGAACGCCCGCAACGGTGCCATCGAAGATTACATGGTCCGCTCCTGTATGGCCGCCAACAAGGTCCACATGATCTGCACAAACAAGGCCCTCGGTTCCGGCACCATGATCGCCGAATGGCCGGATACCATTCCCCGCTATGTCGATCAGACCGGCCCGGCCATGATTACTTACGAACTCAACCTCCAGAACCTCCGCTACGGCCGAAAATACGCCCGCGAGTTTTACCAGCGTACCCCCCGGAATTACCGCGAAATCATCGAAAGCCACAAGGTGAACCAGGCCTATGAGAACCTGCCCGATCTGCCCGGCGCCCCGACCGACAGCTTTGAGCAGATCGCGGCCTCCGGCAAACTTCCCCCGGCCTGCCTGAGCACTTCGATCACCCTGAAACCCGTTCCAAACGAACACATCCTCCAGCGGTCCTCAGACCTTCCGGAAGGCAAAGACCTCTACCGCCTGGCCTTTTACGCCCGCGCACCCTGGATGACCGGACAGATCGAGTTTCGCTTTCCCGAGTACCTCAAATCCGACCGCGGCTACCACTACCTGGACCATTACCTCAGCAGTATTACTCCCCTGGGTGAACCTGAACCTTTCCCCCGGTGGCATGAGCAGGGCGATACACTGTATTACGAACACACTTTCCCCGGCAATCTCAAAATCCGCGCCTCCGCCCGGCCGCACGCTGATGAAGTCCTGCTTACCTATACCGCAACCAACCTTTCCGACAAAACCCTTGATTACGTCGAGCATAACTGCTGCCTGACCTTTGAGCAGGCACCTCAATTCGCGAAAAAATACAACCTCGACAACCTTTACGCCGTGTTTGACGGCAAACTCACCAGCCTGAATACCACCACGCCAACCCCCGCGCAGGTCGGCAGGCAGCCCTGGCTCATCATCCTCACGCCCAAAGGCAAAGACACCTTCGACGGCCCCAAAGATACCGGCACTACCTGGTGGCGGACCGATCAAATCGCGGATGAAAACCTCATGGCTGCCGTCAGTGCCGACGGCAAACACCTCATCGGCTACACATGGGACATTACCGAAAAACACCTCATGACCAATACCGGCAATCCATGCCTGCATACAGGCCCCGGCCCCATCCTGGACCTCGCTCCCAATGAATCGTACACCTGGCACGGAAAAATTTACTTCCTGCCCAATGATCCCGACCAGCTCCTCGAAAGATATCGCCGCGACCGGCAAAATTGGCAAACACAAAGGAAACAATAACCATGATCGACATCGAGCCGCTTAGCTTTACACCCGTACCCAGAGAGCAGGGCACCGCTGACGGCCAGCCCCTCTACCGCCTCTCAGCGAAGATCACACCGCCCTGGGCCAGCGGCTTTATCGAGCTGCGGTTTCCCGAAGTTGTCGAGTCCTCCATGGGCTACCACTACATCGACCACTACCGCACCACCCTGGCCCCCATCAGCGAGCCGCTTCCTTTTCCGCAGTGGTCCCGCGATGACCAGACCGGCAAAATCACCTACACCTGCACACTGACCGAAGGCCTCGAATTTTCCGCATCAGCTATACCCGGTCCCGATCAGGTGCACCTGCACTTTTCCATTACGAACCATACCGGCCAGGTCCTTGAATCCGCCGAGGCCAACCACTGCCTCTGTTTCGAGACCTGCCCCGAATTCTATCAGCCCTATGACCTGAGCGTCCTGTACGGAGTTCTCGACGGCCAGTACAAATCCCTTGCGGATACGACCCCCACGCCCCAACAGATCGGCCGCGGTCCCTGGCTCGTGCTGCGGACCTCCGAGGCCAAAGACTCATACAAAGGCCCCCGCGACACCGGCACCATGTGGTGGCTTGTCGACCAGGTCGCAACCGAAAACCTCATGGCCGTCGAATCCAAAGACAAAAAATACCTCGCCGGCTACACCTGGGATACCTGGCCCGCCGTCCTGATGACCAACGGCGAATATCCCTGCCTGCATACCGGTTCGGGCAAAGTCCAAAACCTTGCCCCCGGCAACACCGCCCACTTTAACGGCAAAATTTACCTCATCGAAAATGATCCCGAAAAACTGCTCAACAGGTATCTCCGCGACCAGCAGCAGTGGCACATGGCGAAAGAGAAATGAACATGAATGATTACGAACATTTATATGGATACCTCGAAGGACTCGACATCATCGACACCCACGAGCACCTCGTCTGCGAATCCGACCGGCGAAAGCGAAAGCTCGACGTCTTCACGCTGATGCACCTCTATGAATACGTCGATACCACCTCCGCCGGCTACAAGCCCCGCGAAGACGAGAACGTATTCGTAAACAACCTTTTTCTCGATACCGAGGTGCCGCTGAGCGAAAGATGGCAGCGGGTCGCTCCCCACCTCCGGCACATCAAGTACGGCAGTTACTACCGGCCCTTCAAGATCGCCCTCAAAGACCTCTACGGTATCGACGACCTCAATGAAGACACCTACCTCGAAGCCAGCCGCCGCATCCAGGCCGAGAACAGGAAGGGCTCCTATGTTAAGCTGCTCAGGGGCAAGTGCCGCATACAAAAATGCCTCGTGCAAAACGGCAAAATTGAAGACCAGGATCCCGCCGAACTTTTCACCCCGCTCTACGCCGATGTTGAATCCTATCAGCTCCAGTCGGATCGATACATCAGGGCCCTCGAAAAAAAACACTCCGCAAGTGTAACCAAGTACGCCGACTATACCCGGCTTCTCGAAAAGGAACTGACCGAGGCAAAACAAAAAGGTGCTGTCGGCTTTAAGATCGCCGCCAATCCTTTTGTCGCTCCCGATCCGCAGGCCTCGCCGTTTTTATTTCAGGATGTACTCAAAGGCGAAAAAGCCTCTGTCGTCCTTCAGTCCACTCTCCTTGATGTACTCATGAAAATCTGCGAAAAGGTTGACTTGCCCGTCGCCGTCCACTGCGGCATCTGGTGGGATTACCGAACCGTCGATCCCAAGAACATGATCGATGTCGTCACCCGCTATCCAAACGTTCGCTTTGATCTCTACCACCTCGGCATGCCCTACGTCAGGGACCTGATCTTCATCGTCAAAAACTTCCCCAACGCCTTTCTCAACCTCTGCTGGGCGTACAATATCTCCCAGGAAATCACCGAGCAGGCGATCAGTGAAATCCTCGATACCATCCCGGTCAACAAAATCTTCGGCTTCGGGGCCGACAGCTGCTGGTCGCTCGAAAACGTCTATGGAAACCTCGTCGTCGCCCGCGAATCCCTGGCCAAAGCCTTCGCACGCAGAATCGAAAGCGGCAAACTAAGCCGCCGCGACGCTGAATACATCTTAAAGCTGTGGCTCTATGACAATCCCGTCGAATTTTACAAACTTACAGTGCCTGGTAAAACGTAACAGAAGGAAATAAATTATGACAAAAACATTCCGCTCTCTCTTGTTTGCAATGCTCATTCTCGCTGCCGCCGGCTGTGAGCAAACATCCCAAAGGACAGACACAATGAACACACAGAACATCGAATTAACGCCCGTACAGGTATATGAACCCATTCGTCCCCAGCCCGGAATGAACGAAGGGCAGGAGCTCTCAGGCCTGGTTTTCAATATTCATGCGCCCTGGATGGAAAACACCATCGAACTTCGCTACCCCGAAGTGATCCATTCCTCAATGGGCTTCCACTTCCTCGACAACTACGCCTCCAGCCTGACGCCGCTTAGCCCGTTCGATCCCTTCCCCCTCTGGTACAAAGGCGACAAACCCGGCCAGATCCGTTACACTTATACCTCCACCGAAGGCCTGTCCTTCACCGCCATCGCAACCCCCGGCGCGACCGAGGTTGAACTCGAATACATCGTCGAAAACAATTCCAGTGAAAACCTCGATTTCATCGAGATCAATCCCTGCTTCAATTTCCGGCACTGTCCGCAGTTCAACGCCTCCTGGGATATCACCCATCTCTACGCTTACTTCGACGGCGAACTCCAGGCCATGTCCAAGACAACCCCCACACCCGAGCAGGTCGGCCGAAATCCCTGGCTCGTCTTTTACACCCCGGTCGGCCTTGGGATGATGGACCTGCCGCGGGACAACGGGCTCTGGTGGCGTGTGGATCAAATTGCAGAGCAGAACATCATGGCTGCCGAAAGCAAAGACGGCAAATACCTCATCGGCTACGCATGGAAATCAACACCCCGCGTCCTCATGTCCAACTGCGGCTATCCCTGTCTGCACTCCGGCCCGGGACCGAAAATGAACCTTAAAATCGGCGAAAAACACAAGTGGGAAGGCAAAATCTACCTCATCGAAAACAGCCTCAATGAACTCATGAAACGATACCGACAGGATCAGCACCACTGGAGCGACAACAAAAAAGCACCGCTAAGATAAGGGGAATGCAAATGAAAAACAGAACACAAAAAGAATCCTGTGACCGGCGCAACTTCATAAAAACCTCGATCGTCCTCGGCTCCGCCGGCCTTGGCGCCTCTGCAGCTCATGCCCAGGCCAAACCGGCCGATACAATTGCTCCCGTCGCGGGCAATGACAAAAAAACAAACGCTTATATCGAACTGCGTGAATACCTCGACACGATCGATATCATTGACGCCCACGAGCATCTCATCACCGAACCCCAGCGACTTCAAAAAGACGTCGATGTCTTTACCCTCGTTAGCCATTACACCTATGTGGACATGATCTCCGCCGGCTACACCGTCCCCGAAGGTGAATCCTGGTTCAGCTACAATTATCCCCAGGATACCACCGTTTCGCTCGAAAAGCGATGGAAAGACCTATGGCCCAGTATCGAGAATGTCAAGCACGGCAGCTATTTTCGGGCTGCCAAAATCGCCCTGCGCGACATCTATGGCATCGATGACCTCAACGAAAAAACCTACCGAATTGCTTCGGAAAAGATCAAGGCCGCCAATAAGCCCGGTCTCTACCGCAAAGTCCTTGCCGAAAAATCGCGCATTAAAACCTGTCTCGTCCAAAACGGACTCATCGAAGGCCAGGACCCTGCCGATTTGCTGACACCCATTTTTACCGGCACCCACCAGGCTTATGCTCTCTGGAACAAGGATTATATCGAGCAGCTCGGCAAAAGGAACAATACCGAAATAAAGCAGCTCGATGAATACATTGAGCTGTTCGACAAGGATATGACCTGGGCCAGGGACCACGGCGCCCTGGGCTGTAAGATTTTCACCGATTTCTACGCGCCCGCGGACATGGACCAGGCCCGCAGGGATTTCAAAGCTTTCCTTGAAGACGGTCCCGCGACTGCTGTCCTGAAAAATACAATTCTCAATCACATCTTCGACACGGCCGGCAAGTGGGACTGGCCCGTCGCCGTCCATACCGGCGTCTGGGGAGATTACCGCATCGTCGATCCCAAGAACATGATCACCTACGCCCAGCAGAAAACCAAAACACGTTTCGACGTCTACCACCTCGGCATGCCCTACGTCCGCGATGCCATCTTCCTTGCCAAAAATTTCCCCAATGTCAATCTCAACCTCTGCTGGGCCTACATCCTCTCCGAGTACATCTCCACCCAGGCCATCAACGAGATCATCGACACTGTGCCGGTAAATAAAATCTCCGCTTTTGGCGGCGACTATGGTGTCCCCGTCGAAAACGTTTACGGCCACCTGGTCATGGCAAAGGAATGCACCGCCCGCGCCCTCGCAGACCGAATCGCCAAAGGATACATAAACATCCCCGACGCCAAAAAAATTCTCAAAATGTGGTTTTATGACAACCCCGTTAAATTCTATAATATAAAAGTATGACGAAAAGAGAAAATGACAAAATGAACCGACGTGACTTTCTAGCCCGCGCGGCCCTCTTGGGCGCTGTAGCCGGTTCCACAGGATGCGTATGGGCCTACAATGGCGAAACGCACCACCAGCCTATACCCGCTGGCCGGTCCGACGGCAGGGGGGTACAAATGACCGACGCTGACCTCAAGTACACATACGACTTCCTCGCCCAGATCGCATATCATGCCCCCACACCGCTGCACCTGGAGATCGAATCCCTGCTCAAAAAGCTCCATCTCCACTTCCAGCCCTGGTACACCGATTCCGATCCTCCAGCCCTCGCCAAACAGTGCGATTCCCTGCTTGCCCGGCTAAAGAAACTCCTGCCCGTCGTTGCCATCGCCTTCGACGGCCAAAATCTGCAGGTAAATTCCCCATACCCCCTCAACATCGCCCGCGGTCTCCCGGCCCATTTCATTGTCGACCTGGCCAACCGCTCGCAGGCACCCGCCGCCTTTTCGCTCTCCAACAACCTCGCCGGCTATATGCCCCTGGCCCCGGTATCTGTCCCCCCGGCACAGTCGAGGCCGATCTTTACTACGATAAACATCAACAAACTCGATAATCGCGACATCCCTTTACAGGTCAATCTCCATTGCGAAGGCCAATCACACCGGCCGCTTGCCTTCCGGTTACAAACCAACATCCAGGAGCCCGCCCTGGTCAAAGGCACACTCTATGAGACCGGTTCCCACAGCGTTTTCCCCGCCCGGCTTTACGCCAAAGGCCCGGACAACATCTACCGCCGAACAAATGAATTCGCCCAAAACCAGACCCTCACCATCAAGGACATCGTCGACAACACCCCCATCGGCAAACAGCAGGCCCTCCCGTTCAACTACTCCGACGGCACCTTCGAGGTCCTCGTACCGCCCGGCAAGGTCGAGCTGACCCTTGAACGCGGCTATGAACACACCATCGTCACCGAAACCCACGACCTCAAACCCGGCCAGCTCAAAGAAGTCACCCTCTCCTCCGGCCGCTTCTACGACATGAAGGCCCATTCCTGGATCTCCGGCGATACCCACATCCACTGGGTCAAAAACTGGTGGGACACCAACGAAGATCTCTCCCTGCTTGCCATGGTCCAGCGGGCCGAAGACCTCCGCGTCGCCAACAACCTGACCCTCCTCCAGTACCGCCCCGAGCCCCACGGAACCTTCATCAAGCCCGATCCGTTCCCCATGGGCCCGGTCCCGGGATACTGCGACAGGGACTACCACATCCAGATGGCCGAAGAATACCGCAACGACAACTTCTACGGCCACATCTGCCTGCTCAACATCAAAAAACTCATCCAGCCCATCGCCACCGGCCCCGGCTCCGGCGGTCCGCCCGATGCCCCGGACTACCCCCTCAACTTCGACGCTATCCACCAGGCTCGCCGGCAGGGCGGTATCTCCACCGAAGCCCACAACCTCGGCCCCTTCCATCGCTCCGACGTACCCGTAAACGCCGTCCTGGGCCTGGCAGACTGCTTCGACCAGCTCGAACCCCAGCACTACTACCGCTTCCTCGACGCCGGCCTGCAAATCCCCCTCGGCAACGGTTCCGACCATCCCGCCCGCCTGGCCGGCTACTGCCGCATGTACGTAAAAGTCGACGGGCCATTTACTTATGAAAACTGGATCGACGGCATCCGCCAAAGACGGACCTTCACCACCTCCGGCCCGCTCATCTTTCTAACCGTCAACGGCCATGACATCGGCTCCATCCTCGACATCGAAAAAGGCACCGAACTGACCGTCCGGGCCAGGGTCCTCTCCCGTCACCCGATCGGCCATTTCCAGGTCGTCACCACCGCCGGCCGAGTTATCAAAGAGATACACACCCGCGAAAAAACCGCCGAACTCGAAATCACCGTAAAACCCCAAAAAAGCACATGGTTTACCGCCCGCTGCTCGCAGGACGGCGATTACTACGTTCTAAACGGCCTAAACCGTGCCCACACCAGCGCAATCTATGTCCACGTCGATGGAAAACCTGCCCTCGAAAAACCGGCCCTGAAGTACTGGATCGACCTGACCGAGCGCCACAAGCAAAACGTCGCCCAAAACGCCAATTACCAAAACGACGCCCAGCGGCAGCGTCAACTCAGCCACATCCAGGCCGCGATTGACAAATACCGCTCACTGCTCCAGCAATGCACAAAGGACCCAACATGAAAAGCCCAGCCAAAAGCTACGAACCGTTACGCCAATACATCGAAACCATTCCCCTGGTAGACTGCCACGACCACACCGGCCAGGCCGGACCCAAATACACCGACCCCGTCCATGCCCTCATCAGCAACTACATAGTCGGCGAACTGACCAGCGCCTCTTCCCCGCAGGATGTCGAATTCATCCTCAACACCGAAATTGCCCTCGAAAAACGCTGGCCCGTGCTCGAAAAAGCCTGGAACCGAACCTCCCACACCGGCTACGCCCAGCTCGTCCGCCGCGTCCTCAAAGAATTCTACGCCGAAGACGCCCTGACCCTCGACGCCCTCAAACGCATCTCGACCAAAATGCTCGACCTTGAGGACGAAACCGTCTTCGACTCCCTGCTCGAAAAGGCCGGCATCACCGTCCGTCTTGAAGACCTCTGCGGCCTCTACACCCCCGAGCTAAAATCCATCGTCGACAAATCGCTCAAGCTCTCCCCACGGGCCAAACTCGTCGTCTCCCTGCCCCGATTCCACAAGCTCTGCTCGTACCAGGAAGTCTCCGAGGTCGGCGCCCTGGTGAACATGACCGTCACCAGCCTCGACGAATACCTCGACGCCTGCCGCAAAGTATTCCAGGCCCACATCGATTACGGCGTCGTCGCCTTCAAAGACCAGTCCGCTTACACCCGAACACTCAATTACGAAAACCCCACCCGCGCCCAGGCCGAGCAAATCTTCAACTGGTTCATGGAAGATCCTCGCCGCGTCGCCGGCTATCCCGACCACGTCAAACCCCTCGACGACTACCTCTTCCACCAGTTCCTCCGCATGATCCGCGACTTCGATCTGCCCCTACAGGTCCACACCGGCCACATGGCCGGCAACTACAACGACATTTACAAAACCAACGCCGTCTTCCTGAACAAGGTCATCGAGCTGCACAAAGACGTCCGTTTCGACCTCTTCCACGCCAACTGGCCCTACAGCGGCGAACTGCTCTTCCTGGCCAAAAACCACCCCAACGTCACCATCGACTTCTGCTGGGCCAACATTATCGACCCCGTCTACTGCCAGAACCTCTTCAAGCAGATCCTCTCTTCGGTCCCCCACGGCAAGGTCCACGGCTTCGGTTCCGACTTCGGCGGCTGCGCTGAATTCGCCTGGGCCCACGCGGCCATCGCCCGCGACAACATCGCCATCGCCCTGGCCGAAATGATCGAAATGGACTGCATCAACCTTGACGATGCCAAACAGGTCGCCCGCGCATGGCTCTTCGACAACGCCAGCGAATTCTACCGCCTCGGCCTCTGAGTAAATCAAAGACACTCACCAGTTTAACCGCAGGATGCCGTTGCCCCGGCCATCGAAAAGAAACGCATGCTGATAAATTTTAACCCTGTACCCAACGTGGTGCAGGGAAAAGTATCGTCCGCAGGCCATTCCACACTCTACTCTCCACCCTCTACTTTCTCCCCACTGGCCCGCAGGGCCTTGTAGGGTGGGCCGTGCCCACCATAAACGATACCGTTTCACATGTGCATTTCAAACCTGTTTGCAAAGGTAGGGTGGGCTCCGCCCACGCTGATTGAATAGCATGGCCGTAAGGCCATTCCACAATCAACTCTCTACTTTCTACTCTCTGGCCCACAGGGCACCGCCCCCCAAAACATAGCTTTATGCCTAACAAAACCTACTTCCCCGATTTTCTTCTGTTATCCTCTTTGCACAGCAACTGACAGTTTTCTTCTATCGTTTTTCCCCCCTCATGCCAGGGCGTGATGTGGTCTGCCTCCATTTCGGATAACTCGAATTTTTTGCCGCACTCTACACACTTACCCTTTTGTTTCTCATAAACCTTTTGTTTCATCGCTTCAGTAAAAGCTCGAATGGAAAGATACTTTTCATTACGGGTCAGTATGTAGGGGTAAATACCGCTCTTTTTGGTTACATCATCATCAAGAATCAATCTTGCGGTTTCTTCCTCTATTTTTTTTGTGTCGAATTTTTCGTCTTTATATAAGTTGTAAAGCGTCCCCCAGTCAACGCCCTTCATAAACTTCCTCTTTTTGGTGAAAGTCGTACTTACCCAGGTAATCACATCCTGAAAATAACGCCACAACGCAGCGGCATTTTGATCGTGCTGATGTTCTGCCATGAAATGTTCGATATTGCCCTTGGAAATCCATTGGATCGCGGTTTCCAGGTATTCCTGCCGAATCGGCGAACCAGTAAGGTAATCGCTTCCGAGCCCGGAAGCCGGACATCCGCTTTTGCTGAAATACCGTTTGGCGTCTGAAACCCACGATCCCGCATAAACCGCGTTTCGCAATTCCTGATCGGTCAGTTTTTCACCGGCGATATTGATAGTCCGAAACCAGTCCAGCCGTTCACTGTCGGTTCCGCTGCATAAATAAACCATCAATTTATAATTGAGAATCTGTTCCTGCTCATCGTCCTGCAGATTATGGAAGTATCTGTTTTCATAGGCGAAATCGCCGTTTACATATTGACAAATGGATATCGTTCGCTGCTGGCCGTCAATGATTTCATAATTCCCGTCATCTCGAACCGCCCAGTACATGACATTCAGCGGAAAATCCCTTGTCAGGGTATGGATAACCGCGTCTCGCTGTTTGTCTTTATAGATAAATTCCCGCTGATACGGGGGCCGAATATCAAGTTTACCGCCGTATCCAACCACACCTCCTTCGGCATTGTCTTCATAGCCTTCTGTCAGCTCACGTACTGTAATCTCTTTGAGTTCTATTTTCACGTCGAACGTCTCCTGATAACTAATCGATCATACATGCGCTGGTATGTACCGTTGCCATTATCGAGGTAAAATCTCGGTCCACCTTGAGTGTAAGTTCCCTTTTCTACAATTTCTGACATGGGTCTTCCGAGTGTTCTGCTTGAGCCAATTATTTCAAACTGACTTGGATTGTACTTATCAAGAAAGGTAATTGGAACACCCATTGCGCCATTGTAATCTGCAGGAATATCTTTTACCTTACTGACTTCGATTGCCCCATAATTGACGTAAGTTGGATATTCGTCCGGGTTGTATTTTTTGTATAGAATGATTTCCTCGTGGCGTTTAGCAATATCCAGATTTGTGTACCAGGTTACATTCCTAAACTTGACAAGGCCTGTTTCTTCATTATAAACTCCCTTTGCAAACTCTTTTGAGTGTGCGGTTTTAAAGTAAGCATTCCCGCCTTTAAAGCCATAACCGAGCCAGAGCTTATTATCTTTAATGAATTTAAAGACTTCCTTATAAGTTATTGCGTTTAAGCCGCCGATTATTACAAACTCTTTGTCATATTCTATTAACTGACCTACATATTCTCTAAGAGCCTCTAACAAAATGAAAAGTTTATTGACGTAATTGTCCGATAACATG
>CAYVUI010000012.1:0-55966 GCA_964454745.1 uncultured Pirellulales bacterium | reverse complement strand
GCAGCGCAATAATCGCGATCACCACTAAAAGCTCAATTAATGTAAAACCCCTGTTCTTCATGCAATTTTATATAGCATGAAACGAGAAAAATGTCAAGAAACGTCGCTGACAGTAATCAAATGCCCCAAATCACTACTCACAGGCGAACATGTAATAATTGGTCCAAGCCCCAGTATTTACACAATTTAATTGATCATTGGGATCAATTATACATGGAGATTTTGAAAATCTTAAAAAAACTGAATCATTACAGCTTCCGGAAGGTGCACTTTTACATCCGTATCTTCTGAAATATTCATAGGCAAAACCCTCACACTGGCCTCCAACCGGGTCAGAACAATAAATTTCACTGTCATCCTGAATCAGGTTGTCACAGGAATAACCCTCCCCGCCGGCAAGGGCCTGTGTCTGCTGGTTTGTCAGCTCAGTGACGGATTCACCTATAAAAATCGGCTCGTGTGAAACAATCAGTGCAATTCCATCCGGCCAGTCCATGTGAATATAGCTTCTGTCGATCGCATACAGGAATTTTTTACGATTAAGATCGATAATCTTCACATCATTTGAGGTAATCTCTGCCGCGATGACAAAGTGATCTTTGCCCGGAAAATGGAGAATGATATTTTCGTAACCATTTTCCTGCAAGGCAGTTAAATCGGCCTGCACGGCTTTGCAGTACAGTCCCTTGCTTTCGAGGAAATTTTTCATTTCATACAGGCTGGTCTTGTTTGTCTGCGGATCGATCAGGGGCATAAGTTCCTGATATGTAATGGTTTGCCCGAGTTTGTCCGCGAGATACTGCATGGCAGCGGTCGCACAGTTTCGGTTTTCGGGTGAAATATCCAGCAAGGTCAGCCTCCGGGCCAACAGTGCCTTGCCGTCGATGGAAGGATAATTCAGGTAAAGCTGCATGTTCTCGCTCTTATCCGTCCGGTATTCCACCTTGGCTTTTTCTTGGTAATCGACCGTAAACTCATCTATGGCCGGAGGTTGTGTGCTGACCTGTGTAACGGTCCAGGTTTCTTCCAGGAGCAAATTGCCGGAGGGAGAGTACTTTTCCACAAGAATGCCGTACGGTATCCAGTTTCCGTCTACCAGGTTATAATCTGTGAAGGTATTTAGCCGCATCGTACCGCTGGTGTACAGTGTGCTAGAGGAGAGAACCGCATAATCCCGGTCCGGATCCATCGTAATTACCATTTGAATATCCGGGGTAACCGTGAGAGCCAGTTCGATTACGGTGCCATCGGGCGTGGTTTTCTCGACCGCGCGGCTCTCCATCTGGCTCAGGTGTTCATAAGAATACACGCCGTACCCCCAGGGGATCAGCCCTGCGGTAAGAATCCCGTTTACCCTTGGGTTAGTACGACTTGTGGTGTCCACAATTGCATGATTGATCGGGAGGGCATACCGCACGTATTCGCTGCCGTCCCAGGCAAAAATTCTCCTCTGGTTAGCAAGCATGGAGAATTTATCCGTCATGTAATTGCCGGCCAACACGGTATCGGCCTCAATGGAATCCTGACGGGACAAAGTCTCGATTGACCAGTAAAACCTTTGGCCATCGTATGTTACGGCCTCCCGGGCGGACATGGTATACTCATTGATCCGCTCATAGCGGGTATTGAATGCAATCGCGTCGAGGGCCATTTTCTGTAGATATTCGGCTTTTTCAACCTTTTCGTCGGACTGGCTGTATTGTGTAATTCGCTGCTGAATCTCAGATTCAAGTGCAACGCTTTCCACATTCTCGACATATTTTTTCGTGGTGTGATACGCTTGAATTGTTCCCCGGCTGATCCAGGTATTGCGAGGGGGAGATGTAATTTCAGTAAAAAGCTGGGCAAGTTCACCTTGATCGAGGGCTCTGTCCGCAAATACGCCATAAAACGAGCACAAAAGAACAAAAATGACAACACAAAGATAATGCCTGACCATCATAATCACCTTCCCTTTCCAAACGTGAAGAGACTCTCACTTGTCTTTATTCATAAAGACGGAGAGGGAAAGTGGATGATGATATGGAAAATGCAGAAAAAGCGGAAATTAGTCCGTTGTTTCCATCCAGTATTCACCGAAAAGGGAGATATCGGCCGCATCAATCAGACCGCTTTTATCCAGATCTTTTCCTTCACAGTGATTGGGATCGTCGCAGATGGCCTGCCAGTTGAGCCCAAGGATTGAAATATCGAAATTATTGACCACGCCGTCCTCGTCAAAATCCCGCGAGGGGACGTGAACAAAAGTATTTTCATAAAGACGTGTTGGATTGCCAAAAAGGTCGTTCTCGTAGACTAAGGTGCAATCCCCTTCATCCTCGGCGTAATAATCGAGAATAAACCAGTCTCCGGGCTGGCAATCCTCATACGTATACACGTAAAAACCTGACCACTGGCTGCTTTGGGAAAGACTGAGGAAAGCACCGCCTGCTGCGGGAAGAATCGAATCAGCTCCAAAATCACCCCTGCTTTCGAGTACACCCTTTTCTACGTCAGCTACAGGGATAAAAAGACTTCCAACCTCCTGAAAGCCCCCCTCGTCTGAACCGATCACAATCACCAGGTGCTTGCCGACCATCAGTTCATTTGAATCAACAACGGTGGTTTCGTCGGCGTGTTATACATCCACGTAAATCCCCGCAAAAGTAATCGTACAGAGCGATATCAATAGCAAAAAATTCAATGAATATCTCATCACCTTCTCCATTTTAACAAAACTGACCCACTTGTGATAAGAATGCAAAATTTTGGCTTAAAAGTCAACCATAAAAAATGTCAATATTTGGCATCAACATCTTTTCCCGAGTTCCGTCTTGTATTAGTGAGCAGCAGGTTTTCTGATTCTAAGAAAATTCTGTTTTTGGCCTAAAAACAGGTATTATTACTCTAATTTAGTGAGATCATTATCATGGCAAGCCGATTAACGCGACTTATCAAGGAAATTGCGGTTATCAACGCCGGAGAGCACTGTACATTTGACGAGCTTGTGCGGGTCACGGGCAAGAGCAGACGAACCCTTTTCAGGGATTTCAATACGCTCAAAGATTGCGGACTCAAGCTGGAGAGGGACGCCCGAAGCGGAAAATATTTTTTCAAGACGCCCCGCCATCTGCCGGATATGGACCTGACGCTTGTTGAATGGATCGCGATCTTTGTGGCGATGAAAAAGGTCCGGGAAGAACAGAATACGCCGCTTTTCTCAATGCTACCCGATACCATGGCCAAACTGATCAACTATCTCCCCCCGGCCAAGAAAAACTACATCCAGACCATACTATCCAGCATTGGCATCCCTGAAGCTGTAAATCCCACCCTTGAAGTGGACAATACCATCATGAAAAGATTCTTCTTTGCAATCGGACAAAATAAATATATACAGATCGAGTTTGTCGACATTGAAACCAATGAAATCCACTCCATGGTGCTGCGCCCGACGGGACTGGTTTTTAGGAACTCTGCTTGGTTCGTCGAAGGTATCCAAGCGGAAAGCAGTCGGGGAATCTCACTGCCAATTAACCAGATTCGATCCGCGGAGGACCGGATTGATCCCGAGGCACGGACAACTGTCCAGCAGATCAATGCGGGATTTCAGATGGTGGAAAAGCTGACCGCAAATAAACTTTATATCGTAAAACTGCTCTTTAAGCCTGAAATCGCCAGGGAGGTATGCCGGACGAAATGGCACCAGAGCCAGTCTGTGCAAGCCAATGATGACGGTTCGATCCAGATGAAAATGATCCTGAATGAAATTGATTCGATCATCCCGTGGATTCTCGGTTTCGGCGAGAATGTCGAGATTGTCGCACCGCAGGAACTGAAAGAAAAAGTCGTTCAGATCGCAAGCCAGGTCGTTCAGCAGTACAATTGATCGATTTTAAACTTGATAATGAAGATTTATCTGGTAGACTTTATCAGGTCTTTTGAAATGACATCTTCACTTTGAGATTAAACTTGTATTATGCTTGAGCTGAGCGGTTTACAAAATGCGATCCATTCTCTTGAAGAATCCTTGGTGTGGTATGACAAGGGAGCGGGGAATCTTCCCAGTGATATATTGCGGGATTCTGTAATTCAGCGTTTTGAGTATACGTATGAACTCTGCTGGAAGATGATGAAACGATGGCTGGAGGTCAATCTCGGCAGCACATACGTTGATGGAATTTCAAGAAAAGAGCTGTTTCGGTTTGCTAATGAACATCATTTGATCGCAGACCCTGCAAAGTGGTTTTTATACCATGAAGCAAGAAACCAGACCAGCCATGTTTACAATGAAGAAACCGCGAAACAGGTTTTTCAGGTAATTTCGGCATTTCTCAAAGACGCTGAATTTCTTTTTGAGCAAATCGAAAAACACAATGATTAACCTCACCCAAAAAGAATTGCACATTGTGCAGGACATCCTGAGCAGTCATTTGCCCGGGCGTGAGGTCTGTGTATTCGGTTCGCGAACCGGGAAAGATATTAAGACGTATTCCGACCTGGATATGGTTATCATGGGACCCGAACCGGTGGATTTTGAAGTGCTATCGTTATTGCGGGAAGCCTTTCGGGAATCAGACCTGCCTTTTCGAGTCGATGTTTCCGTCTGGAGACAAATGGACAAGGCCTTCCAGGATTTGATACGTCCCAACATGGAAACGCTAAGCCGGGCCGGATAGGATATCTGCCAGCCTTTTGATCTGCAATGACTATGCCGTGGGGTCCTGGCGTCGGCGTTTGAACGCACTGGCACGACGCTGGAGGATCAACCGGATGATATCCCGGCGCGAAATAATCCCGCAAACCCGGTTATTTTCAAGAATCGTCACCCGTCGGAAGGGATTTTGAATCAAACAGTCACAGATATCCACCAGGCTGTCATCCGGGCCGAAGCTGACGACAGAAGAAGTCATAAATTCTTCCGCAGTGGTATTGTGATACTTGAGGTCGAGCGAGATTTTCAGGAAATCCTTTTCGGAAATAATCCCTGCAAGGGTCATATCTTCAGACACCACCGGCAGCCCCGTTACATTGTTGCGGATCATGACATCGGCGACGGTATAAATCGGGGTCTTGCGATACACGGTCAGCAGCCCCTGGGTCATGACATCCCGTGCCGTAAAGATGCGAGGTTTGTTTCTTTTGCATTCAGGATGAGCCTGATAGAAAAGATCGAGATACTTAGTAATGATATTGCGACGGCTGATCATACCTTTGAGGATATCATCCTCGACAATCATTACCCGGCGAAAGTTATTCTCGAGCAGGCAGTCCACGATCTCGCTGACCGGTGCACTTACCGGGAAACTGACAACACTGGCGGTCATGTAATCTCCTGCTGTGTCCATATTGTCCTGCATCTCATAGAGTAAACGAAGCACATCCTTTTCCGACAGGATACCCGCGACGGAATTGTCGGGATTGACCACGGGAATCGCGGTGACATTTCGAGAAACCAGCATCGCGATCGCATCGTAAATCTGCGTTTCGGGAGTAATCGTCAACAGCTCGGATTTCATGATTTCCTGTGCAGTCAGGTCCGTTTGTACGCTTTGCGGCTGGCGGGCAGGCTTGGCTTCACTGACCGGCGACCAGCTTGAAGTGGACATATCCAGACCGCTGTCTTTGCCGGAAAGGACGGCAACAGCCTGACTGGTCCAGTCGCAGGTTTTAAGCAGCAGGTCACTCCGCTGGGCGACGGGAGAGCTCTCAAAGCCATTTTCCACCTCGTGGAACGTATCAGACATTTCAACGGCTCCCATTACACCGGATTCGCCCTTGAGCAGGTGCAGTACGCGTTTGATTGCATCTTCAATTTCTTTATTCGTGGGGTCTTTTTCGTAGCTCAGGGCATAGCCTTCAAGTTCTTCAATCAGCGTAGAAGTGGAATCTATGAAGTCGGACAGCAGATCATTGTGGAATTCATTGATCGTCACAGATGCCGGTGAAGGAAAACCAACCGACCCGACCGTTTTGGTTTTCTGACTTTGCCTCATATCAGTACCCCGAGTTTAGATTATCAATTCTGGCCCAACTCAATACAGAGACCCTGTATGTACGTACCTTGATTTATCGGCCTGAACGGGAGGCTTCTTAACGCAGTATTAAGATTTGACGAATGAACACCGTATAGGGTCCGATAATTGCGTCTCTGGTGATGAAATGACACTCAGGATTGCGGGATTTGGATTCGTTTTTGGCATTTGGGGCATTTGCCTGTCTTGCCTGCGTATTTTGCGGGGATTTTCACTTTCTGCCCGCACTCACAGAAAAAACGGACAAACTTTGGCTTTTGTATTCGGTGCGGCTGCACATCCGAAGTGGAAGAGTATGCCGGGGGTACAACGTCAGCAATTACATCATCCGGGCCGACCATGGCCGGGGGTTCAGGGGCCAGGCCCAGACCGGCCGTATTGGAACCGAGAAAATCCTCATCGGACAGGATATCCTCGACCGGCTGGCGGACTGCCGGTGCCTGGGAAGAAGAGATATCAATTGGCTCATGCAGCGGCTGGTCCTGTTCAGTCTGCTCATTGATAAAATCCATCGAGGAACGGTTGTACATATTCTCAAACTCCCGGGCCTCCTCGATGTGCTTGCCGCGGAGGATATCGATCAGGGAAAGCTCAAATCGCGGCTCCATCCTGATGATGTCAAAGTGGAGAAGAACATACGCAAGCACTACCCCGCCGACAAAACCCCCGATGTGGGCCATGTAAGCAACCCCGCCGCCGCCCATTACAAGGCCAAGAATATCAAAGGCAAACCAGAGCAGGATGATCCAATAACCCTCCGTCCTGTAAATTCCGAAAAATATTAATATCCAGTAGAATAACGAAATATTATTGGCTGGAAAGAGGACGACATACATCCCAACAATGCCGTTAATCGCTCCTGAAGCCCCCAGAGCAGGATGATCACCGGTAAAGAGAATATAGGCAAGCGTTGAACAGGCGCCTACAAACATATATGCAGGAAAATAAAACAGATTGCCAAGTTTGTAACAAACTGCGTTACCGAACACCAAAAGGAAAATCATGTTTCCAACAAGATGCATAATGCCACCGTGCAGCCACATATGGGTCACAATGCCGGGCCATTTCCACCCCTGAAGTAAATAGGGCTCAAGCAGTTCAGAGCTTGATTCATCGTAAACCAGTTTAGCCGTAATACAAAAGACAACAATATTAACGACAACAATTAACCAGTTTAAAAATGGTTTCTTATCAAAGGGTACATCGGCCTCAATGGGAATAACGAGCATAACTCCTCCCGATTTTTTATTTGATTTCCCCCATATTTATACCTATCCTGTTTTGGAATGTCAAGAAAGATTCAAGACATCGAAACAACTTAATTCAAGGAAAAATACAGAACAGGAGACGGATCATGGCCAAAATTGAGGCAACGTGTTTGAAACCCATACGAAAAGCAAAACCCAAAAATCCGGTCATCGGGGTGTTCTCTCCGTGCGATCCGCGAATTGATGATGCATCGCGTCAGCGTTCACAGAATATCATCGCCATGGTCGCCAATGCACTCAGCGGCAAGGTCGTCCTGCCCGATCAGACCCCCATCGATGTGGTTTATTCCGACATCCTGGTAGATTCCGAAGCCCAGGCGGATATCGTGGCAGCCCAGTTCCAGAAGGCCGGCGTGGATATCCTGGTTTGTGCTCCGGATACCTGGGCCTTCCCGCAGCTTACGACGATCTCACTGCTCCAGCAGTTCCCCAAAGAGACGCCGATCAATATCACCTGCGGAAATTCAGGTCCCAAGCCCGGCGTGGTATATGCCCATGCCCTGCACGGCGCGATCTCGCAGTACGGCAAGATGGTGGCCCTGAACGTGGGCAACTGGCCCGATACCGGCCAAAACCCGAAAATGTCCGACAAGACCGCCCAGTCCCTGATTGACTGGTGCTACGCCGCAGTTACCGCTGTCGGACTCAAAGGCAAACGCGCAGTGATCTTCGGACACGACTCGATGGGCATGGAAACCGCCCTGGCACATATCATCGCGACCCGCAATACCTTTGGCCTCGAGATCACACGGCTGGACATGAAACTGCTGGCCGATATGCTGGCGAAAAAAGCCTACAAGCAGAAAGAACTCGACGAACTCCGCGCCTGGATCAAAAAGATGGTCGGCAAGCGGGTGGAACTTAAAGACGATGCGGACAGCGAACGATTCAACCAGTCGCTGGCGATGTACCTGATCGTTCGGGATATCATGGCGGACCTCAATGCCGTGGGCGGCGGATTCATGTCGCAGCTCGAATGGGGCTCGGACATGCGGGGCATCCCCCTGCCGGTGGCGGATGTAATGGAATCGCTGTTTAACTCGACCTTTGACCACAACGGGCCCAAGGCCGCACTGCCTTACGCGACGGAAGCGGACGTTCAGGGGCTGCTGACCATGCTGTTTATGACATGGCTCTCGGGCGGTAACCCGCCGCTGTTTATGGACTTCCGCAAAGTTTGGGAAGCCTGGGAGATCAAGGAGCTGGCCAAGAAGCATAAAATCAGCAATCTGCCCAAGACCGCGGATTGGGTGAAAAAGGGCCTGGTAGACGGCAATAACTCCGGTTCGGCCTCGTTTAACTGGGCGGGCAAGCCGGGCACCTCGGCCAAGCAGTTGATGAGCAAGGTGGAAATGCCGCTGGCCGATGCGGGATACTTCCCGGGCGGCGGCAATTCAGTAACGTTTATGACCCCTGCTGGCATTGAAGGCATCGCGGCCCGGATGGCCTTTTCCGGAACGTGCAACAAGTTCAGCTTTATCTGGGACGAAGCGAAGACCACAGATGTTCCGGTCAAACTCGGCCAGGCGATGGTGAACCTGACCAACTGGAACTGGCCGCATACGTTTGTTGTGCCCAAATATGCGACGATGGCGGAATACAAGCAGTACGCACCTGCGAACCACTTCCACATGACCTGGGATCTGCCGGTGGCACGCCTCCAGCACTGGATGGACCTGACAGGAGTACTTAACGTTACCCCGTGGGCGGCACGGCCGAAATTCGTTGAAGGCGTTGATCGCCCTGAACCGCTGGTTAAACTGATCAATCCCTGCGGTTATTAATCGCAGAAAGGCGATTTGAATTTGAATGATTCCCGGCCCGGGGAGCGAACCTCTCCGGGCTTTTTTGAAAGGACAACCCGATGCTGAAAGGCATACCAAATATACTTTCTCCGGAACTGCTCAAGATCATGATGGAAATGGGACACGGAGACGCGCTGGTAATCTCGGACGGAAACTTTCCTGCGGCCTCCATGGCCCAGCGGTTGGTGCGTGCGGACGGTCACGATGTTCCGGAAATGCTCGAAGCGGTTTTGAAGTTTTTCCCGCTGGATATTTACGTAGAAAATGCCGCCGGCCTGATGGAGGTGGTACCGGGCGATTCGACCAAACCGACAATCTGGGATACCTACCGAAAAATCCTGACAAAATCGGGGGAAAAATTCAGCGATTTTGAATTTATCGAAAGATTTGAATTTTATGAACGGGCAAAAAAGGCCTACGCCGTGGTCGCAACCTCGGAATCTGCACTTTACGCCAATATTATCCTGACCAAGGGAGTACTCTAAATCCTTTATTGACAGAAATATATCTATTTTAAACCCCGGATTTCACGCCATTGACTACCTTGCTACCTATATATAGGATAAATATTTCCAACAATATCCAATTTTTTATTCAGTATTTCCGTAATTTCCTTTATTGATAGGTAAATATACTGATATAATAGAACTGTTATGAAATTGGATTTGGATATGGCAGAAACATCAAAATTAAAAGTGCTCTTTCTTTGTACAGGCAACTCGTGCCGGAGCCAGATGGCCGAAGGGTGGGCCAGGCATCTTAAATCTGATCTCATCGAATCTTACTCAGCAGGTATTGAAACTCACGGGCTCAATCCAAACGCCGTCGCGGTCATGCAGGAAGCCGGCATTGACATCAGCGGTCAGGAATCCACTCACGTTGAGAAGTACAAAAGCGTACCGTTTGATTATGTTGCGACGGTTTGTGGACACGCCAATGAAAACTGCCCGGTCTTTCACAGCAACACCAGCACGATTGTCCATGTACCTTTTGATGATCCGCCCAAACTTGCACAAAAAGCAGGAAGCGAGCAAGAGGCCCTGCAATTCTATCGCAAGGTTCGTGATGAGATCCGAACGTTTGTGGAAGGACTGCCGGACACACTGATAAAGGCCCAGGGGCGTGAGTCTTAGCCGCAACGAAGCGGAAGAAATCCTTTCTGCTCTGCGGAAAAAGGTAGCCGGCAAAGACATCTGCTGGACCTGCGACTGCCTGCAGGGTTTGCTTGTACAGCTCAAAATGGACAGCGATGAGGACATATCCGATCTGGTCGATCCACTGACTGAAGAAAAGGAGAAACTGCACGGGTGCCTGGGCTGTGAGCCTTGCTATGGGGGCGAGGCATTTTCGGATTATATCCGCCGGTCGCTGTAAAGGGCATTTTTTTCAGGCAAAACCCTTGCAACCTGCCGATAAATCAGTTACATTCAGCGATTCAGGCGGTTTTGACCAAACCCGCCGGGTATCATGACGTACCAAGGAAGCCTGCCCGGCAGGCATTGAAAAGTGAATATGGAGGTGTAGCTCAGCTGGTAGAGCAACGGCCTTTTAAGCCGTAGGTCCTGGGTTCGAGTCCCAGCGCCTTCATTTCTTTTAACCCCCTATTATCATTAAGGTTAGCCACTTCTGCACCCTTACTTCCTACACCAACAAATGTACTGAAATGTGGCGTTTTTGTGGCAATTTTAGTGATGTTTTTGGTACATTTTAAGGTACACATCATTCACCCCCGTCATATGTTCCGGTTTTCCGTGGTGTCGGTTTGAGTATCTTGATGGTTGGTAATTGATTGATAGCCTTTCTGTTTTCCTCCGCCTCGATATGAGCATAATGCTTCATTGTCGTGACAATGGAACTATGCCGGGCGAGCTTTTGGGCGTATTGTGGCAGTACCCCAGAGTTTACCAGTAGTGAAATAAAGGTATGACGCAAGCTGTGGAAATCTGCTGTGCCTGCCCTTGTCGTATATTCGATTTTTGCCAGTGCCAAATCCGGCCTAAGCATCGCTGCTCCTTTGTCCTGATACATACGAAGAAATACTCTTGTATGAGGCATGGCAGGATTATCTTTAAAATACTCCTTTAACTCTTTTGCCAAGTCTTTTGTGATAGGTATTTGAGCTTGATTTTTATACCTTTTTTCTTTAGAACAAGCCAAGGCAGGAACATCATGGCTGATGAGTGATTTTGACACAAACTACAACGAACAGTGTGATATAATTGATGATGATATTATAGACTTTGAGGATCTGTCAGTATTTCTGTAAAACTGGCTTAACGGTAAATAACAGCCACATCTTTACTTGAATTGCTATAATTGCCGGCTTGACACTCCCGATTAGTACGTATTCCAAGCGTTTACAATTGTAAAAGATGAATTTTTATTTGATATTCACAGATACTGCCTTGGATCTATGAAATAATTCGATAATTCGGTTACAATTTTCTGTGCTTTGAGTTTTTGTCAGGTTAAAATCAAAAACATGCTAAAAAACAGTGGGTCAGTCGTCACTTGATGGTGACTTGTTTTTCATTTTCTCAGCAACTTGTCAACCTGTTGCAAACCTCATTTTGACCCACAAAAACGGGTATAAGTCCTTATTTTAATGTATTTATGAGCTATAGCCCATTCTCTGGAGCCAAAGGTTAGAGGTTCGAATCCTTTCGGGGACGTCAAATAAAAGGAGCTGTAAGGATGATTTTTTATACCGCTATTAACTGTATGGACGGGCGGGTGCAGCTTCCTGTCATTGAGTTCATTCAAGCCAAATTCAACGTCGATTACGTGGACATGATCACCGAGCCGGGGCCCAACCGAATTCTCGCGGAAAACGCACCCGCACACCTGGTGGAATCCATCCTGGAGCGGGTGCGGATTTCAGTCGAAAAACACGGATCTACCGGCATTGTCATTGTTGGTCATCCAGACTGTGCGGGAAATCCGACCTCCGATAAAGAGCAAGACAAACAAACCGCAGCAGCGGTGGAACTGTTGCGGAGACACTTCCCGAATGTGCCTGTTATGGGCGTATGGCTGGACGGGAACCGGCAGGCCAAAGAGCTGTAAAAAGCCTCTGCAAAAGCTGAAAGTATACAACAAAGCAGACGAATTTGCGATTTGTCCATCCAAATTGAGAGTATCTTATCCGTAAAACTACCCATTAGCGTGTTCGTTGTGCGCACAATTTGTTATTATTTGTGTGCTTTTTGTCACAACAAAGTGATTTTTAGGTTGATTATATTGTTCCTTTGCCTAAACTTTTATGTAGTTATCTTTCACATCATTAAATGGATACAAGTTATCGCTAACCTGATAGGGAAAGGATGAGTTCAATGGGCGTTTCAGAAAAAAAAAGCATGGAATCACTGATGACAGAAGGCCGTAAATTCGCACCTCCAGCCGACATCCAGAGCAATGCCTGGGTCTCAAGTGAAGATCAATACCAGAAAATGTGGGAGGAGTCGATTAAGGATCCTGACAAATTCTGGCTGGAACAGGCAAAGTCTTTGAGCTGGTTTAAAGAGCCGACCGAAACCCTCAAATACACCTGGGACACCAAGGCACGGAAAATTGAGCATACCTGGTTTGCAGACGGCAAGCTGAATATCGCTTATAACTGTCTCGACCGGCACCTGGGAACCCCTATCGAGAACAAGACCGCGATTCTCTGGCAGGGAGAGGCCGAGGACGCCGTGAAAAAATTCACGTTTAAAGAGCTGCACACAGAAGTTTGCAAGTTTGCCAATGTGCTCAAGAGCAAGGGCATTAAAAAAGGCGACCGTGTCGCGATTTATATGCCGATGGTGCCTGAACTGGCGATCCAGATGATGGCGTGTGCACGTATTGGGGCGATTCACTCGATTATTTTCGGCGGATTCAGCTCGGATGCAATCCAGGGCCGTGTAAATGACTCGGACTGCAAGATGTTGATTACCTCGAATGTATCGCTTCGCGCGGGCAAGCATATCAAGCTCAAGGAAATCGCCGATGCAGCGCTGGGCAACTGCCCGACGATTGAGTCTGTGATCGTGACCAAGGTCAGCGACGATCCGTGCAATATGGAAGACGGGCGGGATACGTGGTATCACGATGAAATGGCCAAGGCCGATGCTGACTGCCCCGCCGAGGAAATGAACGCGGAAGACCCATTGTTTATCCTGTATACCTCCGGTTCGACCGGAAAGCCCAAGGGCGTGGTCCACACGACCGGCGGCTACCTGATGCATACGACCCTGACCCACAAGGTTGTCTTTAACATCCATGATGATGACGTTTACTGGTGTACCGCGGATATCGGGTGGGTAACCGGGCACAGTTATATCGTATACGGCCCGCTGGCCAACGGCTGTACGTCCGTGATGTTCGAGGGTGTACCAACGTATCCGGATGCCGGGCGTTTCTGGCATATCGTGGATAAATTCAAGATTACCGTGTTCTATACGGCGCCGACCGCAATTCGCGCCCTGATGCGTCTGGGTGAAGAATGGGTTATGAAGTACAAGCTCGATTCGCTGCGGATTCTCGGCAGTGTGGGCGAGCCGATCAACCCGGAGGCCTGGATGTGGTATTACGAAAAGGTCGGCCGGAATAAATGCCCGATCGTGGATACCTGGTGGCAGACGGAGACCGGCGGCTTTATGATTACACCAATGCCGGGTGCCCATACCTTAAAGCCCGGTTCCGCAAGCCGGCCGTTCTTCGGCGTGGACGCGGTTGTCCTGCGGGACGATGCAAGTGAGTGTGCCCCCAATGAAGGCGGTAAACTGTGCATTCGCAAACCGTGGCCGGGCATGATGCGTACCATGTGGGGCGACCATGACCGCTTTATTGATACGTATTTCAACATGTATAACGATATTTACTTCGCTGGGGACGGCTGCCGGATCGATGATGACGGCGATTTCTGGCTGATGGGCCGAATCGACGACGTCGTGAATGTATCCGGCCACCGTATCGGTACCGCGGAAGTGGAAAGCGCACTGGTCAGCCATAACAAAGTGGCGGAAGCGGCAGTCACCCCGATTCCGCATGAAGTCAAAGGACAGGGCCTGTACGCCTACGTGACGCTTGTTGACGGCGTAGAAGAAACCGATGACCTCAAGAAAGAACTGATCAAGCACGTACGTACGGAAATCGGGCCGATCGCCACACCGGAAGCGATCCAGTTTGCTCCGTCACTTCCGAAAACCCGATCCGGAAAAATTATGCGAAGAATTCTTCGCAAGATTGCCGAAAAGAATACGGACAACCTTGGCGATATTACCACTCTTGCCGATCCGAGCGTCGTTGAGAAGCTGATCGCTGGACGTGGTTAAAATAGAGAAAGCAGCGGCGAAACGGGCGTATCCTCAAGGTGCGCCCGTTTATTTTTTGGTGAAAGGATTGAAAATGACGGAATTAGCGGAAAAAAAGGTAATGAACCGGTGGATGGTGGTCTTCGGCGGGATCCTGATTCAGCTTTGCCTGGGTGCGATTTATGCCTGGTCGGCCTTTACGAAACAATTGACCGATGCCGGGTTCACGAAAACACAAACGCAAATTATCTTTTCGGTCGGATTGCTCTCGTTCGCAGTGGTGATGGCGCTGATTGCGGGCAAATGGCAAAAGAAGGCCGGTCCAAAAGTCGTAGCGATTGCCGGCGGTCTGGTTATGGGCCTTGGTTACCTGGTTGCCGGTTTTTCAGGCAATAGTTTTGTGGGAATTCTGCTCGGTGTCGGAGTTCTTGGCGGGGCCGGTATTGGCCTGGGTTATGTTTGCCCCATCGCGGCGCTTGTAAAGTGGTTCCCGGATAAAAAGGGACTTATTACGGGCCTTGCAGTGGCCGGTTTTGGATTCGGAGCCCTGATCTGGATTAAACTGACCTCCGGTTTTGCATTTGGCCCGCTGAATCTGACTCCCGGCTGGGAAGGTTTGTACGGCATGGGCTGGGGTGTCAGCGCCGTGTTTAAACTCTACGGGATATTATTCGCAGTGCTGGTCATCATCGGTGCAATGACGATGGTCAATCCGCCTGAAGGATGGAAACCGGCGGGGTGGAATCCTCCTCAAGGAGCTTCCGCTTCGGGCAGCGGGGGGACCGATTTGACGGAATCGCAGATGGTCAAGACTCCGCAGTTCTGGATTTTGTTTTTAACGTTTACCGCAGGCGGCATGGCCGGGCTGATGGTCATCGGGATTATCAAACTGTTCGGTATCGATGCCCTGACGGCAAACGGGATTGAACTGACACGTGCGAATGTCATCACCGGGACGGCGATGGGGCTGTTTTATGCTCTTCTCAACGGCTTCGGGCGTATCGCGTGGGGTGCGATTTCGGATAAAACCGGGCGGAAAAACGCTATCATTTTGATGAGCGCGGCCCAGGGAATTATGATGATTATTTTCTACTTCATCGGCGGCAATGAAATCGGTCTGTATATCGGTGCTGCGATCATCGGATTTAACTTCGGCGGCAACTTTGCCCTGTTCCCAGCGGCCACGGCGGACTATTTCGGCAACAAGAACGTCGGAACGAATTATCCGTGGGTATTTATGGCCTACGGCGTCGGCGGCGTGGTGGGACCGATCCTCGGCGGCAAAATGGGAGATGCCCAGGCGTGGATGTGGGCGTTTATTCCCTGCGGGATTGCTTGTGTCATTGCAGCGGGCCTCTCGACAATGCTCAAGCCGATCACGATGAAACAGGAAGAAGTGGAGGCGGTAGAGGTTGAAATGCCTGCAGAGGCGCAGATGCCCGCGGAATAACGCTTCTTTTATTGGAATTTTTAAAGCCCGGCTGCGGTAACGGCCGGGCTTTTTTTGTGTATTCAAATCCCATGAATCGGGAATACCAAGCCCCGGACATCGCGTATGACTTGCTCGACTTCCGGGTCAACCAGTTCTTTCTGTGAATCTTCCGGTACCAGTACGCGGTCTCGCAGGCCCTGGGTTCCCTGCCAGTCGGTCGTTTCGAGCATGACGCCTCCCATCCCGGCGAGCGCGTCATCCCCGGCCAGGTCTCCGCACAAAGCTGACCACACCAGCGACCAGGCTCGAACGGTGTTCTCAACATTGTATCCGCCGCCGCCGGTTGCAAGGATGGGTTTGCCAAACGCCAGCAGAAGCTCGATTACATCGGCATAAACATTGTTCGTTAATCGAAGGTGCGCGAGCGGGTCTCCGGCGAGCGTATCAGCCCCTATTTCCAGCACCAGAACATCGGGATTGTCCGCATGAATGAGCGGCAGCACGACCTCTCGAAACGCCTTCATATAAACGGCGTCATAGGTGCCGGGCGGAAACGGAAGATTGACGGTAAAGCCTTTGCCGAGGCCTTCGCCGATTTCCTCGACGCGGCCGGTGCCGGGGAAGAGATGCTTCCCGCTTTCGTGCATGCTGATGACCATGACCTGATCGTCCTCATAAAATGCCGGCTGTACACCATCGGGATGATGAACGTCGATATCCAGAAAGAGCACACGTTTGCCCGCTTGAGCAAGGGTCTTGCATCCCAGGACGATATCATTCATATAACAAAAGCCCCCCGACCGGGCGGGAAAGGCATGGTGCAGACCGCCGGAGGGATTGAATGCGATATCGGCATTGCCCGTGAGGATTTCCTGCGCCCCGCGAACCGTAGCGCCCACGGCCAGGGCGTTGTAATCATACACGCCGTAGAAAATGGGACAATCGCCGGTGCCCAGGCCCATAGCGAGCCATTCGACATGAAATTCGCCTTTGTTGACTCGTTCGAGGATATCGAGATATTCGGGCAGGTGATACATTTCGAGGGTTTCCCGGTTTGCCGTTTCGGGCTGAATTTCGCAGCGGTCCGCAGCGTTATAAATCCCCATAGAAAGAAGCTTTTCCCGGGTTTTGCCCGCCCGTGTGGTATTAAACGGACAGGATTCCGGGTAGGGAAACTTTTCAAACAGATCGGTGTACAAAAAAACTTTTTGTGCCATCGCACAGCCTTTCCGGGATCGAGCCTCCCGGGATTTATGTACCTTTGAATTCTATTTCTTCAGGTCATAGTTGATGCTGTAAGTCTCGCCGTCAAATTCTGTTTTGACCTGGTAACCGCTGTTATAAAAGATATTGAGCATTGCCTTATTCTTGGGCAGCACCGTAGCATAAAAGGTTTTCACGCCGCGGCTTTTCGCAACATCGGTGATATAATTGAGCAGAAAGCTGCCCATGCCTTTGTCCTGCCATTCATCCTGAACAATAAAGGCGACCTCGGCCTTCTGCGTCTTGGGGTCGAGGAAATACTGTGCAATGCCGACGATTTTTTCCCCGCTGGGGCCGGGCACACAGCCGACAATGGCCAGGTCCTGCTGGTAATCGATATTGGTCAGCTTCTGGACGTCTTTATGGGGAAACGTTTTGGTGTAAGTGAAGTATCGCTTCTCTACGGATTCCTTACTCAGGGAATAGAGCATCTCGGAGAGGGCCTCATCATCGGTCGGCTTGACGGGGCGGAAGAAAAGCTCCGTACCGTCTTTGAGTGTCTGGTAATGCTCCAGTTCCTGGGGATAGACCACCTGGTCCCAGGACAGCTCAATCTGGTCCTGCTGGATGTAGTTCATTGTCTTGGCTTCCTGGATAAGCTGGGAGCGAAATTTCGGGTGCGCGATATTGATCAGTGCCAGGGCTCGCTGGCGAATGCTCTTGCCGTGCAGGTAAGCAATGCCGTATTCGGTTACGACATAATGGACATCTCCGCGGGTAGTGACGACGCCGGCCCCTTCGGTGAGCTTGGGAACGATGCGTGAGATAGTTTCCCCTTTGGCCGTGGAGGGCATGGTAATGATCGGCTTGCCGCCGCGGCTCCTGGCGCAGCCCCGGATAAAATCGACCTGTCCGCCGATCCCGCTGTAAAACTTGTACCCGATGGAATCGGCGCAAACCTGGCCGGTCAGGTCGATCTCGATGCCGACGTTTATGCCAACCATTTTGTCGTGCTGGCTGATGACAAATGGATCGTTGACATACTCGGTCGGGTGAAACTCAAAAAACGGATTGTTATTGATATAATCATACAGCCGCTGTGAGCCCATGCAGAAGCTGGCAACAATTTTACCGTGATTAATCGTCTTCTTCTGGCAGGTAATCGCCCCGCATTCGATCAGGTCGATGATCCAGTCTCCGAACATTTCGGTGTGAATGCCGAGGTCTTTTTTATCCCGCAGAAACTCGGCCATTGCCTGGGGGATTCGCCCGATACCGCATTCAATCGTGCTGCCGTCTTCGACGAGCCGGGCGAGGTTCTGCCCGATTTTGCGAAGGATGTCGTCCGGTTCGGGCGGCTCGACGGTAATCAATGGTTCATCCTGTGGAATCAGCATATCAATGGAGTTGATATGCAGGAAGCTGCTGCCCAGGGTTCGGGGCATATTTTCGTTGACCTGCGCGATAACCATTTTTGCGTTTGCTGTGGCCGACTTGACGATATCCACCGCGACGCCGAAACTGCATAATCCATTGACATCCGGGGGAGAGACCATAACCAGCGCGATATCAATCGGGGTTCGTCCACTCTCGAATTCTTCGGGAATCTCGGACAAGAACATCGGGGTGTACTCGGCAAAACCGCTCTCGAAAGCATCCCGTACGCTTTCGGCGATGAAAAAGCTTGTCATACTGAACTTGTCGCGATATTTTTCATGGGTATACGGCGCGGCTCCCATCGTTAAAAAATGGATGATGCTGCTGTCAGCAATATGAGAAGAATGCCGAACAAGCTGCTCGACCAGGTACTGAGGCTGACCACAGCCGGTCCCGATGAAAATGCTGTCTCCGGGACGAATCATTTTGATCGCCTCGCGGGCATCACCGAGCATATTACCGTATTTTTCTTTCCAGTTAAAAGCCCCCATCAATCACTCCTTCATGCTTACTTTTCTTCCAACGTCATCATTGCATCCACGGCGACCGGGGTCATCCCCTGGCGTCCGACAATATACGGATTGATTTCCACTTCCTTGATCTGCGGGAACTCCGTAGAAAGCTGGCTGAGCCGCTGGAGCCCTTCCGCAATGACCCCGACGTCCACACCTTCCTCGCCCCGGGCACCGGTGAGCAGCTCATAGGTGCGCGTGCTGATGAGCATCTCCTTTGCTTCGTCCGCGGTCAGCGGGGCCGGGTAAAACACGACATCCTCGAGCACCTCGACGAGTTTTCCGCCCATACCGAACATCATCAGCGGGCCAAATCGCGGGTCTCGGTTCATACCGAGGATCACTTCCTTACCCTGGTTGCACATCTCTTCGACCAGGATCCCGATAATATTTGCCCCGGGCCGTTTTCTGGGGATGCGATACATCATCAGATCGAATGCGTCCCGCACGACCTGGTCACTGTACAGGTTTGTCTTGACGCCCTCTACCTCTGTTTTATGGATGATATCGGGAGACCACAGCTTCAAGACCACGGGATAACCGATTTGGTTGGCAATACTGACCGCCTGTTCCGGGCTGGTGGCTACATCACCGCGGGGAATCACGAAACCGTAGGCCTGCAAAATCTCCTTGGTCTGCATTTCCCCGATCTCGAGCATGCCTTTGCGGAGATTTTTTTCGATCAGGCCTTCCACCTTGCGGCGATTGACCGGGAACAGCTTGACCACACGCTTGGGGCGATTTCTCCATGCAGAATAATTACTCATTGCCCGAATGGTACGAACCGCAGCCTCGGGAGAATCATATTGAGGCACACGTCCCTTGCTGAGTATCGCTGCCGCTTCACGAATCCGATTGGCCCCGAGAAAACAGGCCAGAACGGGCTTGTCCATTTTTTCCTTGGCGACACGCACCACTGCTTCAGCCGTACCGTTACAGTCGGTCGTTGCATGGGGGCTTAGCAGAACCAAAACCGTGTCGACGTTCGGATCATCCATTACCGTACGTATTGCAAATTCAAAGCGGTCCGCCAGGGCATCCCCGAGCAGATCGATCGGATTGCTGATATTGGCCACGCGGGTCATCACTTTGGAATTCTTTAAAAGCTCGCGGGTTTGCTCGCTGAATTCCGCTAACTCGAGGCCTTCCCGCTCGATGGCATCGGTGGCCATGATCCCAGCTCCCCCGGCATTGGCGATCACCGCGACTCGGGGCCCGGCTGGACAGGGATCGTACGCAAACGCGCGGGCAAAATCAAACTGATGCTTGATCGAGTTGCATCGAATGACCCCGGCCCGCTCAAACACGCAATCATAGGCACTCTCAACCCCGGCCAAACGGCCGGTATGTGAAGTCGCCGCCCGGGCTCCCGCCTCGGTAAACCCGGATTTGAGCAGCAAAATCGGCTTGTTCTTGCTGACCTTCTCGGCCTGACGAATGAAAGCATCCCCATCGACAAAGGATTCGAGGTAGCCGGCGATGACCTGGGTTTCCGAATCCTCCCCGAGGGACCGAATCAGATCCAGCTCATTGACATCCGCCTTGTTGCCCATGCTGATGAGCTTGCTGAAACCAATATCGGTCACACTGGCCATGTCCATAATTGCCGCCAGGATCGAACCCGATTGCGAAAAGTACCCGATCTTACCCTTCTTGGGCAGCGCACCGCCAAAACTGGCGTTGAGCTTGCTTGAGGTACACATCAGCCCGAGGCAGTTGGGGCCGATGATGCGAATACCCGCCCTGCGGGCGATACGCTTGATGTTCTTTTCCAACTCGGCTCCCTGCGGGCTTTCTTCTTTAAAACCGGACGAAACGATCACAACAGCCGGCACTTTCAAAGAGGCGCACTGCTCCATTACTTTTTCTACATTTTTGGCACCGACAGCAATGACCACGAGATCGGGAGCAGAACCGATCGAAAGCAAATCCGGGTATGTTTTTAAGGACTGAATCTGTTGATGATTGGGGTTGATTGGATAGATTTCCCCCTTGAATCCGCCGGCCTTCAGGGCCGCAAGGATTTCATATCCTACCTTGCCTTTTTTTGAACTGGCCCCCACGACAGCCACTGATTCTGGGTAGAAAAAATGCTTTAATTCCATATTTACCTACTCTCCGGATTCAAGGCCAGACCAAGTCTACACCGGTCCTTACATCGGTATCCTATCGGATCTCCCCCGAAATGTAAAGAAAAAGAATCCAGAACAGTCTAATTTTAATGGATTCCAATTTCAGACACTTCTGATCATTCCTTTTGACGTGCGATATTTGCAGGGGCTCAAATTAATAAGACCTTTTCAGTCGCATTATTTTTCCTTTGATTATTTGTATTCGAATTTTTTCGATTGGCCGGATATTGACGGGGATTGATCGATATAAGCGAAAACTTGCTGAATTATTTACACAAAAGTCACAGCAATCATTTGGTGGTCTTGTATTTTATTCACCTTGCAGGCCCTTTTCATTTGCCTATCGATGAATGAAGACATGTTGCAAATCGTCGGCGGATGAAGTATAATTTTTACCGGTTGTACCATAATTTGGATTATAAAACCCCGGCGACATTGACAACGCTTTTTTCTGTGTCAGGTTCCATTGTCCTCAAGACAGGGAAATCGCTGGTAAAGTATGTAACTATAGAGAAAAGGATTCACGGTGAATTCCAAAGAACGAGTACTTGCTGTTTTTTCGCATGAAATCCCGGACCGGGTTCCCTGCTGGTGCGGGGCGTCTCCGGAATTCTGGCAAAAGGCAAAAGAAACCCTTGGTCTTAACGATGAAGCCCTGCGGATTCGTATGAGAGACGATTTCAGGCGGGTTTCGAGTACCTACCAGGTCTCGCAGGAGAATCTACCCGAGGGCGCGGTTTATCGTACGGTATTTGGTATTGAACGGGCGGGCCTCGGTTACGGTCAGCCGCTTGAACATCCACTTGCCGACAACTCCATCGGACAGATTCATAATTACAACTGGCCGAGCCCGGACGTTGCGGATATTTCGAGTATCGCGGAGCAGGCCGGGCCTTACAAACAGGAATATGCGATATTGGGAGGAGAGTGGTCTCCCTTCTGGCATGATGCGATTGACTTAGTGGGGATGGAAAACCTTTACCTCATGATGCATTTGGAGCCCCAAAAGGCGGATGCCTTGTTCACACATATTGTGGATTTTTACTTTGAAGTCAGCAAACGCATTTTCGATCAGTATTCCAAGCATATCGATATCTTCTTTATCGGCAATGATTTCGGCAGCCAGACCGGTCCGCTAATGAGCCCGCAGGCCTTTGAACGATTCATGGTTCCGCATCTTCAGCGGCTGACCGACCTGGGCCATTCTTACGGGCTCAAAGTCCAGATGCACTGCTGCGGGGGAATCGCGGAATTGATCCCGGCTATGATCAAGGCCGGGCTTGACGGTCTGCATGCCCTCCAGCCGGACTGTCGGGGGATGGATATGGCCAGGCTCAAGGAGGATTTTGGCGACCAAATCGTCTTAAACGGGGGGATCGATTCGCACCATGTCCTTATCGACGGAACCCCGGAGAGGGTCGAGCAAAAGACCCGGGATATCCTGAAAACGATGATGCCCGGCGGCGGATATATCGCAGGGGCCAGCCATGATACCATCCTTGAAGAAACCCCGGTAGAGAATATAATCGCCATGTTCGATACCATATATCAATATGGAAGTTATGAATAAGGGAGTTTACGATGACATCGAAAGAACGCATGCTTCGGGCTTTAAAAAGGGAAAAGCCGGACCGTCTGCCCGCAACGATTCACCAGTGGCAGCAGTACCACCTGGATACATACATGGGCGGGGTGGATGCCCTGACGGCGTTTAAGCAGGTCGGCCTGGATGCGGCGATCCAGTACTTCGAGGCAATGGGGCAGTTCTGGATCCCGAACGCCGAGAAATACATCGTACAAAACGACCAGTGGCAGGAAAAAATCACCGTTGTCAGCGGCGATCCGGAGAATAAGATTCTCGATCATACGATTACCACACCTGAGGGCATACTGACCTATCGTACCGGCGGCAACTCGACGACGACCTGGATTACGGAATACCTGGTCAAGAAACACGAGGATATTGAGCTGATCGACAAGTACATGCCGGTTGCGACGCTGAATAAGGAGAATATTCGGAAAACCTATGATGAAATCGGCGATGCAGGGATTCTGCGGGGGTTTGTCTGGGGCGACCAGGCCGGCTGCTGGCAGCATGCGTGCTGCTTGATGGATGTCAATGAGCTGATTATCGAGGCGATGGATAATCCGGACTGGGTACATCGCTTTATGAAGGTTTTACTCAAGAAAAAGCTGCAATTCATTGAGGATTCTCTCAAAGGAGCGAAGTTTGACCTCATCGAGACCGGTGGAGGTGCCAGTAGCGATACGCTGATCTCTCCGAAAATGCACGAGGAGTTTTGCATGCCTTATGACCGCGAGATTCACCGGGCACTGCATGATATTGGCCATATCAGCACCTACCACACCTGCGGCGGGATGAAGAATATCCTGGAGCTGATTATCCAGAACGAAACCGATGCGTCTGAAACGCTCTCTCCTCCGGGAACGGGCGGAAATATTGCCAATCCCGATTCCATTCGTCTGAAATTTGCCGGGAAAGTGGCGATGATCGGCGGACTGGACCAGTTCAACATCCTCACTACCGGTACTGCCGAGGATATCCGGCGGGAAGTACAGCGGCTGTTTGAGGGATTTGGAAAAGATGGGGGGTATATTTGCTCTGCGAGCGACCACTTCTTCGAGGTTCCCGTCGAGAACCTGAAGGCCTTTGCCCAGGCGGCACGGGAATGTGAATATTGATAGGGCTTTAACAGCCCAACTGATTTTTAGCATCCCTTGCAGCATTGCGCGCGATCTCCGGCAGGGCCGGATGAATAAAAATCATATCCAGAAGATCGTCGAGAGTGCCCTCCTTTTTCATCATCGCAATAAAAAGATGGATCATGTCGGAAGCTTCATCGCCTACGATATGGGCGCCGATAAGTTTCCGCGTCGGAATTTCTACCAATATCTTGGCAAATCCATACTGATAGCCTCTCGCCAAACCAGCATTGCTGTCTTCGTAAGAGGCTTTTCCCGCCACGTATGTGATATTTTTTTCGCGAGCCTGTTCTTCGGTCATACCTACCCCTGCAATTTCAGGTTCCGAAAAAACAGCATGGGGTACAGGCCCATAATTAATTGGCTTTTTCGAGTCATTCTCAAAGACGGTCCGGATAAGGTATTCAGCTTCATAATTGACTGTGTGACGATATAGATAGTTGCCGATGCAATCCCCGAGGGCATAAACATTTTCGACATTTGTACTCAAATGGCCATCGACACAAATAAACCTATCCCGGTCCGTCTCGATATCCGTGTGCTGCAAGCCCAGATCATCACTGCAGGGGACTACACCCGTTGTCACGAGAAGCGCATCGCCTTTGAGGATTTTCTGCTGACCTGATTTGTCCTCACAGGTGATTGAAAACAAGCCGGCTTCATAATCCACACGCACAGGGACCCACCCTTTGTGCACTGAATGCGACTGATCGAAAACCGCGGAAAAGGCGTCAGCGATTTCTCTGTCCTCTTGCCGGAGAAAACGGCTGCGCACGATGAAATCAACTTGAGCCCCGGCACCGGCATACGCTGAGCCAAGTTCTACAGCAATATAACCGGCCCCAATCACAATACACTTTTCAGGCAGGTCTGTACGACGCAAGGCCTCACGGCTTGTCATGAATGGAGTTGCCGCAAGCCCGGGAATATCCGGTATCCTGGGTCGTGAACCCGTGGCGATAAAGATTTTATCTGCAGAAAGTTCATCTTGTCCCGCTTTTATAATCGAATTTGACATGAATTCGGCATGAACCGGATAAAAGTCCAGGTTGGGTGTGTTCTTGATCTTCGTTAGCTGCTTTTGTGAGATACCGTCTACAGTTTCTGAGATACGTTTGATAAGCGATGGAAACTCAATGCGCAGACGTCCCTCGGCGTTGACATTAATACGATGCGCCTGGCGGATTCGTTTCGGGAGTTCTGTCGGATAGATCAGCATTTTCGAAGGTATACACCCCCGGTTTAAGCAAGTGCCCCCAATGGCATCCTGCTCAATGAATGCTGTTTTGAGTCTTTTGGATGCAGCATGCATCGCAATTTTCATCCCACCCCCGCTGCCAATAACAAGAACGTCATACTGTTTCATATAGCTACCCATCCATGCGATCAATTATCTCATTCAAATAAAGTCTCCTTTATCTTATTCAAATTACAATGTGATTAGAACTATAATTATTCGAAATTGGTTGCAAATCTTCTTGGAAGTTATCCCAAAACCTCGTTTGAGCTACAATCGGCTTTATTCACATAATAATTTGGTTTTCGGGATCATTTATGGACTTATACTGAAGTGACAACATTCAAACCACTCGAAATCTGCGGCTGGGCGGCGTCCGACAGGATCATGGGCTGCAATGGCGGCAAAAATACCCGTAAAACCGCGGGCATAATCATCAGAGAGGCGGGTTGCGTCCAATCGAGGGCCAATTTTGTTCCAATCACGGCATTCATTGGCCCAGAAAAACTCAAGAGTTTCATTATTCAAAACAAAACGCATCAAGACTTGGCCGGTTTCAAAATCAAGCTGAACCGAGGCACATTCCACTGCTGAAAACATCACGCCCTGGTTCATTCCCTCAATTCGCAATTCCAGTTCTCCATTTTCATCCCGGGAGAGAAGCAGATAATAATGATTATCTGTGTCATAAAATGCCTGAAGGCCTGCTGTTTGCATGTAATCCTTCGGATTGAACTCGATACAGCAGGATACCTGGCAATATTTTGAAGTAATCCGTCGTCCTACCACGCTCTGCCGCATGATCGAAGTAGGAGATTCCTGTCCATAGAGACGAAGCCAGCCGGATCGTTCATTCAGTGAAAGCCAGTCCGCAGCGGCTGGGATACGCAGGGTATTTAAGACGGGATGAAGCTTTTCGCTGTTAAAATCTATGCGATCCGGTATGGAATCAACCGGAACTTGAGGTACATCAGGGGCGGGCCACTGCATGCGCGGGGATCTACCTTCACCCAGTAAACGCAACCAGCCGTCGTCCGTCCACCGGCATGCCTGCAGGGCAGTTTCCCTGCCTAATATACAGCGCCGATTCTCTCCCTCGGGTCGGGCGCAGAGATGGGCTATCCAGGGTGAACCGTCCTCTAACTCGACCAACGAGGCGCGTCCGGCTTTTTGGAGGGGCTGATCGGGGTCATCGCTTGAGGTTAGAATGGGATTTTGGGGATCGACTTCGTAAGGGCCTGAAATATTTTTCGACCGGGCCATGGTTACGGCGTGGCCATATCCAGTTCCTCCCTCGGCGGTCATCAGGTAATAATAGCTGTTGAATCGGTACAGATGGACCCCTTCGGTATAAAAGAGTTCGGTACCCTCAAAAATGAGAACAGGCTCACCGATCCGTTTTTTTTGCGCAGGATCATATTCCTGAAGCTTTATGCCGCTAAAATTCCTGGGCTTCGTCGGACAATCTTCACGCGGGCGGACATCTCGATGGGTCCAAACCAGCCACTTGCGTCCGTCATCATCGTGAAACAGCGAGGGATCAAAACCGCCTCCGACCAGAAACACAGGTTCGGACCATGGACCCGCTGGATCAGAAGCGGTCACGAGGTAATTGTATGAATCCATAAAGCGCTGGCTGCGCACAAGTACGTTGGTGTAAAGCAGGTAGAAAAGACCCTCATGATATGTAAGGCATGGAGCCCAGACGCCATCGGAATTGCCCACGCCATAGAGATCGAGTTGAGACCGGCGGGTTAGCGCATCGCCTACGAGCTGCCAGTTTTTTAGATCTTCAGACCGATGGATGCGGACTCCGGGGAACCATTCGAAGGTTGATGTGGCGATATAAATCTCTTTACCGACTCGGCACATACTGGGATCGGGATGAAATCCGGGAAGGATTGGGTTTTCTATCATCATTTGAGATTCTCCATGTCCTTATTTCCACTCAAACTTTTTTTCATATCGGCTTTTAACCGGAACAACTGTCGCTGAATGCTCCATTACAAGCTTTTTGATTTCCCTTAGAATTTCAGGATATTTATCCGCAATATTGTACTGTTCACTCGGGTCATGACCGAGATGATACAGCAACGGAGGATCGTGCATGGTTTTCTTTGGTCCCTGTCGGTATGATCCCTCGGTGATAAAGTGCGCTTTCCATTGGCCGTATCGAACCGCGTAGATTTCATTTTTTCGGTAATAAAAGAACACCTCGCGAGGGCTGTTGCCGGTGCCCAGGATTGCCGGCGTAAGGTCATATGAATCCATCGGACGGTCCTTGGGCACCTCGACTCCGGAGAGACTGCATATGGTTGTATATAAATCCAGGGTTGTACCGATATCGCGAACCACACTGCCGGCGGGAATCTGTCCGGGCCACCAGAAAATCCCCGGTTCGCGCATCCCGCCTTCAAAGGTTTGGCCCTTGCCGCCGCGAAGAAGGCCTGCGGAGCCGCCTTCCTCGAACTGGCTCAGCCACGGACCGTTGTCGGAGGTAAAGATCACAAGCGTATTCTCATCCAGGTTCAAATCACGGAGCGTCTGCAGGATCGTCCCGACAGAGGCATCGAGTTCTTCGACGACATCTCCGTAAAGCCCCCGCATGCTTTTACCGAGATATTCATCCGAAGCAAATAAAGGAACATGCGGAAAACTGTGTGCCATATAAAGGAAGAAAGGCTCATCGCGGTATCTTTTGATAAAATCTACGCAGCGCCGGGTGTATCTTCCGGTCAGAGTGGTCTGATCACAGGGATATTCAACAACCTGCTCCCCCTCAAGCAAAGGCACCCAATTCGATTTCTTTTTTTTGGGATCACGCAAGGTTTTCAGCGTCATCCCTTGTCGGAAATGAACATTATCGGAAACCGCGATATTGGGATCCACACGCATATCATTGGAATACGGGATGCCAAAATACTCGTCAAAGCCCTGGTTGGTCGGCAGGAATTCAGGCAGATGCCCCAAGTGCCATTTCCCGACACACGAAGTCGCATATCCGGCCTGTTTGAGTGTGTCGGCGATCGTAACCTCTTGAGGTGAGAGCCCACTGGCTGACCATTCAAAAAAGACATGCCCCCCATCTGTACCCGATCGAATAGGATATCGCCCAGTCATCAGGCCCGCCCTGCTGGGAGAACACACGGACGATGCCGCATAAAAACTGGTCCACTTTTGCCCTTCCTGCACCATTCGATCAAGATTGGGCGTTGAGATCGTCGGATGGCCGTAGCTGCCAAGGTCCCCATAACCCAGGTCATCGGCAAAGATGATAATAAAATTCGGCCTGCTCTTTGGTGTTCTCGAAACGGCGGATAAACACCCCGAAAGCATGCAACTGATGCCCGTCAATCCTGCTGCTTTTATAAAGCCACGCCTGTTCACTTTGTTCTCCTTTCAAGTATAGGATGTGTTTTCTGCTGAACCTGTTGTGTCATCTATTTAATTGCATTACGGATTGGGACCGGTGAAAATGTGATCATAATCATTCCAGTGGGCGTTCATGATTTTGAGCTTTTTCTGCAGTTGCTCTATCAAAGTCAGCCCCAACATACGAATGCGCTCATCTTCAGGCGTATCGGCGGTTTTAATGATCGTCTCGGATGTACGTTCGAGGATATCAATCAGCAAGGCGGTGTTGTCAATTTCCGCACGGGCGGTATTGATCATCAGCGTCCGATCCCAATTGCTTTGCGTACCCAGGACCGGATGGTATTGTGGCTTGATCTTGAGTGCTTTGACACGATCCAACTGGCCCTGAAAGCTGGCAAAGTGCCGAACGTTGTTAACCAGGCAATTTGCAGCTTGCAGACGTAAATCCAGCAATTGATAATTCGACTTCATCGGTCCGGAAAGATCCGGAATGATCTCACCGAGGTATTTCCGGGCCCGGTCTATGTCCTTATTGACATTGAAAGTGATCTGCTCGGCAAAAAATTTACCTTCCCAGCCGCGATAACCTTTTTTTTCGAAGTCTATTGCCATTTATCTGCCAACTCTTGCCGTTCCGCCGGCCATGACTTTTTCAACTTCCGACAGAGTGGCCGTGGTAGTATCTCCGGGTGTGGTCATCGCGAGGGCTCCATGGGCGGCTCCATAATTGACTGCTGCCTGCGGATCCTTTCCTTCCATTAAGCCGTAGATAAGACCCGAGGCAAAGCTGTCCCCGCCGCCGACACGGTCATAGATTTCAAGATTTTCACGAAGTATGGCCTCGTAAAGTTTCCCTTCAGTATAGATCACCGCACCCCAATCATTAATACATGCGGTTTTTGCATTTCGCAGGGTGGTGGCCACCACTTTAAAATTGGGATACTGCCTGACAGCCTGCTCGATCATCTTACCGAAGTTGGTCGGATCGAGTTTGGAAATATGCTCATCCATGCCGGGCACTTCAAAACCCAGGCAGGCGGTAAAATCTTCTTCATTGCCCATCATCACATCGACCAGCGGGGCAATTGTATGGTTGACTTCCTGGGCCTTTTTCTGGCCGCCTATGGATTTCCAGAGTGAAGGCCGATAGTTCAGATCATACGAGACAATCGTCCCATGTTTTTTCGCGGTTTCAATCGCTTCGATCACCACGTCCGGGGTGGTTTGCGAAAGTGCCGCATAGATGCCGCCGGTATGAAACCAGCGAACGCCATCTTGCCCGAAGATCTTTTCCCAGTCGATATCCCCTTTCTTCAACTGCGAAGCCGCAGAATACCCCCTGTCGCTGCACCCCCTGGCGGCACGAACCCCGAAACCTTTTTCGGTGAAATTCAGCCCAACACGGACTTCTCTTCCAATGCCATCAAAGGGAACCCATTTGACATATTCCATATTGACACCGCCCTGAAGCATCAGGTCTTCGAGCAGGCGGCCTACCGGATTCTCCGGAATGGCCGTCACCACAGCGGCTCTTTTGCCAAAGCATCGACACAGGCCGCGGGCTACATTGTATTCTCCGCCACCTTCCCAGACTTTGAACTGTCGGGTGGTGTGAATCCTCTCAAAGCCCGGATCCAGACGAATCATAATTTCCCCAAGAGACAGGATGTCATATTTACACTCTTGTTCCGGTCGCAATTCGATAGCCATATTACCCTCTTATCTGTTTAATCAGCTCGATGGTTTCTTTTACCTTTTGTGTGATACCTGCCCAGTCCTGTGCAGCAACGAGATCCTTTGTAATCAACTTCGAACCCATGCCGGCACAGCAGATTCCAGCTCCAAACCACTCTTCGAGGCTTTCCCGGGTGGGAGAGACACCCCCGGTGGGCATGATATCGGTCCAGGGACACGGCCCCTTGACCGACTTGACAAAACCGGGACCGCCGACCTGTGAACCGGGGAAAACCTTGACGATCTCGACACCGAGTTCATGGGCCTTGTGAATCTCCGTCACTGAACCGCAGCCGGGACTGTAGGGGATTTTTCGCTTGTTGCACAACTTTGCTGTTTCTTCATCGAGTAGCGGTCCGACAACAAAATCGGCACCCGCGGAGATATACATGGCCGCGGTTGGGGCATCACAGATGGAACCCACCCCCAGCATGATATCGGGCCGGCTTGCATCGCGGTATTCAGCAAGCCGGGTGAAGACATTTACCGCCCTGTCACCGCGGTTGGTAAACTCGATGCATTTCGCACCCCCATCGGCACAGGCGGTAACGATATTTTTGACAATCTCGAAATCACTGTTGTAAAAAACAGGGATCACGCCGATCTGTTTCATGGATGTAAGTACGGTTAGTCGGGCATGTCTTGCCATAATGGTATCCTTTATCTCACGAATAGATATTACCTTCTCTGTAATCCTTCCACGCGGGCTCAAACGCTTTGCGATCGGCAGGCTGCGGCCTGACATCTATCATATTGCACTGAAAGAGATCTTCAAGAGTATTATCACAAATTATCTGCAATATCCTGTTTCGAAGTGATTCATTCTCGGGCTTAAACTTCAGCGGGTTACCGGTGTCCGGATCCTTGATATCGGGATGAATTTCACGGCCGCTGTCGTCGAGCACCAGATGAGAGCCCCGTGAACCGCTTTCGGCCTTAAGCAGCTCGACGATGGCCTTTAGACTGGCGATACTTGACAGGGCGAGGTGCCTGGCCTCAACGGCGAGAACCAGGTCCTTGGTATGGTCGACACGGAGGCCCCGGTTTTTAATAAGCCGGTGAAGGTCCTGCGCTTCTTTGAGGGCCTTTTGGGCATTTTCAAGCTTGCGGATGTGTCCCCCGAAGCGGGTCATGCGATCCTGAATTTGTGCTATCGCATCAGCAGGAGTCAATACAGCAGAAGCACTTTTTAAGGATGCAAGGCCGTTGATGACCGACTCGATTTTATCTGAGAAGGCGTCAATATTGGTTTGAACAGGAGCATTTTCTAAGGTATTTACGATATATTCCGCTGCCCGCTGCCCGCCGACCTGGCCGGCATTGAGAGCGGAACCGCCGGGCCTTTTCACTCCGTGGGTACCTGCCATTTCTCCGACGATGAAAGTGCGTTTGATGTTGGATTCCCACCATTGATTGACGCCGAAGCCGCCGTTGTTGTGCTGGGCACACACGGCAATTTCAAGCGGTTCTGCGTAGAGGTCGATATCATTCTCGCGGTAGATGTCAATCGCGGGAGGGTTCATGTGCTCGAGCCGTTCGATGGGTAGTTTCTGCATTGCGCCGGTGGCCTTGAGATAATCAAGGGCCTCGGGCTCAAGATCTTCGATACGAAATTCCTTCATGCCAGGGCTGCCGATGGGATTTTTAAGGAAGTCCATGAAGACCCGGCGGCCTTTTTGGTTTTCATTAAAGACGATCACATCAATCAGCGAGGACTGAAGATTCTCAATTCGCTGGGGATCAAACGGCCACTGATAACCTTTAAGAAAGATATTGGTGGCCATTTTACTCATTGTCGGAAAAAAATCAGTAAGAAATTCTTTTTCGTCCTTTCCATTTTCGTCCGTACTGAAAATTCGTGGAATCACCTGCATGTATGTACCGGAAACATTCCAGCGGAATTTCGTGCTGGCCAGGCCAAACTGCGATTCGGTAAGGTTCTCCGCAGCCAGTCCGGCTTTAAAGGCGATTCCGTGCATACCAGTCTGTCCGAGGGGATAGACGCTGGTTTTATACAGGGCGCCCGGTCCGCCGGCGGCGAAAACGAAATTCTCTGCAAAGAAGACATTGACAGCAAAACTGCTGTCAGTCAGTTCTTTTTTGTGAAGGGTTACCAGGCCGATGATTCGCTTGTCTTCGCCGGTGCCGTCAGTAATCAGCTCGACAGATTCGCGGTGATCGAAGATTTCAATGCCGTAGCTGCGGACGATTTTTTCGAGACATTCACTCATGAATTTGCTGGTCTTGGGACCTGCAGAAGTGGCACGTTCGTAAGGGTCATGGTCGGTTTTGTAGCCGATGTAGGTTCCCAAATGGTTATGCGGGAAGGGCACGCCGGCCTCGACAAGATTGTAGAATCCCCGCAGTGAACCGATACCTTCAGCCAGGGCAAGGTCACCATGGCAGCAGCCGCCCGCGGTCAGGCTTTTGGCAAAGCTTTCCGGGCTGTCGGCGACATCCGGGCTGGTCCCCATCTTGTAATAGGTCTGCTTGTCTGAACCGCTCATCCGGGAAGCCCCAAGGGGCAGGCCGGCAGTTACCACCGCGATTCTCTCTTGGGGATTTCGGATGCCTTTGTGGCTCATAAACTCGTAGAGCTTCCTGGTGCAGTTCATCCCGGCCGCACCGGCACCGACAACGACGGTATTGTATTTATAAATGGTTACCTTTTGTCCTGCGATTGTTTTTGTTTCCATAGTGTCCTCGAAATTTTAGAGCCTTCTGAGATGAAATCCGCCGTCGACATTGATGATCTGGCCGGTCGAGAAATCGAGCCGACCCTCAGCGATGGCACCGATGGCTTTTGCAATATCTTCCGGTTGGCCCCATCTCTTGATGGGCGTCAATCCCTCGGCGATAAGCTTGTCGTATTTATCTTTAACCACACTGGTCATATCCGTCATGATGATACCGGGCCGGATTTCGAACACACCGATTCCGTACTCGGCAAGACGATCCGCATAGAGCATGGTCATCATACTGATTCCGGCTTTGCTCAGGCAGTATTCGCCACGGGCCGGGCTGCTGGTATAGGATGACATACTGGCCGTATTGCAAATACGGCACTGGCGGTCCGGATCTGCCTTTTGCTGCTCGATCATCCAGTTTGCGACCGCCTGGGTCAGGAAATACGGTCCTTTGAGATTGATATTCATGACCCGGTCGTAGCTTTGCTCTGTAGCTTCGAGGATATCCAGTCGTTTTGCAGGAGCAACGCCGGCATTGTTGACCAGCATATCACATCTGCCGAAAGTCTTTCTGGCAAGGTCGATCAGGCTTTGTCTATCCTGAGCAGAACTGATATCTCCCCGGAGGACCTGGCATTGTACCCCGGCCTGTTCGATTTGCTGTTGTGTTTCCCCGGCCGCAGTGTCGTCGAGCTGACCCTCTTTGAAATCGAAGTAGTTGACAACGATATCATATTCCAACTGTGCCAGTTCCAGGGCAATGGCTCGACCGATTCCCCGGCTGGCACCGGTTACGATTGCTGCTTTTCTTTCTGACATTTTAAGCCTCATGATAAAACGCTTCACATTTTTGTTTTGTACGAAGGATGTTCTCCGGCGGAGTATTGTAACCAAGCACCCCCGTGCCGAGTACTACATTGCTGTGTTGTTTGGCTATCACAACCGTTTGCCGTATTTCCTTTTCGAGCTCGAAGCTGTCACCCTGCTCAATCAAACGCGGATTGATGTTTCGCCGGATCAACTGCCCCGCTCGCGTCTTGCCCAGCATCCGGGCCGGATCTGCACAGAAGTCACTTAAGATCATATCAAAACCTGTCTCAATCATCATGGTAGCGATTTCATCCGTAGTTCCGCCGATCACGTATTCGGTGAATTCACAGCCGGATTGTTTGTACTGGCTGTCCATCTCTTTCATGCGGCCGAGCATGGATTCGCTGTAGTTGGCCGGGGCAATCAGCGGCGGCGAGGCCTGAGAGTCGAACAGGCAAACTGACATGCCTCTTTTAATGAACTCCTGCCCATACCTGAGCGTTACATCCGCACAGTAATCCAGCAATTGTTCAAAACCTGCGGGATTCATAACCATCTCCATGATCAGCTTTTCAATGCCGAAAAGCTCCGCGGCGATCGAGAGCGGTCCGCTTACCGCACCGCGAACGCAGATCTCATCGCCAAGTTTTTTATGAACCGCTTGAGCGGCCTGGAGCACGACCGGCATTCTGCCGGCACTGGCAGTGTCAATCTTCTGAAGGCTGGAAACCTGGTCGAGATTCTCAATCAATCCCTCTTTTATCGATGGTACGGCATCCTTTGCGTCTGTGTAGACAACCTCAGCTCCAATCGCCTGGGCCTCGATATTGTATATGTCCATCCCCACGGTCAGCATATCCGGCTTGTACGTTTCATACTCAGCAAACACCGACTCGGTCAGCAAATCAGGATCTTGCGCAACTTCACTGATGCCCCGGCCAATCAGCTTTGCCTTGTGTTCATAAATGGCCGGGCAAAACAGGCAAATATCTTGGCCTGTGCCTGCAAATTTCATTCTGATTTTCTCAAGTGATGTCATGCCGGCTTAGCCCCTTAGCATCCTGTCAATCTCTTTTGCCGCTTTCATACCATCAGCAACCGCCGCAACAACGGTGGAGGCCCCCCTTACGATGTCCCCGCCGGCAAAGACTTTCTCAATAGAGGTCCGGCAGTGGTCGTCAACCTGAACCAATCCCCATTTCAATTGCACTCCCGGAAGGATGCTTTCGATCTGTTCGTCTGACTGCTGGCCAATGGCCTCAACAATGATATCCATGTTCAAATGATAGGAACTGTCTTTGAGAGCAATGGGCCTGCGCCGGCCGGACTCATCCGGGGCACCCAACTGGCATGGGCAAACAGTTACGCCCTTGATTGTGCCGTTCTCTGAGGTATACTCGAGCTGCTGTGTCAGAATCAGGAAGTGAACGCCCTGCTCAACAGCCCTGTCGCGCTCGGCCGACCAGGCGGGCATTTCAGCGAAAGACCTGCGGTAAAGGAGGTATACATCCTTTGCACCTTTTTGGGCCGCGGTCACCGCCGCATCCATTGCTGTATTTCCACCGCCAATAACGCCCACGGTTTTGCCTTGTAAATCAATTTGGTCATTTTTCTTGGCTTTCCTGAGAAACTCCAGTGCGTCGTAGAGCCCTTCAAGATTTTGCCCGGAACTGCGGATCGCCTTTGGCAGGCCAATCCCGATAAAGACAGCATCAAAATCACGTTTCAGGATGTGGTTCAGGTTGACATCCGAATCCAAAACAGTATTCGGTTCCAACACAAATCGATCGGAAGGGATATCCTGGAAGATGGCCCGGATCTCATCGCTTAGTGAAGTGCTCTGACGGTCTGAAGGAATGACACTGTCGATCATACCGCCCAGGTCGGTGTTTTTATCGAAAAGAGTTACTTTATGGCCGGCCTCGAGGAGAATCGCCGCGGCAGAGAGCCCGGCAGGACCCGCACCCAGGATGGCGATACTTTTACCGGTTGCGGCAGACGGGATATTGAGCTTTGACCAGCCGTTTTTGTTTGCCTGCTCGGATAAATACCTCTGTATATCCGCAATGGGAAGTGCATCATCACCGATGAAACGCTGGAGGCAATTCCCCTGGCACTGCTGGGCAACCGGGCATAGCCATGCACAAACTTCGGGCAGGATGTTCGAACTGCGAATTGTTTGATAAGCCCCCTTGTCATCGCCATCGAGAAACTTCTGGATGAAGTCCGGGATGTCAATACCTGCCGGGCACCCGAGCTGACAGGTTGGCTCCTGGCATTGCAGACAATTTTGAGCCAGTCGCTGGAGGTTTCCCCTGTCGCTCATACGGCCCTGTTTGAAAATAGGCCCGTAAATTTTATTATCGCGAACCACGCAGCCGGCCATCTGGCCGTCGCGCATCAGTTGGGTACATGCACTGCAGCCAATACAAACCTTTTGTTTATCGAGCTTTCCGGTTTGGAGCAGATCCTTTGCGAAATCAGGATAGGCAAATCCCATGCGTCCGCCCCCAACGATCTTGATTTTACCCTGTTCCACTGAGGCTGCTGCGACATTGCCCATAAGCTGTCGAAGCCAGCTGTATCCGGTACCGACAAGGACCATCTGCGGGAACTGCGTCTGGACTTCTGCAGCGATTTCAATTAAACGCTCAACCCCTTTGAGTGGATGTTCCGGATCGCTATAGGCCCCTTTGATCGGGTTATTAAACGGCCTTCCAACATGAGGATTATAATATGGATTGGCGATAGTAAAGTTAATCAAACGTACGCCTTTATCGCCAAGCAACTGAACGAGCTTTTTCGGCTCGGCAAGGTCTGGTTTTGTGTACTCGTCTTCATCTACTCCCCACCCGTAGGGAAACGGAATCGCATCATAAAAGCCAAGGCGAAGGCAAATGCCTATTTTATCGCCAAGCCGGGCTTTGATCTTATCAATCACTTCAAGGATAAATCGTGTCCGATTTTCGAACGAACCGCCGTATTTGCCCCGGCGATCCCGGCTGGCGAGAAGTTCATTTACGAGGTAGCCGTGGCAACTCTTGAGGTCAATCGCGTCAAAACCCGCCTCATAAGCGAGCTTAGCAGCCTTGACGTACTCCAACTGGAGATTGTCAAGGTATGCATCAGTAATAATGCAGGAATCATCGACTTTACTCGGCCTGTTTGTTGTGGGGGCAGGCTCGGGAATCAGCGAATCGCGATATGGATCTCGCTGAGGGATCAGCGGTCTGGCAATGCCGTCGAGCTTGCTGTATCGGCCGGAATGGGTCAATTGGGCAACAATGACCGGATTATGATCCTGCCCCATGGACTGCTTTGCTGACTGACGCATTTGAGTCACCATGTTCTTAAAGGCAGCTTTCGTCCCTTCGTGCAGCCACAATTGACGGGGATTTGCCCTGCCTTCCTTCACAACAGCAATGGCTTCTGCCCAGATCAGTCCAGCGCCACCGGCAGCGAAGCGATTGTATCTTCGCAGGGTTAATGGCCCCGGATTGCCTTGTGAGTCCCCATCTGCACCTTCCATGGGATGAACCGCCAGGGAATTAGGGATCAGTAGTGTCCCGGCTTTCACTTCGTTTGCAAGGACCGAAACATCCTGCTGAATGTCAATCTTTACACCCGCTTCATCGCAAACATGAATGAATCCTTCGATAGAAGAAAGTCTGTACTTCCAATTTTGTGTCTTTTCTACGGCAACGGACATCGCTGATTCTCACTTAATCAATATTGAATAAAAGCATCATTGCAAACGCTGAACTGTAGAGTACAAATCCACAGCACAAAATAAAACCGCCGATCATATACGCCCTTGTTTTTTTATTTCTTCGCTCAATCAATCTCGCTATTACTTCCTGCGGCTCGCCGCCTAACTGGCTGGTAATCCACTTGACAGATAAGACCTTGCTCCAAATCCACACTGCACTTGTCAGCACGACGGATAAGCCTAAAATAACACAAACCTGGGCATACAAACCGGTTTCTGCAATCCTCCGTCCCGAAAAACCTGTAATGGTTAGCACCACCCCTGCCAGGCTCATCAGCACCTGCGCCCTGGACTGTAAAACGGTAAGCTGTCTTTCAAGTATCTCCACGGCTTTGAGCAGATCTCGATCGCAAAGTGCATAAATATCAAACGCTTCTTTGTCGAAATTTGATAAACCGTCAGCATTTATCATAGTCATTTCCTTTGATGCAGCCATCATACCTTTGCGGGTTTTTGCAATCTTCGCATAATGAGCATTTATCGAGTTGCATTTTCGGCAATTTTCTTGATATTTACTATAATATACTATATAATAACAAGTTATGAAACATGAAAATATTCATCTTGTCGAACTGCCTGACAGCGGCGTAATCGTAGCAAGCAGGATCAAACGGCCTTTTTTCGGCTCTAAACCTCACATTCACAATCACTTAAGTATCCTTTATGTCGTCTCAGGAGAGGGAATGCTGGAAATCGGGGAAAAGTCTCATCAACTGGGGGCAGACTCTATTGTGGCGCTGCGAAAAGACCAGATGCACAGGTTTTTGGATAAACCAAGGAAACAAATGACGGTTTTTTCGATTTATTTCGATATCCGAAAAACAAAATCCAATCAGCCTATCGCGGATTACCTTTTTCAGATGAAAGAGCCGTTCACTCTGCCGATCTATTACACAGAGCAGGTCAGGAGAACTTTGAGGCAGATCCTTCATGAACAGTCCAACAGGCCGCCTGGATACAAACTCGGGATCATTGAGCTTTTCAACCTGACTTTACTGAGCATTTACCGTGCGAAGCTGGAGACAACAAAGTCACAAGGGTCTTTTATAAAAAATGACAGTCAACAGCGAGTACACAAAGCCCTTGAACATATATCCAGAAATTCTCACGAGCCGTTTACACTTAGCGACGCGGCCCGTATGGCAAAAGTCTCACAGAGACAATTTACCAATCTGTGCCGAAAACAAACGGGCAGCAGTTTTAAAAAGTTTTTGAACCAGCAACGCTGCCGAAAAGCACAAAGACTCATCACGGACACAGAGATGTCGATCGCTTCTATCGCCTTTGAAGTGGGCTATGAAGAACTTTCCACTTTTTACAGGGCATTTCGGAGTATCTATCACACCAGCCCGCTGAAGATCCGAAACTCGACTATATAATTTCGAGGCCATCCCGGCCGGGCAGGTCCTCCCGATTCTGATTGGGCTGATCCTGGTACCAGTAAGCGACGGAGGCCAGGTCGTCCTGGAGGGGGAGGTATTTGTTGGGTTTGTCCTGGAAACGCCAGCCGAGGGCCTGGATTGTAACCCGCAGGTTCTTTTTGAAAAAAATCGGATCCGTGATATGCCACCGGTAGAGGATGAACCGCTTTTGGGTTTGGTCATAATCATCGATTGAATTTGCTTTAAGAAAACCGGTATAAGGGCCTGAAAATTCCCTGTAAGCTTCTTTGCCGTTCTCTTCTTTTTCGGCGAAACACCATGCCCCGCAAAAGTAGTCTTCGGTTCCCGTGCCGCAGATCGTAGGCCACTGCTGATCCCCATCGAGGAACATTTTGATTTCGCCTTCACCCCACCAGTTGTTGTTATTAGAGCCCCAGAGCATATAGGTACCAACATACTGGCCTTTACCCTCGATGGTATTTAAGATGGTATAGTCGGTTTTGTATGGCAGCGGGTTGGTCCGTCGGAACTGGACATGAAAGTAACCGGCATTGGGGGGCAGCTCGTTGAGGGTATAATCGACCTGGTAAAAGAGTATGGTTTTTTGACCGCTGATATTTTCGAGTGTCATCCGGCATCTCTTCCTGAAAGGCATGGGCCAGTAACAGTTCATACCATTACGAGAATTGACGCATACCGCCAGGGAGTTGACCTGAAGGGATTTACCGGGCTCAGTACCATGGGCATTGCCGTTGGCAAAAAAATCGCCAAGCGGGCATTCGATGGATGGGATGTCATTATCCTCCCAATAGATTCGCAGGATGAGAAAGCGGTAAGCCCCCCGGGCGGTCATCCAGATATGGCGGATCACACCGGGACCGGTTACGTCGGCGACCGTGAAGGTTTGGCCATTTTCGATCTCTACCGCAGGAGAAACCTTCCAGCCCTGGCCAAGGTCTCGTGCGGCTACGGCGCCAAATCCTTGCGTTGCTTTTCCGCCGCCGCCTTTTGTACCCTCAAAATTTTCCGCGCTGATCGAGCGGCTTTCGTAATCGCCGAGTATGCCAAGATTGGAAAGGCCAAATCCGCAATTAAACTGGTCGTGGTTCATCCGAAATCCCTTTACATGCATCAGATTTTCTTTCTTATAAACCCGGAAGACCATCAAGATATCCTTCGGGCAAACTACGAGTATTGAGCAAGGCTGCCTCATCATGACGTTTTGTGTATTCCTTGAGTACCCGGGAATCAGAAAGCGGATCTTTTGTTTGTATCCGCCATTTATTCAACTGTTGCATGAGCTCATTTTTTATTTTTATGTACTCAAGATTTTCAGCAAGATTTTGCAACTCATGCGGATCCTTTTCCAGGTTATACAGTTCATATCTCGGGAGGCGATTATAACAGTCATATGCCTGTCTGGCCATTGTATTTTTATAGCGGTCTTTTTGTACTGTTATCCATACAGGGAATCCTCTTTTTGCTGAAAGCTTGTTCGTTTGAGATAAAAAGAATATCATGTGAGGTGAAGCTGCATTCCTAAAACGCGCTCCAGGCATAAACCTATGGTCCTGCTTGGGCTCTACTTTCAAAGTATATCCGTGCGCAGGCGATTCAGGACAATCTCTTCCAGCAATAACCACAATAAGTCTCCTGCGTACCACCATTAGAAGGAACGGTCTCGGGCTCAGTACACCTATGGCCAGCACAAATTCATGGCCAAACTCTAGAATCCAACTCCGATCGGTTGTATCTCGTCCCACTATTACGAAACAGACCGGAATTTGGTCCTGGGCAAGGCAGCGGCGGCATGGGTGTTTCATCGAAACCTTGCGAATGACAATTACAACCTTTTTCCGGAGTTTCATGAATTGCGATATTGCCAACTGCAGGAAATTGTGAGTCATAATCAATAGTTGAGTTGCGGCCTGAAAATCCACAAAAAAACGGCAATTCCACTTAAAATGATATGAATCTCCTGCTTCCATGAGTATATTTACCATTACTGAAAAACTGTATTTCGATTTATGGAGAAAATTCGAATGGTAAAGTTTCAACCCAATTATGAAAACCTGATCCAGGCAGCCAGGAATATCAGCCCGGATCGTATTCCCCTTTACGATCACAACATTGATGAGCCGTTCGTAAGCAAGTATCTCGGCAAAGACCTCTCCAAACTCCTGCAAGAAGCCAGCCCCGAATCGATTCGGGAATACTTCAAAACCTTCTGCGGTTTCTGCCTGGAGATGGGTTATGACGCTGTGCCCTTTGAGTACTGCATTGGTCCTGTCATGCCCGGCAGCGGTTCCCTCGGCGGCCACAAACCCGGAGAAATCCAAAACCGTGCGGACTTTGACAAGTACCCCTGGGACAAAATCGAGGATATCTACTTTGAAAAAACGACCCTGTATTTTGAATGTCTTCGGGATGTGCTGCCAGAGGGTATGAAAGCGGTAGGGGGAGTGGGCAATGGAATCTTTGAATGCGTACAGGATGTCGTCGGTTACGAAAGCCTTTGCCTGATCGCTTTTGATGATCCCGAACTCTACCGGCTGCTCTTTGAAACGGTCGGAAATGTCAATGCCGGCATCTGGAAGCGTTTCCTGGATCAGTTTGCGGATATGTACGCAGTGTGCCGGTTCGGTGACGACCTTGGCTACAAGAGTTCCACGATGCTAAGCGATGAGGATATTCGCAATCATATCATCCCCCAGTACGCCAAAATCGTCGAAATCATCCATTCGTATGGCAAACCGTTTGTCCTGCACAGTTGCGGGTGTATTTTCAATGTCATGGATGATATCATCGAGATCGCGAAGATTGATGCCAAGCATTCCAACGAAGATGCAATCGCGATGTTTGACGTATGGACCGAGAAATACGGTGACAAGATCGGTAATTTCGGCGGGATCGATATGGACATCCTCTGCCGGAATACCGAGCAGGAAATCCGGGAATACACGATCGGTATCCTTGAGAAAACCTCGCAGTGCAATGGCGTGGCCTACGGTTCGGGCAATTCGATTCCGCACTATGTTCCCGTGGATGGATACCTGGCGATGAACAAAACGATCAGGGAATTTCGAGGAGATTAAACCGAAACAGATCTCCAAAGGAATTATTATGTCCAGTAATATATCGAGAAGAGGCTTCGTGAAAAATTCCGCTGGAAACCTTATCTTTAGTGGAAGGTACCTATGCCCCAAAAAGAGTGCACAAGTTTCAGATGATGGGATTACGTTATGACTGGTAAACAGCGACTGCTCAAAGCCATGAACTGCCAAATGGCTGACTATGTACCTGCCGCTCCGGATCTTTATGAAATGATCCCCATTCGCCTTTCCGGCAAAAAACCCTGGGATATCCTGGTCTATAACGACCCCCCCGTCTGGAAGGCCCGGATTGACGCATGCCGAAGCCTGGGTGTTGATGCCTATATTCCCCTCTGGATCCCAGCCGAAAATGAGCCCAAAACTGCGATCCTTGAAAAAACTGACGAAAAAATGATCGTTCGCCGTTTTTCAGAGCACCAGAATAAACGCCAGTGGGAGCCGTTTGTCACTGTCTATTCAGACGGCCAGCCGAGTTCCGTTGTTACAGCATCGAGCATGGGGATTTCGGACAATCCAGACGAATTTGAGCGGGTAAACTCAAATTACACGGCATTCGACCGACAGTATTTCGAGGATGCAAGGGAATATCTGGGCCAGGACGGCGTAATTGCCCCCATGGTTTGCCTGCCGTCGTTGAGCCACCTTGAAGAAGAAATGCTTGCCTATTTTGACAACCCCGGCAAAGTACGTGAAGAAAAACACCAGCTTGGCCATGCGATGATCGAACGAACCAAAGAAATCCTCTCCTGGCAGCCGGATACCCTCTTGATCGGTAACAGCGGAATGATGCTCTTTAATCCCCCACCCGTTTTTCGTGACCTGTGCCTGTTTTTCCTTCAGGAGGTCACCCGACTGTGCAAAGAGGCTGGGGTCGTTACAAATCTTCACTGCTGCGGCACTGAAAAAGAACTTGTCAAAATCGCCTCACAGGAATCCGACCTCAATTGCATAGAACCGCTTGAGCCGCCCCCTATGGGCGACTGCACACTCAAGGAGATCAAAGACCTCTACGGCAGCCAAATCGCCCTTAAAGGCAACCTGCATACCACCGAAGTGATGCTCATGGGCACGGCCCAGCAGATCGAGCAGGCCTGCAAACAGGCCATCGACGATGCTGCTGACGGCGGCGGATTCATACTCTCCACCGGCGACCAGGTCCCCATGGATACCCCGCTTGAAAATATTGAAATGATGGTTAAAATAGCCCAAACCTATGGAAAATACTAAAGCCAAATTCTGTGAAGAGAATCAGCATGAATAACAGACAAAGAGCATTGGCCGTATTGAATTATGAAAAGTATGACCGCTTGCCCATCGTCCACTTTGGTTACTGGCCTGAAACCCTCATAAAATGGGCCAATGAAGGCCATATTGACATGGAGGATGCCCAAAACTGGACCGATGGGACCCCGATATGTCAAAAAATATCTGAAAAACTCGGCTTTGATTTTGCCTGGTTTAATTGCTTTGCGGATTTTAACCTTCTCAGTCCCGCATTTGAACCGAAGATCATTAAGGAACATCCTGACGGTTCAAAGGAATTCTTCAACCCGGACGGAGTGGTGGTAATGCAAAAGGACGAGGCCTGTTCCATTCCTGCAGAAATCTCCCATTCTCTGACCGACCGCAAAAGCTGGGAAGAACTTTACAAGCCAAAACTGCAATTTACCCCGGATCGGGTCACTGCTGCAAAAGTAAATACCGGCAAGGAATTTCTCCCTTTCGACCAGGGGGGGATTGATTTTCTAAAGCAGGAAAACCGCGAGAATCCCATCGGACTTATGGTCGGCAGCCTGCTGGGCCGAATACGGGACTGGCTTGGAGTCGTGGGCCTAAGCTACATGCAGATCGATGATGAGCCGCTTCTTGACGAGATCATCGAAACAGTAGGGCAGTTGTGTTACCAGTTTACCGAATATACACTGCAGACCGGGGCGAAATTTGACTTTGCCCATTACTGGGAGGATATTTGTTTTAAAAACGGACCGCTGGTTTCCCCTCGCTTTTTCGCGGATAAAATCGGGCCCCAGTACAAACGAATCACTGATTTGCTGCACAGCCATGACATTCAAATCATCTCTGTCGATTGTGACGGGCTTATTGACGAGTTGATCCCAACCTGGTTTGAAAATGGTGTCAATACCATGTTCCCCATCGAAGTGGGAACCTGGGATGCGAATATCAAGCCCTGGCGTGAAAAGTACGGCAAAGAAATTCGCGGCGTCGGCGGCATGAGAAAATATACTTTTGCACTTGATTTTGAAGCGATTGAAAAGGAAATCGAAAGGCTCAAACCCCTCGTCGAGCTTGGCGGCTACATCCCCTGCCCGGACCACCGTATCGCCCCCGATGCCAAGTGGGACAATGTTCGATATTATTGTGACAAAATGAACAATATCGAAATAATTTGATAAGCCAAGTTATACACCCCATACGGTGCAAAAACTAATTCGCAACTCAATAATTGCTTTTACTATCTTTGTTTTCAGAACTTTGGCCGAGATTTGTACCCATGGCCATAAAAAAAAAATGCGCACCCTGAATTGTTGTAAGGTACAGGCTTTGCTTAAAGCCATCCCGTCGCTTGCGCAAGCAACTTTACATAATATACAAAATTCGGCCATGAAACATCGGCAGGCACACCATGGTCACAGCCGGGGATATATCCACCATCTTTGATGACCGGTTTTATTCTTTCAATCTCCTGTTCAATAGCGGATGCCCCTGCGGCAATACATCTTTTATCAAATCCACCCCGGTAGGCAATATTTTTGCCGAATTTTTTCCTGTACCGATTGATATCATTTCCCGCAGCTACTTCTATTGGATCGCAGCAATTGACACCCGACTCTATCCACAGGGGGATTAACTCCTCTATGAAACCATCGGAGTCCATTGCGTATACCGGCACCCCCGCTTCATGAATGATTCTGCCCCATTTGATCCAGCACGGCATTAGAAAATCGCGGCAGGCCTGCGGCGAGATCATTGAAAAACCCTTAAATGCCATATCTTCCGAGATATGAACCCCGTCCGGAATGAAAAAGTGAAAGCTTTTTTTCATAAGCCGGGCGATGTACTCGGTCCAGAATTCTATCATTTCTTGAACAAATGCCCTGTTATCGTGCAGCATCATACAAAGATTTTCAAAACCCAGCCATTCTCTCAACTGCCAGAAAGGACCTGAAAAGTGGAATTGCAGCGGGTAATCCCTCTCCTTAAGTTCTTTTCCGAGCTGCTGGAAATTTTCAGGGAGCCGGCACGGGGCATCAAAGTCATAACGTCTTTTCATATCCTTCCAGTCATCGGGGGATTGTACCGGGCATTTTATCCACCGGCGAGTGACGAAATCGATCGCATCACGCAGGTACCTTAAATCATAATCATTACTGATCTCGCAAATATTTCCTTTCCAGTCCTGCACAATCTGCGACCTCTCTTTTTTCTCGATCACTTTTTCTTCGAAACGGGGGATCATTCTTTCATCCACATAAAAGCCCTGCCCGCTCGAGGGCCATGTCATGGTTCCACCGGCCTGCCGATAAGCATATTCGATGATATCCGCACCGTGTTTCTCTTTGGGCAATCCCTCCCAATGCCACCTGGCCCATGTGGATTCCCTGCCCTGGCCCGGGTCAAAGTGGGGTCTGTCAATATCATCGAACCGTATCGAGCCAAGCCATCTTTGACGAGTGTTCATTGCAAGTCTCCCTTATTTTCTGATCGCTTATGTTCCGGCGAATGATACAAATGACATGCGACTTCAGTATCCAGGCCGCTTTTTAGCAGTTGGGGCTTTTGAATCGGACATACATCGAACTTTTTCGGGCAACGAGGTGCGAAGCTGCATCCTTCCGGTATATCGGCCAGGTCAACCGGTTCACCTGTAAGGGTAAATGTAATCTTTTTGTCAGGATTTGGATACGGAACTGCAGCCAGGAGTGCCTGTGTATATGGATGCCGTGGGTGAGTGAATATTTCTTCAGTCGGTCCAATTTCTACAATGCTCCCGGCGTACATGACCGCAACACGGTCACAGATATGCTGCACAACGCTTAAATCGTGTGCCACGAACAAGTAGGCAAGCTCGAATTCTTCCTGCATGTCCTCGAGCAGATTGATTATCTGTGCCTGTACGGAGACATCCAGGGCTGAAACCGCTTCGTCACAGACGACAAGTGACGGTTTGAGGATCAGTGCCCTGGCAATCCCGATTCGCTGCCTTTGCCCCCCACTGAATGCGTGAGGGTATCGCAATGCATGCTCAGACTTCAGGCCGACTTTATTCAGCATTTCGGCGACTCTGTCTTTCCGTTCGGACGATTTTGCGATTTTGTGGATTACCAGCGGCTCGCCAACGATCTGACCAACCGTCATTCGCGGATTCAGTGATGAAAAGGGATCCTGAAAAATCATCTGCATCTGCCGTCTTAACGGTCTGAGCTGTTTTGACTTGAGCTCAGCCAGGTTGACATAGTGATCATTCGTTTTCAGGTATACCTGGCCTGAAGTAGGCTTCAGGGCGCGGAGGACTGACCGGCATGTTGTTGTTTTGCCGCAGCCGCTTTCACCCACCAAACCCAGTGTCCGCCCCCTTTCCAGTTCAAGACTGACATCATCCACAGCCTTGACAACGGATTCAACCCGCCTGACCAAACCTCTTGCGTACACCGGGAAGTGCTTACAGAGTCCTTTTACCTTAAGTATATTCTGCTGCTTATCCATTATTGTGTATCTCTTCAGCCCTAAGACAGGCCGTATATTGTTCTGGATTTACACTCCGCAAAACCGGCGGGCTGCCGATGTCGCATCTGCCTTTTTGTGAAAACCTGCACCGCGGATGAAATGGACAGCCTTCCGGAATTTCCGACAGGGAAGGCACCGAACCCTCGATAGATGTCAGCCGCCTGTTTTTTGTATTCAACCCGGGGATAGATCTCAACAATGCCATCGTGTAAGGATGGGAAGGATTTTTGATCAATTGCCTGACCGGGGCCGACTCTACAATACCTCCAAGGTACATCACGGCCACATCTGCGGCAACCTGAGAAACCACGCCCAGGTCATGGGTGATCAACAGTATCGAAAGTTTCATTTCTTCCTGAATCTTCTTCATCAAGTCTAAAATCTGCGCCTGTATCGTAACATCCAGTGCGGTTGTCGGTTCATCGGCAATCAGCAACTCAGGACCAGCAATCAGAGCCATAGCAATAACGGCCCTTTGACGCATACCACCGCTTATTTCATGGGGGTACTGTTTATACACCTTTGGGGGATTCGGGATGCCCACCTTCCCAAGTATTTCCAACACCTGCGGCATGGCTGCTTTTGCATTAATGGTCTTGTGTAAAGTCAGTGCTTCGGAGATTTGACTGCCTATCGTATGAACAGGGCTAAGCGCGGTCATGGGTTCCTGGAATATCATCGAGATCTGTCCGCCCCGAAGGTCATAAAGCCCGGGATCTTTCTCATCAAGGGCGGATATTTCGATTGATTTGCCATTATTCGGGAAGAATCTGATGCGGCCGCCGGATATTCTGCCGGGGGGATTAATAAGTTTCAGCAGCGATAATGCGGTAACTGTCTTGCCGCAGCCGCTTTCGCCCACAAGGGCCAAAGTCCTGCCGCGTTGAACGTTAAAACTGACCTCGTTCACGGCCCAAAACAAGCGGTCGTTGATGTCGAAGCAAATACTTAGCTTCGATACCTCCAGAATGTTATGATCATTCCTGTTCATTTGTATTATGAATAAGGATCCGCGGCATCCCTCATACCATCTCCAAGAAAGTTAAAAGAAAGCACCGTAAGTATAATCATCATAACCGGAACCAGAAGCCACGGATAATTAGCCACGGTCGTCATATTCATACAGTCCTGCAGCATAACACCCCAGCTTACTACAGGAGGTCTCAGGCCGACACCTAAAAAGCTGAGCGTGGTTTCGCCCAGGATCATCCAAGGGATCGTCAAGGTAATCGAAACAATGATATGACTGGTAAAGCCGGGCAGCATGTGCATAAATATTATTCGTTTATGGCTTGCTCCCAGCAACGAGGCAGCCACAGTATAGTCCTCTTCCCGTAACGAGAGAATTTTTCCTCTTACCACTCTTGCCAGGCGTGTCCATCCAAGGAGGCTCAGCACCAGTGTTATGGCAAAATAGACCTTAAGGGGTGACCAGTCGTCCGGCATGACAGCGCCCAAAGCAAGCCAAAGCGGAAGCTTGGGAATCGAGTTAATAATTTCAATGACCCTCTGAATAACCGTATCGACTATACCTCCGAGGTAACCCGATACCGCCCCTACGGTCAAGCCGAGTGTGAAGGTAATTATTATGGCTATGATCCCGACCGAGAGGGATATCCTTGCGCCGAAAATAATTCGAGAAAAAATATCTCTTCCATATTTATCGCTTCCGAGCAAATAAAAAGTCGCTTCTCTTGCTTCTGAATTGGCATCTTCCTGGCTCTTTATGCCCAAAAAATGCCGTTTCATTGGTATAAGATTCAAAAGTTTGTAAGGCTGACCCTTGGCGAAAAAGGATAACCGGTTTTTCTCTTCCTGCTGGATATAAGTTTTTCTAAGTGTAACCGGATCAATTTGCAGTTGATACTGGTTGACATACAAACCCTTGTCCATGCTGAATTTTGGTATCTGGGGTGGACAGTAAGCGTAATCGATATTTTTATGCCAAGCTGAATACGGAGCAAAAAACTCCGCGAATATCGCGATGAAATAGAGAATCTGGAGAACATACATTGCTCCTACCGCGGCCTTATGTTTTGAAAACCGCTTGAGCATAAGCTGTCGGGGAGACATTTGATTTATTACATTGTTGTTGGTTAATTCCATATCCTTATCGTGTTCCGGAAGTAAATCGTATTCTCGGATCAAGCCACAACAGCAGCAGGTCGCTGACCAGGGTGCCCAGAACACCGAGCAGACTGAGCACCATGAGCAACGAGCCTGCCAGGTACATGTCTTCTATCATCAATGCTTCGAGCATCAAGGGGCCTACGGTCGGCAAAGACAGCACAACGGCAATGATCGCACCGCCGGAAACCAGCTGAGGGAAAAGTGCGCCAATTCCCGAAATAAAGGGATTCAGGGCGATTCGTACCGGGTATTTGAAAAGAAGCTTTATCGGCCGTAGCCCTTTTGCCTTTGCAGCGACAACATAAGGCTTTTTTAATTCATCAAGCAGATTGCCCCGCATGATACGGATCATCCCGGCAGTGCCTCCCACACCGAGCACAACCACCGGAAGCCAGATGTGTTTCAAGAGATCCACTGCCTTGGCCCAGGACCATTGCGGATGAGCGCCGAATTGACTGCTGAATAAACCTGATATGGATATCCCAAAAACAACTTTGGCAAAATACATCAGCATCAGTGCCAGGAGAAAAGAAGGAATGGACATCCCAATAAAGCCAAGAAACGTAAAGAAATAATCGCCCAGGGAATACTGCTTAACGGCCGAATATATCCCCGTCGGAATAGCCACCGCCCAGGTAAATAATATCGAGCCAAGGGAGATAAGAATTGTAAGGATGATTCTGTCACCAACCTTGTCATTGACCGGCATCGTATCATCCATACTTCTGCCGAGGTTCCCCTGCAGCAGGCCGGTATCGCCCGAGTCAAAACTGGCAAACCAATACAACCCCATCCACCTGGCGTACCGTTTGTACAAAGGGTCATCGAGCCAAAACATCTTTCGCAGGTCAGTTATCATTTGCACATCTGCCCTGCCGCCCTCCTGTTCGAGCATCATGATGCTTGAACTCAAATAATCACCGGGCGGGGCCTGGATAATAATAAAAACCAGTACGGAAACGATCAATAACGTAGGAATCATAATCAAAAGACGGCGAGCGACATAAGGGTGCCTTAGGACAATGAGCACAAAAAAGATCAGGACGATGAGCAAAAACAGATACTGGAATATTTTCTCTGCTGGAAAATAGTCTCCTGTTTTCTCTGAATCGGAAATGCCGGCATGGACATCTGCATATTGGGGAGGCTTTATTACATTGACAATGGAATCTGCAATTTCCGCATCCACAATCTCAGATTGCCCGGGCTCATCAAAGTAGTACGTCTCAATGCCGGTATTGCCCGGAGTTTTGAATTCCCAACAGGAAACGGCCGAGCGCGGTACATTTTTCATACCGTTTTTCACGATGACCAAGGCTGGCGGAGGTGTTGAAATGTTAATCGTCCATAGGTTTTCTCCGTTAATTTTCAAAATCTCGGTAAAAAGGTTCTTTTGTTGTGCTGGATTCGCATATGCGCAGAGCTCTTCATACAATTCCATCACTTTCCGACAGTCACTTTCCACAGGCGGCTCTATACACCCCGGAGAAACCGCATCCAGGCTACCGAACAGCCCCCCTTTTTGATACCACCTTGCATACCCTATGGCGAAATTGCAGGCACTGGTCCTCGGAACGAAATACCTCGGAGAAACAATCGGCAAAAACTCGCTGTTACCAACCCATACATTCAGTTCATGCTGCAGGCCCATTTTTTCCGTATAAAATAAACTCCGATTCCTTATCCTCGGTATCACACGCAAACCGATCTGGGCCCAGTCATCGACTACAAGCTGCATGATGCCGGGATTGGAATACCCCTGGGCAATATTGAGATAAAACGTCATTCTACTGCCGTCGGGAAAGGTTCGAAAACCTTCGTAATCCCTGCCGATTATGTCAATTTCATCAAGTAACTGGTTCGCCCTGTCAGGATCGTACTCGGTATAACTCAGATATAATCCGGGCTCATAAAAATAGGACTTTGGACCGGGTGCACATTGGGCGGGAACTGTCAGCCTGCAGTATTCCGCATCGATTATAGCTTCCCTGTTTATCGCCAGCGACAATGCCTGGCGAAAACGTCTGTCATTTAAAAGCGATTGCTTATACCTGCTTTGTGTGTCCTGGGAGTTGATCTTATAATTAATATTACAGGCAATGACAAAAGTGCCCCTGTCTCCGTTATACCAGTGGTAAAGGTCATAATCTCCCCTTTCTTTTTCGCTCATCAGGTAGGTGTATTCTTCAAAAGGGATAAAACGATTTTGCATGCTTACTTCTCCACCGGCTGCTGCAATCGGAAGCATTTTTTCATTTTTCTGGCTAAAGACAACCCTGTCTATATATGGTAGCTGATTGCCCTGCGTATCCACCATCCAGTAATATGGATTCCTGACAAAACTGAACGGAGAGCCTGATTTGTATTTTCGATACACCCAGGGCCATAAACGCGGATAGTCGGGATAGTGTTGCGTATGATAGATGATATTCTTGAAAAAGGATGATCGGCTTTGAAATTTTCCTGCACGCATCATTTCATCAATTACCTGGTCATTTCCGACCACAGGGTGGTATTGGCGTAGATAATGTTCCGGGTAGCTGAGCATGTTAGCAAATGAAATTCCCTTGCCTGACATCCCATCGGAAGCCAGTTTCGAAAGAAAAACACCATTGGGAAAAGGAAATGTAATCTTTATTTCATAGTCGTTGACTTTACTGATATTTCCTTTCCTGCCTCGAACTTTCATAATGCCGGGGACATCCGACATCAGCGCTTTTTCATTAGCGATATGCTCCCACCAGAACATGATGTCGTCTGCCGTAAAGGGATGGCCGTCAGACCACCGCATCCCCTTCCTGAGATGAAAAGTAAACTCACGGTTATCCTCCGAAACTTCGTATGCCTTTGCCACATGGGGCACAATCGGATATCCCCACGGCGACCATCGCACCAGCGTAACATAAGAAAGGCGTGAAACAATGGAGTCAGGTATGGAAGTCTGATTGGTTAGACGATACCAGGTACCCCCATACTTCCCGATCCCATCGACACCTTCAACAACTACCGGTTCCGGACCGCATCTCTGCTCGACAGGGGGAAGTTTGCCCTTTTTAACCAGTTCGGCAAAGATAGGAGATTCTGATTTGGGGTACCAGTCCGCTTCTGGACCTTTGTTGTAATCAACCAGCTGGTATATCCTCAGCGGCTCAGCAGTGTCGATCTCTGTTTTCCTGCTGTTTACTACCTGCTCGATCTGACTGGGGCTGTATTTAATGGGCATTTCGGTTATACCTGGTTTTGTCAGCCAGGCAAAAAACAAAAGCAGTGATCCGATGACAATGGCCGCCAAGCATAATCGAAAGCAGTATTTTATAATGTTTATCAATCTCATAGAACAAAAATTATTATTGTATCAAATTATGGACATCAACCAGGTAGATTTGCCTTCCATTTTCTTTATGAGGTGAATCTATCGTAATGAATTTCCCATTCGGACTGATCCTGGGATGCAAATCGCAACGCCATTCATCGTCACAGCAATTTTCCCGTTTTGTGCCGCAATATTCAAGAGGTGACTTAAACGAGCCCAGTGGTATCATCTGCTTAGATTGGGTATCAAAGAGATACAAATGCTGATAACGGTTTGCATCCGCATACGTATCGCCAACGATCCACTCTCCGCCCGGCAGGTACGAGACATGACCTCCGGAGTTGGGAAGAATCTCTTCACCAATTTGCCTAAGCCTGCCTGTTTGATCCTTATAAAGAGAAAAACCTCCATCCTGAACAATCAGTGTTTCAGTATCTTTCCAGTTAAAATGTCCACATCCGCCGGGCACGACAACAAAAAGTTCACTGCCATCAATATTCGCACTAATCATTCGGGTTTTGAAAGGCCAGCCTTTTCCCTGCTCAGGTCTCCAGCGATGGAGAAAAACAAAACGCTCACCGATTTTGTTAAACAAAAGACAATTGCAATAATGTTTGGACTTAGACAGGTCACGGGCAGGATCCGGCATTGCAGCCAGGTCCGCCAGGGAGATGATCAACTTTTTCTCTTGTGTCTCAAGGTCCAGCAGATAGATTCCCATATCGTCAGGAGCGAGAAGATCGACATTCCTATCCTTGACCCCAACATAACCGTAACCGGGCCGCATGTATTCCAGGCGTTCGAAATCAAGCCCCAGCGCGAGGCGTCCCCCGGGGTGCAGGCAAAAAAAGGGATAGGGAAGTGTGCTTTTCTCAAACGTTTTTATGTTCAGTATATGACAAACAAAATGATCCTCCTGGCAGTCATTCCACATGACTTCATTATCACAGCCCGGCCGCCACTGCAGCATACAGCCCATCTGCCAGCACCAGGCCCTGCTTTGGCCAAGTTCAATCCATTCGTCGTCATTCCACAGATCGATCATTCCTATTTTGATCATATCTTCCGGTTCGGGCCGGCGATGTTCAAAATCAACCTCCATGCCAAGCACATAGCGACCGGTCGGATCAAACTGAAGTTTATCGTAATAACCAAACCAATGAAACTTCGGGCCTTTCGTCAGGCCCCTTATTGCAATATTCCTCGAAGGTGCACTTTCGTAACTCAAAATGATATCCTAAAGTCTCATGTTGAAACAAAAAAGTTTATTACCTTATTTCTGACAGGGTATCTTTCTGTCCGGTCAAGGAACAAATAGAATGCCCGGTATACGTTTCAATGTTGTGAAAAATCCTCTTGACTGTACCATAGGCGTATTTCGGTTTTCTGTGTTCGTCAACGATTCCTTTATTGTTGAAATTTCGCGGCCTGCCTATTGATATTTTCGAAGGAAGAGCCGTTCGCGTATCGCAAAATTGCCAGATATAAAACCCCTGAACGACACCGCTTTTTACGATGGCATTTATAACCTTATCGAGGAGTTTCTCCTGATAATCCTCTGTCCACCGAGTACCGACATCGAAAGTACGTTGTCCGGGCACGGCACCTGCACCGAATTCTGTCACAAAGAAAGGCTTGTTCTGGCCGTTTTCATCGAGCCATTTCCGTATCTTTTTTAGGCTTTCTTCGAACCGCTTATCCAGGTCATCCAAAGGCAGGTCATCGTCATACCATCCCGGATACATATTCCAGGAAACAATGTCTACCAGGTCAAAACAGATATCATTGCGTCCGCAGGCAGAGGCAAAACTGACCAGCCTCGAAGTATCCATCGCCCGCATATCTTCCGCAAGGATGCTGAAAAGCTTCAGGCCTTCCTGCGAACTGGATTTTGATTCGTTCTGGATGCCCCAGATAATAATCGAGGGATGGTTGTAATCCCTTTCAATCATCTCCTGCAACATAAAACGTGCCCTGTTCTCAAGAAGCGGATCAGCCAGGGATTCTGCAGGATGATTCCAGAATGGAAGTTCTTCCCAGAAGAAAAGCCCGTTTTGATCGCAGTAATCCAGGACAAGCGGATCGTTGGGATAATGGCTGCCACGGATGGCGTTGACCCCAAGATCTTTCATGATCTCTATATCCCGATAAATATTCCATCCGCCCAAAGCGTAGCCAAGCTCAGGATCATCATTATGACGGTTGAGACCTTTTATGAAGATCTCTTTGCCGTTCAACAGGACATGTTTCTCTTTCGTTTCAATTCTTCGAAAACCTGTCCTCTCAAAGAGATCGTCATTTTCACAGCGGATTCCGAACAGATACAAACTGGGCTGCTCGGGACACCATAGATCCGGATTAAAATCCTGCAGGGCAAACTGAACCATTTGCATTTGACCGGCCCTGATCTTTCCTGTTACAGAACCTGCAGTTTTACCATCGACAAGCAATTTGACCCCCTGCTCCACATCATGATCCAGCCAGTTTTTTATTTGGGCCGTAACATGAACCGTATCCACAGAATACCCCTGCCAATCGGCATCAATTTTAATCTGCTCAACGCTCAGGTCATCAAACTGCTGTAACTCAACAGTCCTGTATATCCCGCCCCAGACAAACCAGTCAACGAACTTCAAAGGAAGAGTATTGGTATCGTTTACCCGGTTATCCACCTTGACAACCAGCGTATGCTCTCCCTGCGGCAATCCGGGTACATCAAACCAGAATTTTGTATAACTCCCATAATGAGAGCCCAGTTTTTCACCATCAAGGAATATTTCCACCTCCCCGCTGACAGCGTGAAAAACAATTCGGGTGTTTCGTCTCCCGGCGGTCTCAAAATAACGGCAGTACCACACCACACCGAAATAATCATATTTGCCCAGGTCAAAGTTCCAACAGGACGGGACATATGTGGGACGACCCTGTTCAAAATTCCCGGCAGGGTAGCCCAAACTCTCGCCGCATTCCTCCGGATCGTAACAAATTTGCCATTGTCCGCTTAGGCACATGCCCTGACGCCTGGTCGACTCTTGAAATAATCTATGCATAATGAATCCTTATGAATTTTTCGTATCGCCACGACCCGAAAACCAGGACTTATTGGGTCGCCAATTTATTATGATAAAATGCTGAAGAGGGTATTTTCTGCCGTCTGATGCCCGGCCCCTCATATTCGATCATTAAATACTCTTCTTTCCTGGTTTGACCGTAATAGACTTGGGCCTTGTCGAATCGCCTGTAGATAACTTTGACAAGATGGTAACCGGACCTCAGCGCGGTAAATCCACTCCTTCGGCTCAGCCATCTGCTTTCAGGATTTTCGATTAACTTCAAATCGCCGATCCAGAACTCGCTGTAGCCGGCATCTGAACTGTAAAAATAATACATGCCGTCAGCAGGCACCCGAAGATATCCTTCGAACACAAGAGCAATATCATTTTCCCTCTCTGCCGCATCAATCGAAACATTCCCTGTTATTCCTGATTTTAAGACCTCGATTTCTTCAATGGAATCCGGGTTGTCCTTTTCAAGTTCATAATAATGGTAAAGCAGACCGGAATCGACTATGCCGGGATCATCCGGCTTTCTGACATGGACTTTATAAAAGGCCGTGTCATCCACATCCGTCACCGCCCTTCCGTCCCTGAATGCCGCCGCTTTCACGGTAGAACTTTCATTAATCCGGAAGGGTGTGTTATAAATACGTGAATTCATACCGGGATTACTTCCATCTGTAGTGTAATAAATATCAGAGCCCTTCACAGTAGAATCGATTCGTACCTCTGCATGATCCGCAAACGGCCCGCCATGCGGTACAATGGTGACGGTCCTGGTCTCATAGCTGCC
>CAYVUI010000011.1:12195-56450 GCA_964454745.1 uncultured Pirellulales bacterium | reverse complement strand
TCCTACATTATTGGGGCCATAATCCACATTCACGCCCTGTGAACGGTTACAAGAAAATAACTGAATCGGATCTCTCTGCATGGAAGGGCCTTGATCAGGAGATTCTGCTTGTCCAGGGTGATGAAGACAACGTCGTGGACTGGCGGTACAATGTGGAGTTTTTAAGTGAGCGTTTCCGTGATGTCCGCCTGCGTGTGATTGCCGGTGCCCGCCATGAATTGTTCAATGAGTCCGGGGAGTATATGCAGCCGGTCTTTGAGGTGATTCTTGATTTCCTCGGAGATTCCCGAGTTCAATTGTAAAACCCCAATCACCCTTTGCGTGTGCGCAACCGCGTGCCAAACTGCAGGCTGAACTGGATTTCGTGCACATCGAGATTGTCCGGAAAATAGACGCCGCTGATTTTGGCGTGCCGCAGCGTGCAGCCTTCCATGTCGATATGCCGCAGGTCCTTGCCGCGCAGGTCCGTATCCCGCAGGTACGCGCCCCGCAAAATGACATTCGACATATCCACGTTGCGAAAATCCACCCCCCGAAGATCGCAGTCGCTTAGATCGACACTTTTTCGTCCCTCTGTGTTCCGCTGATATCCCTCGATGTCATTGGCACGAAGGCAGCGAAAGGCCTCGTCTTCAGGAAAACGCAATGGATTGTTCATTTGTAAACTCCCGCGGGTCTGCCCGGTTCTGCAATTCACTAACGTTCTATCTATTCTTACAATATCGGCACCATCCGGGCGGAGGATAAACGAAAAAAGCCTGTCCGATAAAACCACCCCTTTTACAAAAAGAATCCGCTGCTTCAGTCCGGCTGCTTGATCGGGCGGAATTTCTGGCGGCCCTGGGCGTCCTGCGCCGCTTCCACCGCCTGGTCGTACAGCTCTTTCTGGGCACGAATCCAACCGGAGGATTTCGCCGCTTTCTGATACGACCCGTCCGGCTGAAGGAATGAATTGAAGGTGTTGTCCTTAAAATACAGCTCCAGGATACGCGTCAGTCGTTTTTTCATCTTCCCATCCGACACCGGGAACATCGTCTCGATACGCCGATCCAGGTTGCGGCCCATCCAGTCTGCGCTCGACAGGTACAGTTCTTCATGTCCCCCGTTGGCAAAATAAAAGATACGGGCGTGTTCGAGGTAGCGATCCACAATTGAACAGACGCTGATATTTTCCGAGACACCCTTCAGGCCTGGGCGCAAACAGCAGATTCCCCGGACATTGAGCATGATCTTAACCCCCGCCTGGCTGGCCCTGCACAGCGCCCGGCAGATATCAGGGTCTTCCAGCGAATTGAACTTGGCCATAATCAGCCCCGGCCGGTCCGGCGTCGAAGCCTGGATTTCCCGCTCAATCAGTTCGGTAATCTTTTTCCGCAGCATCGTCGGCGCGATAATCAGCTTGGACATCTGGATCGAGTCCGACGCCCCGGTCATCAGGTTAAACAGGCTCGATACATCCATCGTCAAATTCCGGTCCGTCGTCATCAAGCCGATATCCGAATACAGTTTGGCGGTCTTGTCATTGTAATTGCCCGTCGAGAGGTGTGCATAACGGCAAATCCGGGAGCTCTCCCTACGCACGATTAACAAGGCCTTGCAATGGGTCTTAAGCCCTGCAATTCCGTAAATCACGTTGCATCCGGCATCTTCCAGCCGCCGGGCCCATAGGAGGTTCCGCTCCTCATCAAAACGGGCCTTAAGCTCAACGAGCACCGTCACCTGCTTGCCGTTTTGGGCCGCGTCTTCCAGGGCGGCAATCACCGGCGAATCTCCGCTGGTTCGGTACAGCGTCTGTTTGATCGCCAGCACATTCGGGTCCGCCGCTGCCGTCTCGAGCAGCCGAACCACCGGGTCAAACGATTCATACGGATGGATCAGCATCACATCCCGCTCCTGAAGCGTCTCAAAGAGATTGTCCGATTCGACCAGCTCCGCTGTTGGAACAGCCGGCCAGTCCGGGATTTTCAACTCGGCATAGCCCGGTCGTGTTGCGATTTCCATCAGCGAAGTTGCATCCAGAAGCGAATCGATTTCGAAAATATAATTCCCTTCGACTTCAAACAATTCCGCCAGGAATGTCTTGAGTTCTTCAGAGGCATCACTGGAAATCTCCAGCCGGATCGCCTGTCTCCGGCGGCGATTGAGAATCGCCTCCTCGATGCTCGCCAGCAAATCGCCCGCCTCATCTTCCTGGATGGTAACATCTGCGTCACGGGTGATCCTGAAAAAGCATACGGAAAGAAGATTTCTCTTCGGGTACAGTGTCGAAAGATTGTCTGCGATAATCTGCTCAATCGGGGCCAGGATCAGGTTTTCCGCGGACGGGATCGTAATAAATCGTGAAAAGACACCGGGAACCGGGATCAGCACGACATCGGGGCCGGGTTTATCCTCAAAATCCGGCAGGCCCTTTTCGCTTTGGCTTTGCGGTTCAAGCAGCGCGGCAACAAACAGGACACGCCCCGGCAGCAGCGGCACTTCGTTGAGTTTCTTCAGGGCCAGCGGGGTCAGTACCGGCAGAATCTCGTATTGAAAAAGATTTCGCGTAAATTTCTTTTGCTCGATGCTCCAGGCATTTCGGTGCGTAATCTGAATCCCGCGGGGCTCCAGATCGCTGAAAATCGAGGACAGGATTTCCCCCTGGGCCGCAACCATCTCCCGGCATCGGTTTGAAATGCTCTTTAGCTGCCCCGCGGGCGTCATTCCGCTGGGGTCTTTCTTACGCCGGCCCGCCTCCACCTGCTGGGCCAGGCCGGCAACACGGACCATAAAAAATTCATCCAGGTTTGAACTGGTGATCGCAATGAATTTAAGCCGCTCGAGCAGGGGGATATCTTCACGCCGGGCGATATCCAGAACCCGGTCATTAAATTCCAGCCAGCTCAGTTCACGATTGATGAATCGATTTGTATTGTCCTGTTTTTTTGTCATGGCTTTCGTATTTACATTTCAGGTTGCGATCAGTTTTTAAATCCCGGCCACTAAATCACCACGATATTCAGGCCGTACACGTCACGGAACATATCGCTTTTGACACGAAGCCGCCGCTGAACCAGCATGGTATCAGCCTGTGCCGGCAGGGTAATCACGAAGTCATCCTCCTGGACGTGCGCTTTGTAATCCGTGATAAACTCATTGCGCTTCAGTTCAAAAGCCGTCGCCATCCGGAAGATCGATGCGAGTTTATTGACCACGATCCGCCGCGACTGCGAAAGGTTCATGTAATCTTCATGCGTGATCTTGGGCCGCGCCCGGCGATGATAACGTGCGATATGTGCCACCAGGACGACATCTTTTTGTGAGAGCCCGAAAATCTCGGTATTCGAGATGATATAATAGCTGTGCTTGTGATAGGCCCGCCCGGAAATAAACGTTCCCGTTTCATGCAAAAGGGCGGCTGCGTGCAAAAGAAGCCTTTCACGGGAGCCAAGGCCGTGCTCGCTTTTCAAAACATCAAAAAGCTCGAGCGACAGGTCCGCCAGCTTGCTCGCATGGTCAATGTCGAGCTGGTATTTCTCCGCGACCGCCAGTGCGGATCGTGTCGCGGCCTGGATGAGCATCTTGTCTTCTTCGCCGCGAAGCTCCAGTGCCGTGTTCCGCAAAAGCCCGTGACGCATCGAAACCTGCGAGATCAAAATCTCCTTTGCCCGTGTGGCGTGTACCAGTGACTGAAGGATCATCATCGCCGGATTTAAGGACTCGGCATCCGCAAAAGAAAGATTGTAGCGGCTGGCAAGCTGATCGGGGGTAAACTCAAGATTCTCTGTGACAAACCGATCCAGTTGCTTACGGGGCACGCTCGAAAGTCCGTAAGCATCGCAGTGAGCCCCTTTCCGGTTTGCCAAAAAACGGGCATCACCGCCGACCGCAATAAAATTCACGATCTTTTTAAACGGGATCAGTTTTTCGATGGCGCTAAGCACGTTGGTGATCTCATTGCGTATCATTTCCGTCGCCTGCGTATGCGATTCCTGCCCGTCAATCAGCACTTCCTTGAGCCGGATCGAACCGAGCCCGAGGCTTTGCGACGCCACGATTTGGTTCTGGTGCATCACTGTCAGCACCGTGCTGCCGCCGCCGACTTCCGTAATCAGCGTATACTTTGAAAGAAGCTCCTCGTCCTGCTCCACTTCATCCTGAACCGCGGAAACAGTAAGCCGGCTTTCCTCCGCTGAGTCAATCACCTGTACCTCCAGGCCTGTCGAAATCAGCACCCGGTCGATAAAAGTCTCCGCATTGAGTGCCTCCCGTACCGAGCTGGTCGCCACCGTCCGGCAGACTGTGACACCATATTCATCAAGCTTTGCCTTAAAATCACGGAGAATCAAAATTGCCGCGCGGATCGTCTTGCGTCCCAGCCGCCCCTTGACAAACGTGTCCTGCCCGAGGTGCACGGCCCGCTGAAGATGTTCGATCGTTTCGATGGTTCCGTCGGGCAGAATCTGGGCGATCTCCATGCGGATCATATTCGATCCGATATCGATCACACCGATAAGCTGCAGTTCAATAATATTTGACTGTTCATTGATCTGGTCCATACCTCTATCATAATCGCAAGCAGGCGGATGCGTAAATCAAGAATTTGACTTTTTTTGAGATGAATTCCGATTATGAGTAAAAGCAGGGAAAAGAGACGCCCGGCCCTTTGTTATCTCCCATCGGAAACCTGTCCTTCAAGGGCAATCGTTTTGTCGAGGGCCCGCGCCAGCAGGTCAGACTTTTTGGCCCCTGCGATCAGCTCTGCGTGGGGATAATCAACCCCGTGGCACAAAATCAGGATCTCGGTTTTGCTGATCCTGCACGTCACCGCCGACACCGCATCCGTATGTGAGCGGTCCAGTCCGTCCGCCAGGCGAAGTATCCCTCCGAGAATTTCGATTCTTCTCTTGTCCTCCTCTTTCAAGTCGCAATAATAGCGGTGTTTCTTTTTGGGCAGCGATTTTCGATGATATCGGGCAATCAGGGCCACTCGAAGCCGGGTTTTGGGTGAATAATCGAGCTGTGTATCCTCTAAAATCAGGTTCATCGTGGTTTTATGGTGCGCCCTTTGCCCCTCGACCCAGCCGATATCATGCAAAAGGGCGGCGTGTTCAAGTTCTATCCGGGCCTGCGGATCAAGCTGATGGATACTTTCGAGCTGATCGAACAATTGCAGCGAAAGGCTGGCAACCTGTCGGCTGTGACCGCTGTCAAAGTGAATACTGCGGGCCTTTTGAATCACGTGGCTTGTCGTTTCAACTGTTTTCATGGGGTCAGTCTGTTTTTTGCGGGGAACTCAAAGGTGTGCTGCTGTTCGAGCTCGCCTCAATTGGTTCTTCTTGTTCTTTTCCGGTGTGTGTTGGCTTTGCTGTGGGGGCTGGGATGTCCCTGATCTCACGTTTGGAACCGGTTGTTTTCGGTTGGGGTGCTTGCACTTCATCCACGGCAGCTTGCCCCTCTTCCGGTTCTGGTGGTTCTGTCGGTTCGAGATTATTCGTGTCGTCGGGCTGTTCAAGGCTGTTTCGCAGAAATTCCGTAAGTTTTTCCCAGGTTTGATCCTCTTTCAGCTCTTCCCAATAGACAACCAGGGAGGCAAACTTTTCCGCCCGCCGGCTTGCGTAGTACTCACGCAGGTAGTTGATCCCTGGTGCGAGTCTTTTCTGCTGGCGGTCGGTCCCGTAAAAATCAACGGCTCGTTTGTGTTCGTTTTTCTCGAAGGCATTGATAATATCCGCCCAGACATCACAGTCGTGGATCTCTCCGGCCAGGTTTTGTACTTTCTTGCATCGTTTAATATAAGGCGCAAGCCTCTTGCCGAACGGTTCTTTGCAGATCTCCATGGTATAGCGCAGCTTTTTGGCCCCGATGCGCATTTTATGGTGCCCCTCGACATTGTCCGGCTCTGCAAGGCAAGGTTCCATGGAAACCAACTGCGAGAGCCGATGGCCGATCTGATCTGCACATTTTTCCAAATCCTGGGCACGGTTTTCCTTTTTGCTTTCCGGATTGAGCCGGTAGTGCCAGATGTTTCTTGAAATCGCAGCCCCGATTTCACTGATGACCTGTGACTTTTCAACCTGGCGGATAGATTTTTGAATACTTTTATTCATTTTTTCCCGCTGCTGGGTCATCCGCAAAATCATACGCCGAATGCCTGCGCGGCACTGACGCCGGTCCGGACCAAGATTCTTGATCCGCTCCTGCAAAGCATCAATCAATACGTCTTTGTCCCGGGCAGGGCCGAGACTTTTGAGGAGTTTTTTGATCTGCTTTTTCCAGCGGGAAATGTTTTTAGAATCGAAATTGTCTTCGCAGAGTTCAAAGGCCGCTCTCAGCCGGCGTGAGGATACCCTCGCCTGGTGGACGTTCTCAATATCCGGGTCTTCCCGAAGGATGGCGGTGATATGTTTGACCAGGTTCTTGAGCTGTTTATCGATATATTTGTAACCAAAGTCTGACAACAGACACCCCTGAAATAACCATGATTCAATACCGTAGCTTCACTTTAAACTCTAACGAAAATCTAACACACGGGCTGCCGTTTGTCAAGTTGTACATTCAACAGGTTAAAAAAGATTTGTAAAGTCCGGAACAAAAAAACGATTCCTTTCAGTACATTTATAGGACTCCTTATCGTTGTTTTATTGGATTTACACATATATTCGGTATTATCGTTAAATCTGCTATTTGTAATCAACGATACACTTGTATAATATGATTCAGGCAGGTTGACCAGATAATGAGTCGTTAAGAATGGATTCAAAATGAAAAAAACTCGCTGTATCGGAATTTTAACCTCAGGAGGGGATTGCCCCGGCCTCAATGCCGCGATTCGCGCGGTGGCACGTCCTGCTATGGACCAGTACGGGATGAGCGTCATCGGGATTTATGACGGTTTTCGGGGATTGGTGGAAAACCGTACCATTCGACTGGATGGCAAAGCGGTCAGCAGCATTCTCACCAACGGCGGAACCATTCTCGGTACCAGCCGCGATAAAATCCATAAAATGCCAATGGGCGGTAAAACCAAGGACATGACCGATGTCGCAGTGGAGAATATCCGCCGGCTTCACTTGGATTGCCTGGTTTGCCTCGGCGGAGGCGGAACCCAGAAAAATGCCCTGCGGCTCTCCCAGGAGGGCGGGATTAAGGTGATGACTCTCCCCAAAACAATCGACAACGATGTCTGGGGCACTGACGTGACGTTCGGCTACGATACAGCCCGCCAGATTGCCACCAATGCGATTGACCGCCTGCATACCACGGCGACCAGTCACCACAGGATCATCGTCTGTGAAATCATGGGCCACAAAACCGGGTGGCTGACCCTCTCTGCGGGGATTGCTGGCGGGGCGGATGTCATCCTGATACCGGAGATTCCCTATTCACTCAATGTGATATCTGAGTATATCCTTGAACGCCGCCGCAGGGGAAAGAGGTTTTCCATTGTTGCCGTTGCCGAGGGAGCCATGTCCCAGGATGACATTAATCGCGAAAACAAAGAAGAAAAGGCCCCGAAAGCAAAGAAAAAGACCCCCAAAAAAACGGATGACAATACCATTAAAAGCCTTGCTGATCTGGATGTGATTGATCCGGATGATCCGCGAGGCACACTCGTGGTAAGAAAGGTAAAGGGCGAGACCAAGACGTATCATGTGGTTCAGGAGCCCAATGCCAGCCGCGTGGCCCGCAGATTGCAGGAACTAACCGGAATTGAAGCCAGGGTGACCTCACTGGGACACGTCCAGCGGGGCGGCATCCCCAGTGCTTATGACAGGCTGTTATGCACCCGCCTGGGTACAAAGGCTGCCAGTCTGCTCAATGAGGGGGCCAGTAACGTACTCGTCGCCTTTAAGGGCAATGATTGCGTGCCGATACCGCTCGAAGAAGTGGCCGGCAACCGCAAATCTGTGCCCGTGGACCACCCGATGATCGAATCGGCCCGCCTGGTTGGAAGCTGCATGGGGGATAAATAAAAACCATCAGACACACAAAAGTTGTTTATTTTAACATTTACGAGTTTCAGGCAGTGAATTGGGCAGTTTGTTTTGAGTTAATCCAGACGTGAAATGCCCTGATTGTGCCTGATTTTGAAAAAAACTCAATATATAGTTAAAAATCTTGCCTTTCTAACCATTTTCTAATATATGCATGCATAATTCCATCTAATGTAGGGTTTGTAACTGCTTAATGATTTTCAAGTTGTAAGGCAAGGCTATGTCAGAAGGTACTATTCTGGTTGTTGATGATGAACAGGATATTCTGGAACTGGTTGAATACAACCTCAAGGAGACAGGATATCGCGTTCTTCTGGCTGAAACCGGGGAAGATGCCCTCACAATGACCCAAAAAGAGCTTCCTGAACTGATTGTTCTGGACCTGATGCTTCCCGGTATCGGCGGGTTGTCTGTTTGCCGGCTGCTCAAATCAGACGCACGCACCAGCCATATCCCCATCGTGATGCTCACGGCCAAGGGCGAGGAGGCGGATATCGTCGCCGGGCTTGAGCTGGGAGCGGATGATTACATCACAAAGCCTTTTAGCCCCAAGGTTCTCGTTGCAAGGGTCAAAACCGTGCTTCGCAGGCGGGCAAACAACAACGATGCCAGCGAGGATGACAGGCTCCTGCGTCGTGGTGACTTGACGATAAACACCGAAAAACACGAAGTTCGCGTTCAGGAAAGCCCTGTGGAACTGACCCTGACTGAATTTAAGGTGCTTCATTTCCTTGCCAGGCGGCCAGGAAGGGTCTTTACGCGTTACCAGATTGTAGACGCCACAAAAGGCGATGACTACATTGTCACCGACCGCGCTGTCGATGTGCAGATCGTGGGTCTACGCAGAAAACTGGGCCAATGCGGAGATTACGTTGAAACTGTCCGCGGAGTAGGGTATAAATTTAGAGAGATTTAAATCCTTTTTTGCGAAGATGCCCGGCTTCACGGAGGCAGCAAATGATTCTGAGAAAACTATTCTGGCAATTGTATTTATCATTTCTCTTGATTCTCGGGACCATTTTATGCGCGATTACCGTGTACACGACGATTTATGTCCGAAAAGATTACGAGAATCTCGCGGTCTCCCAGCTTACCACCCAGGTCAATCTTTTGCGCCCGAGAATTACCTCGCTGCTCGAAGAGCAGGATTACGAGTCACTGCATGATATCTGCCGGGAGGTCTACAGCAGTACGGAGATCCAAATGAACGTGATTTTGCCCAACGGAAAAGTCGTTGCTGATTCCATTGCCGATCCGTGGCAGATCGAGGAATACATTCTTAACATCAAAGCCGTGGAACAGGATGCCAGGGCTTTCCGAATGAAAAATTTTGATCAGGCATTTGATGACCGGGAACTGGCTCTTTTTGTTCCTCTTCACGACAGCAATGCGCGAACGGCCGCGTATGTGCGAATTTCCGAATCGACCGGATTTATCGATCGCAGACTTGGGGCATTGTATGTGGGTTTTCTTCAGTATGGATTGTTTCTGGCTCTTGTTGCGGCCCTGGCCTGTTTCCTGATTACCCGAAGGATCACCCGGCCTATCGACAGCATGACCTCTTCCGCAGATCAACTGGCCCGCGGAGACCTCAGTGTCAGGTTAAATCCCTCCGGAACGGATGAATTTGACCTGCTCAGCGAAGCGGTTAACAAAATGGCGATCCAGCTTGACGAACGAATCCGCAGTGTTGTGCAGAACCGAAATGAACTCCAGGCCGTTCTTTCAAGTATGGTTGAGGGTGTGATTGCGATCAATAGTGAAGGTCAGATTGTCAGTGTTAACCAGTCCGCCTGCGATCTGCTGGGCCTGACAAGGGACCGTATCGTGGATCGTACGATTGAAGAAGCGGTTCGCGATGCACAATTGCAGGATTTCATCAAAAGCGCCTTGATCGCTTCCGAGCCCATGCAAAGGGAAGTTGTCGTTCCCGACCAACAGGCTCGGTTTATCCACGCTTATGGAAGGGTGCTTGACCACGAAGAAGGCGGTGAAGTCAAAGCGATTATTGTATTGAACAATATTACCCAGATTCGCAGGCTTGAGAATGTCAGGCGGGAATTTGTCGCCAACGTCTCTCATGAGCTCAAAACCCCGATTACCTCGATCAAGGGCTTTGTCGAGACCCTTCTCGACGGCGCAATCGAGAAGCCCGAAGAGGCGAAGCGGTTTCTCCGGATCATTGCCCGCCACACCAACCGGCTCAATGCAATTATCGAGGATATTCTCATTCTTTCGAGGATCGAGGACGAATCGGGCAAGACGGATCTTCCCATGGACCAGGTGCAGATCTCCGATCCGATTACCGGGGCCGTGGAAACATGCTATATGAAGGCCAAAGAGAAGGATATTGAGCTTGAAATCGACTGCCGGGATGACCGGGCTGAACTCAACAGCTTTATGATCGAGCAGGCACTGGTCAATATTATCGATAATGCGATTAAGTACAGTAATCCAGGGTCAAAAATTAAGGTAACCGGTGAAATTGAGGGCTCTGTAGTCCAAATATCGGTTTCTGACAGCGGCTACGGCATTTCCCCTGAGCACCTGGATCGGATTTTTGAGCGTTTTTACGTGACCGACAAGGCCCGAAGCCGCAAACTCGGTGGTACCGGGCTGGGCCTGGCGATTGTAAAGCATATTACCAATGCTCACAGCGGCAACGTAGAGGTCGAAAGTGTGCTTGGCCAGGGCAGTATTTTTACAATTACCTTCCCGGCGGTCCGGAAAAAACAGGAAGAAGAATCTCAGACAATTAGCAGTTTTCACGGGGAATCTGCTTGATGGATAGAAAAAAACGATTTAATTACAGGCTCTTGACTGGATATGACAAAAATGATATTTCTGCTCCAAAAATATACTCGCGTTGGGGGTATGGAGACGTATCCGTCAAAGGGCAGTTGTGTCGGAACGCTAACAAAGGAGTAAAAGTATGAAAAAGACAATCCGTTTGTGCGCATTGGTTATTCTTGCAGCCGTCGGCAGTGTCTGTGCCGGTGAAACTCTCAACGTCGAAGGTTCGACGACGGTCGGTCCTATCGGACAGGCGATCCGCGAAGTCCTCATCGATATGTACGATGACATCGAGATCACCATCAACGAGACCGGTTCGGGCCACGGGGCTAAGGCCCTGATGGAAGGACGTTGTGATATTGCGATGATGAGCCGTTTTATGAAGCCTGAGGAGTTTACTAAATGTGTCCAATCCGGTATCTATCCTGTCGCCCATGTGATCGCGATGGACGGCATCTCGATGATCGTACATCCCTCCAACCCGGTAAAGGGGCTGACCAAAAATCAGATTCGCGACATTTATACCGGCAAGATCACCAACTGGAAACAGCTGGGCGGTCCCGACCTGGAGATCATCCCCGTCAGCCGCGATATTGGCTCCGGTACTTATGAAACCTTTAACAATATCATTATGCAAAAACAGGAAATGGCCGGGCATGTTGAAATGGTTTCGGCCAATCCCCAGGCCTTTGCCAATATAAAGACGACCCGCGGGGCGATCGGATATGTCGGTCACGGTTTTGTCCGCCGGGGTGTCAAGCCCATCGAAGTCGACGGCATTGCTTCGACCCGGGAAAATATATTGTCCGGAAAATACGCGATCGGCCGCCCGCTGTTTATGTTTACCAACGGATATCCCGAGTCCGGCTCACTAATGCATAAATTCTGTACCTTCTACCTGTGCGAAGAGGGCCAGCTCCTGATCGAGGAAAAAGGCTTTGTCCCCGTAACGGATTACTGATTCTTTTCCGGTATGATTAAGCAGAAACCCTATTACGAGAAACGAAACGTATGAGCGAACAAGTCATGCAAAAACCTGCACCCGGTATCGGCGGCTTTGACCGACCTTTGCTGCTGACCCCGGCCCAGGACATCAAGGGCTACCTGTTCAATATTCTCGGCAGGGCACTGCTGTTTGCAATTACGTGCACTTCGGTTTTGGCGGTGCTGTTTATCTTTTTCTTCGTCATCCGTGAGGCGGTTCCGTTTTTCGGGGAATACAGCCTTGTCGACTTCCTCACCAGCAAAACCTGGCAGCCTGAAGGCAATCCCAACAGCTTCGGCATCTGGGTCTTTATTGTTGGCTCTTTTTATGTCACCATTACTGCGATGCTGATTGCCGTACCGATCGGTATCCTCGCGGCCCTGTTTTTAAGTGACATTACCAATCATCGTGTTCGCGGGATTGCCAAGCCGGTGATCGAGCTTCTCGCCGCCATTCCGTCTGTGGCCTACGGCTTTTTTGCGCTGCTGGTTCTTGGGCCCTGGCTGCAAAAGCATTTCGGCTTTTCCAGTGGACGCAACGCCCTCAATGCCTCATTTATTCTTGCGATCATGGCACTGCCTACGATCATCAGTGTCGCGGAAGATTCACTGTCCGCTATCGGCAGAGAGCTTCGCGAGGCCTCTTACGGGCTCGGGGCGACCCGCATGGAAACCCTGTTCAAAGTCGTCATTCCCGCCGCCCATTCGGGAATCTTTGCGGCGGTAATTCTCGGCATGATGCGTGCCGTCGGAGAAACCATGGTCGTCTGGATGGCCGCGGGTAACTCCCGGCAGGTGCCCACTCCCTGGTGGGACCTGTCCAGCAGTCTTGGCACGCTCACCGCGACCATTGCCGGTGAAATGCCCGAAACCGCCCACGGCAGCACCCACTATCATTCGCTGTTTGCAATGGGCCTGTTTTTGCTGCTGCTGACGTTTGTCCTCAACACCGTCAGTGAATACTTCTTAACGCAGGCCAAAAAAGGAATGGGGAGCAAAAAATAAGCATGAGATATTTTGCTGACAGAACGTTTACCATCCTCACGTATGCCTCGGTAGGCTTTATGGCCCTGCTGCTGGTGGTGATCCTGGTCCCAATGATCTGGACCGGGAGCAGTGCCGTCTTTTTCTACGGCACCGTTGAGTTTCGACAGATGCAGCATGAACTCGAAATCTTCGACCGGGGCAACCCCGTTACCATTGAACAGGAACTTGCTCAAGTTGAGCCGTACCGCGAGCATATTTATGAACAGATCGAATCCTTCCGCAACGGTCTCGATGTGGATCAGATTCGTTCCCGCCTGCGGTTGATTAATCGAGAGTACGGCAAGCAGCTCCGTTTTGAAAACGTGGAGATAGAGAAGTATCAAAGCCTGAAAAAGCTTTCCATGGAAATTCGTGACATCCTAAGTGATGCGTTTCGTTCTTTCGATCAGGAGCAGATCGATTCCACGGTCGCCGAGGTGCTGAAATATGAATCCAATCCCGATCTGAACAACTATGTCGCCGCGGAGTATTTTACCATAGCCCGCAATTTCCGCGAAGCATCCCGCGGCATAGACCTGACCCGGCTGGAAAGTTACAAGGCCAGCCTTGAAGAGGTTGAAATCCTGCTGACGGAATTGTTCGGTCCAAGGCCCGGTGAGCCCGAGCCGGAACTGGATATGAACAAGTATGGTGCGACACGCTGGGACAAGGCCCGGTCGATCCTCGAACGTATTGAGTACAAGGAGGTTTGGGTCGCCCAGGGGCCCGGTCTGCCCAATGTCAAAAAGCAGGTACCCCGCAGGGACGATTTTACCGGTACCAGCCTCGAGCCTCTGTTTGACTATATCGAGGCCAACGCCGAAAACGCACTCATGCCGCGGTTCACATTTTACTGGCAGTATTTTATCGACGACAGTACTCATGGCCATTATTTCGGCGGTGTCGGACCGGAAATTCTCGGTACACTGCTGCTGACCGGTGTGGGTATGTTTTTTGTGATTCCCGTGGGCATCATCACCGCGGCCTATCTCGTGGAATGCACTTCTGAAAATATCGTGGTGCGTATGATTCGTATGTGTATCAACACGCTGGCCGGCGTACCCAGTATCGTATTCGGGTTGTTCGGCCTGGCTTTTTTCGTGACGACACTGCTGCCGATGCTGGGACAGGAACCGACCAAATGCGTGCTGACCGCGTCACTGACCCTGGCGATCCTGACGCTGCCGGTGATGATCCGGGCCAGTGAGGAAGCGATCCGGGCAGTACCGAGAACGTACAAAGAGGCCTCGCTCGGACTGGGGGCCAGCCGTTTTCGAACCTTTGTGAGGGTCACGCTTCCCGCGGCGCTGCCGGGAATCCTGACCGGGATCATTCTGAGCCTGAGCCGTATTGCCGGTGAGACCGCGCCGATTCTCTTTACCGGTGCTGTCGCGGCCGGGTCCATTCCGGACAGCCTGCTCGAACCGACCCGCACGCTTTCCTACGGAAGCTGGCATATGGCCGTCGGGGATCGTTTAGCACCGCAGGTACCCCATAATCAGTATGGGATGGTCGTAACGCTTATCCTGCTCATCCTGCTGATGAATGCGATCTCGATTGTCCTGCGAAGCCGCCTGTTTAAAAAATTAAAGGGAACCTAATTCGAGAAAGAAGATGGATCAGAATATCATGGATCAGACCCGCCATAACAACTCGGTTTCTTCAAATGCGAAGGCCAAATTTGACCTGAACCGGTTTAAGGCCCAGTCGGCGGAAGCCGAGAATAAGGATACGATGACCGATGTGATTATCCGTTCACGGGATTTCAGCTTCTTCTACGGCCCCAAGGCCGGTGTGAAGAACATTTCGATGGATATCTTTACCCATTCGGTGACCGCGATCATCGGTCCCAGCGGCTGCGGCAAGAGCACCTTCCTGCGAAGCATCAATCGAATTAACGATCTGATTCCCAATACCCGCGTGGAGGGGCTGTTGGAGGTCAACGGCCAGGATGTCTACAACAAGCGGGTGAACCTCGTCAATCTTCGTCAGCAGGTCGGGATGGTCTTCCAAAAGCCCAATCCCTTTCCGAAAAGTATTTACGACAACATCGCCTACGGTCCGAGGCTCCAGGGCATCGGCTCAAGGGCGGCCCTCAATGACATCGTCGAGCAGTGCCTCAAGGCCGCCGCCCTCTGGGACGAAGTGCGCGACGACCTTAAAAAATCCGCACTGGCCCTGTCCGGCGGCCAGCAACAGCGGCTCTGTATCGCAAGGGCACTGGCAACCAAGCCCAAAATCCTGCTCATGGACGAACCCTGCTCGGCCCTTGACCCTGTGGCTACCGGGAAAATCGAAGACCTGATCTCCGAACTGCGGAAAACCTACACCATCGTGACCGTTACCCATAACATGCAGCAGGCCGCGCGCATCAGCCGGCAGACCGCCTTTTTCTGTCTCGGCGAGCTGATCGAGTACGACCTGACGACAAACATCTTCAGCAATCCGAAACAGAAGGAAACCGAAGATTACGTGACCGGAAGGTTTGGATAGTTTTCTTTACAAATTAAAAATTTCCTCTTCCCTCACACTGATAACCTGTGTATAATTACGGTTTGTATATTATTGGGTGGTAAAGAATTATGGGTGTTCATCTACAGCATGAGGTTGACAAGCTAAAGAAGATGATCCTCACATTAGGATCGAGGGTCGAGTCGAGTTTTCGCGATGCCGTGATTTCCGTTCAGCAGTCTGACTGGGACCTTGCCCAGGATGTCATTCAGCGTGACAGCCAGACGGACCTTATGGAAGTGGATGTCGAAGAGGAAGCCCTCAAGATACTTGCCCTCCATCAGCCCGTAGCAACGGATTTACGCTTCATTATCGCGGTTTTAAAGATCAATCGCGAGCTCGAGCGCATCGGTGACCTTGCGTCGAATATCGCGGAAAGAGGGATTTCCCTGACAAGATATCCGGAATGTCCGTTTCGCCCGGACTTTACTGAAATGGCCCAGGCTGCCAAGGAAATGCTGCGAAAGAGCCTCGACGCACTGGTCAATCTCGATATTGAAGAGGCCTCTACGGTTCGTTCTCTCGATGATGTGGTCGATGATTTAAACCGCAGGATGTACGACGAAATCCAGGCCGAGATCAAAAAACACCCTGAACAGGTGGACCCGCTGATTCACTTGCTCTCGACCGCGCGGCATATTGAGCGGATTGCGGACCTGGCGACCAATATATCAGAGGAGATCATTTACATGGTTAAAGGCCGCATCGTCCGACACACCGCCAAGGGGACGGGCAGTTACGGTCCGCTGTAAAATGCTTTGCGGCAGGGCATTTGGCTAATGATAGCCCGGCCCCCAGAGCAGGGGTTTTTCCGTCGCACTCGGCAGGCGGTGTTTTGGCCAGAACATGTAACCATGCTCACGAACCTGCACCGGAAGTTCCATTCGGGTAAGCGGATCACATTCAATTCCTCGTAGATAATCCACATGGCCGTCGAGGTAGAGGATGTTCATCCCATCGAAATGATAAAAACCGCTGGTTCGGCGGTGGTGGTAATCGAGCGTTTTGGTGACACCCGCGTCCGCTGCAGCGGAATGCTCCGCATCGACCACATACGGAGCCAGTGAACTTTCCAGCAGGATCATCACCTCACCGGGCAGGCGAACCTGCGAGTATTTGTATCCACCTGCCGGGCCGAATTTCCAGTTGAAATCCACACCTGTTGAAAGGGTAGACTTGCGGTAAATACCGTTTAGCATATAACTGGTTACGCCTTTTGTGTGCGGGCTCGAACCGATGCCGATCGGGTAAGGATCTTTGTCACACGGGCACAGCCAGACCTTCGCCGGATCGTCAAAAAGGTCCGAATCTTTCTTTCGCTCGATATAGGGCAGCAGGTCCTTGAACCAGTCCTCCAGGCCCATGCTGGTTGCTTTCTCCAAATCCGCGGTATAAATCATCCCGTCATGGGCAAGAGACCACATTTCGAGGCAGTAGCTCAGGTTCCGCTGGTTGGAGGCGCACAGTGTCCTTTTGGCCATCGCCTTGGTTCGATTCAGCCCCGGCAGCATAATCGACATCAGCAGCGCGATGATCGCAATAACGACCAGCAGCTCGATCAGTGTGAAACCGCGATTGGATTTTGCCGTACTCTTCATACCGGTTCTCATTCCTGCATCCAGTTTTCGGCCATAATCGATATATCGGCTGAATCGACCGTTCCGCTTGCGTTGAGGTCGCCATTAGGATACCCCGACTGCCCCCACTGTTGACCGACGATCCGGTAATCAAGCATATCCACCCCGTTGGGCTCGGCCAGGTCACCGGTAACGGTACTGACCGTCACATCCAGCGTCGGCGGAAAGCCCACCGTTTCCAGTCCGCCAAGGTTGTATTGTGCATCCAGCGAGACAAAAACGCGATCGCCGTCAAGACTCGGACGGATCGTAAAGCCCACCCAGGCGTTGGGATCGGTCGTTTGTGCGGCAATCTGGCGAACCTGCGAGGTAAAATCGATCTCGTAAGGGACCGCCTGGTAGGGATTTTCAAGGTACCATCGCGTCAGCGGCTGAAGTACGCCCGAACCCAGCGGGCCATCCATGACTCGCAGGTCAACCGTTTTCTCGCAAAGGGCGATTCCCGCTCCGACAGGATCGTACAAGGCGTCCAATTGTGACAGGCCGGTAGTGGTGTGTTCCGGGCCGTCATAGTCCGCCAGCCAGAAATTCTGTTCCCACCCGGGAAAAACACTCACAAAAAGCGTCGTCGGGCATGGGCGGTCATTAAACGATGTGCGGTCCCAGTTGACGACCCAGTCGATAGAGAAGCGCAGCTTTGCCTGTACAATCGCACCGGGGTTGGGATTATGAGCCAGTACTTTTTTCAAATTAAAAATTGTAGTTACGCGCGTATCCCGTTTGTCGTACGGCGGGATGTCGCAACCCGAAACCCCAAGCGTCTGCAGCGAGTGGTCATCGACCTGGACGAACAGTGTCGAATAGGCCCCGTCCACAAAGCCGTCTAATACATCCCCGGGCGGTTGATTGAGATCATGCCCGAATCCGCCATCGTACAGGCAGTGATAAATCGCGTCCTCGATCACCACGCTGCACGGATCGGGGTAATTGGGCTCCGCCTGCCAGTAGTCCCAGTTGGTATCCACAGGCGAAGGATACCCCCAGAACCATCCATTCTCGGGGTCATAATTTCGGATTTCGTTGTAAAGCGAGAATACCTCGCCCTGCGCGCAAACTCCAAGCCATAAAACGACAGCCCAAACGAGCCATTGTTTCCATCGAGAAAACAGGTTGTTTCGGGTATTTACAATCATACAGGTCGAATCCTGGCACAATACCCGGTTATGCCTCAAAATAAAACAGAACGTCTATGACTTCTTTCTCCATGTCCGGCGAATCAGGATTGCACTGCCGGAAAAGAACAAAAATGACGCCGGCTCAGGTACGCTCGTCGCCAGGGTGTCGATGACGACCTGGTCGACAAAACCTGCCCGGTTCCACTGAAAATACAGATCAACTTCGTCACTGTTGCCGGGGATCAAAAAATCGACGGCGGAAATCTGCTTGGTTCCCGCCCCTGCGATGGTGCTGCTGACGGTGCCGGAGTACTGGTTTCCATCCATTACCGCGTAAATCGTTTGTGAAAGCCCGTGCGGTCCAACCGCGCCGAAGGCCACCTGCACGCGGATCTGGGTGTAATCCAAACCCGGATTCGCAGTGTCTACATTAAAATGCATCGCGGTCAGCCCATACCACCAGCCCGCACCGGAAACCGGTCCAAAGGGAAACATCTGCCACTCACCGGTGGGGATGGTTCCGTCACCTGGGTGCAGTGCGATTTGGCCCGCAGACTGTCCGTAAGCATTATTGCTTACCACATCCGGGGCCAGCCATGCGGTATGATTCGCCCCATCCGGTTCATAGCCGGGATTGTATGCAGCCCAGTCCCATTCCTCGGTTGTGGACCAACTGCCGCCTCTCCAGTCTGGGGCAAGCACATCGTCAGCGGTTACGGTTGAAAAAGCAAAAACGGCAAAAATCGAGAACAAAATACAAAATCTCAAGGTCACTCTCCTTCCAAATGTGGACATACTGGGTTTATTAAATTGCCTTTAAGAGCAGTAAACACTTACCATAACTGTACTTATCACTAGTCCACAAAGTCAAAAAACGTTGCAGAAAACATGGTAATTATATCCAAATTCATGAAAAAAAACAAATTCGCCCGGATTTTCAGCCCGCCGAAGTGGCTTTGGGAGGAGATGTGCAAGTATGTAGATATATGGAGTCTACTTATCTAGATAAAATTTGTAGTTCAAAAGAGTATACAGCAGCTTTGCCGCGAGAAAATCCGACCTTTTTTCATTTGGATTGGGGCAAAGTTCTACGATATCAAATCCGGAAATTTTCCGTGATGCGAAAACTTTTTTCAGAAATCCGATCACCGTATACCAGTCCAGCCCGCCCGGCTCCGGTGTGCCCGTGGAGGGCACAATGGACGGATCAAAAACGTCCAGATCAATCGTAATGTACAGGTTTTCGCCCATTTTCTCGATTGCCCGATCCATCCACGAGGTATCGATGCCTGCCGGGGCGATATCCTTTGCAAACCATATCGTTTCCGGATCAACAGAGTCTTTTTCACATGCGTCCATACTGCGAATCCCGACCTGGTGAATCCTGCTTTTTTCCTTCGCACGGGCCATCACACACGCATGGTTGCATTTGGAGCCGAGGTACTCATCTCGCAGGTCAGTATGCGCGTCCAACTGAAGAATTTCGATATCGGTGTACTTGTTTTGAAAAGCTCGAATTGCCCCGATACTGACCGAATGTTCCCCGCCGATTAACACCGGAAATTTGCCCCTGTCCAGGTGCGATTCGATACGTAGCGAAATCGCGTCCACCGTTCGCTCAGGTGTCTGTTCCGGGCTGACGGGGCTGTCGGTGTGAATTCCCTTTTTAAAGACCTCGCTGTCAGTTTCGATGTCATAAAATTCGAGATTATATGAGGCCTCCAGCAGGGCAGCGGGGCCCTTGTCCGCCCCTTTGATCCATGTACTGGTTCCGTCATAAGGTGCCGGAACGAGCACGGCCGCGCTCGAATCATATTGTGTATATTCCGGAGAAAAATCCCCGAATTGTCGCTGATCACTCATAGCAGGACTCTTTGCCGAAAATCAGTCGAACAGCAAAACCGCCATCGCTACCGTCGTGGTCCACATGTCCTTTTTCCCCTTGGCCGTTTGGGTGGCATTCGTGGTGCGTACAAACAGCCCGCTGGATTTGTAGGCCTGCTCCTTTTCGGACCATGCCTTGTCCGGGTCGAGTTCGAGGCCGAGTGTCGTTCCGAGCATTCCCGCTGCAAGGTCTTCAGACATATCGGCTGCCTCTTGTTTGGTCAGCCCATAATCATGCACTTCGCTGAGATAGCCCCATTTATTCTTGTTTTTCGGAACGGCAACGCCCACCGAGGAGGCTATCTGACGCCCGGGTTCATTGGTCTGGCTTTTGGCCAGAACGCAGAAACAAATTGCACCCGGGACCAGGCTCTTTAGGCCCTCGGATCTCGAAACGATCTTGCATTTTGGAGGCAGAATCGATGAAACCTGCACGAGATTCTGCTGGGCGACACCGGCTTCCCTCAGGGCATCTTCGAAAGATTTGAGCTTAAATTTATGCGTTCCCACGCCCTTGGTCAAAAACATTTTCGTGGGGACCAGGTCGATCAACTGATCCTTAATAAGTACTTTTCCCATTTCTTCTTCCTTTACGTATTTAACAGGTCAAGATTGCCGCCAATAAAGGAAAAATTATATGAAATTCCCGGCGAAAAACAATAAAAAAACACCGGAAATGGTAATACTTCGAGCATGGTTTTCAGGAACCGGCAGGGGATGTTTCTAAGGCAGTGTTTTTCGGCGATGCCGGGGTGATCCTGCATTGAATCAGCAAAGCTGTAATATTATCATATCCCCCGTTTTTATTCGCCTCTTCAACCAGTCGCCGGCATTTGTCTTCGAGGGAGTACTCCTTTGCGAGAAGTTGACCAATCACATCATCCGCTACCATATCCGTCAATCCGTCCGAGCACAGCAAAAGCAGGTCATCCTTTTTGGGTGTAAACGTATGGATATGGATCTCCGGCTCTTCCTCCATGCCCATATAATGCACCAGCAGGCTGCTCGTATGATGGTCCTGGGCCTGCTCGGGTTCCAGCTTGCCTGCCTGGACCAGCTCTGTGGCAACTGTCATATCCGTTGTTATCTGACGCAGCCTGCCTTTTCGCAGCAGGTACGCCCGGCTGTCACCGACATTCGCAATAAAAAAACGGTTACGAACCAGCAGTGCCGTTACAATTGTCGCTCCCATTCCCTCATACCCGGTCTCGCTCTTCCCTTCCCGTTCGAGGTGGCGATTCTGCTCATGGATCGATTTTTTGAGGATGCTTTTGATCCCGTTGACACTTTTCTTCTTTAATTTCGAAAGGGCCGTTTCAAACAGTGCCGGGAAATCCAGCGCAATCATCGACGAGGCTTCTTTGCCGCCGCGGTGGCCGCCCATTCCATCCGAAACCATAAACAGGTGAATGTCAGGTTCGATATAGAATGAATCCTCGTTGTGTGTTCGTACTTTCCCCACGTGCGTACGACCCGCCCAGGCCAGCGTGCCGTCTTCTCCGCAGAGCTTGTCGCCTATTGCGTGCAGACCCCCGTCGATCTGTGTTTTCCTGGGATCTACAGCAGGCATGTTTTGCACCACGGACAATAATTCCAGTATAGTGAATCCACGGACCAGCCGCATGAGCAGCAAATATCCGGGAACGGCCAGACCTGCCATTTGTGTTTCACACGCTCATGACACCACGGGCAGTATTTCGCAAAGCGCGGCAGCTTGCCCCTACAGCTTGAGCACCGCTGAGACGAGTAACTGTAATCAATCTGTGCTTTTTCCTGCGGGTGGAAACGTCCCGGGTAACACCATGGACAGAAGCTCCATTCCGGCAAAACTCCTTTATGGCACGAATGGCAGATATGTGTCAGCGTTGTGCTGTCATCGAAGCGGTTGTGATCCGATCCGCACCACGGGCATACTTGCATCGACTCACTAATGGGTTCTCCGCAATCAATACAATCATGAAACACGTTTAAAGCCCGCTGATATCGCTTGACAAAGGTCTCCGTGCGAAGCTGTACCCAGTCGCTGCGCGGCGGCTGAACGATTCGCGTACCCATGACACGGAGAATCGATTTTGGCGTCGCCTGTTTCATCGCCGTCAGCATGGCCGAGGCCGTGGTGAAGCGTTTCTTTGGATCAATCGCGATACTCTTTTTCAAAAATGCTGCAAATTCACGGCTGGTCCGTTCGATCAGGCGGTCATGACCCTTGCATGGCCATTCAAACGGCCACTTGGGCAGCTTGCCGGTCAGGTATTCATACAAAATCAGCCCGACGGAAAAACAATCGCTTCGATACGTCGGCTTGCCGAAGGCCTGCTCGGGTGCGACATAGCCCGGAGTGCCGTATTCATCGATGGTTTTCATCCGCTTTTTCAAAACCAGCCCAATGCCGAAATCACCGAGGGCCGCGTGGTCATTGGGAAACAGGAAGATATTGCCCGGCGTCACGTCGCAGTGTACAATCTTGTGATGGTGGGCGTGGGCCAGGCCCTCAAGCACCTGGGTCGTAATCGAAAGAATCCGCCGTACGCCCATCGGCCGCTTGCAGTCGTCCAGAGTTCCCGCACAAAGGGCGGTCACCAGCACTGCGTGGCCATTGTAAATCTCGGCGGTCTTGAGCGGCATGATGTTAGGATGACGAAGCTGGGCGATCAGCCGCACTTCACGCAGGATGGTCTGGTTGTCCCGCTGACCGTTCATATTCGCCAGCGGAATTTTCAGCGCGACCCACTGGCCTTCAATCGTGTCCCGGGCCTTCCAGATCTCGCAGTAGCCCCCGGTCGCCAGTTTTTTTTCGAGGCGATACTTACCCAGCAGGCCTCCGTGACGAAGCTTGAGTGTTTTTGCCTTTTTGCTTTTGGGCCTTTCCAAAGGCTCTTTCATACGGAATCCTTTCTTCCGCCTCGGGCACATCCGGGCCCGTTGTGACCATCCTTTTATTTTTCCATCAGGTCCGTAAAGCTATATTTACCGGATTTCGGATGAATTTTCAAGGTTTTGATTTCAAAAGGATTCAGCGTGACCGACACGGGATTCCTGCGGAAGCTGAATTTGAGTTTGCCGGAACGCGCTTTGCCGGTGGATTCAAAAATACGCACGATCAGGTGGTTCGACGCATGGGCCTTCTTTACTGCGGATATCAGGATATCCGGGTTGTCGGTGATCACCAGCGGGCGGCTCTTTTTCGCTGTACCCGGTGGGAAATAGCACAGGGCATAAGGCGATTCATTACGGCCAAGAGCCCTGCGGTCGGCGGTGTGGAGCTGAGAAGTAACACTGCCGGCACTGAGGTAGAAATTGTAGCTGCGATACCCCTGGTCAATTCGGGGGCTGTATCGATCCTTCGGAAGGCCCTCATGGACGTCCTCAAAATCTCCGCAGGTATACGCCGGGCTGCGGAGCAGTGTAAGCCGGATGCCGTTTTTGTCAAAATCGCTGGCGTAGATCCCATCGTTGATGATCGTTACCGCCTTGTTCTGCTTTCGGCAGACAGCCCCGGTCCACTGCTGGGCCACTGCCTCATGCCCGTCGCGGGGCAGTTCTTCTGCACCGTACATGATCTGCCCGATGTATTTCGTATCCTCATACGGCATATCGACCGGAATCCGCAGTTTGAGCATCTGGCTTTTCTGGTTCCACTGCACCTGGCAGTGAATCCGGATATCATCCGATAGTTTATGCAGGAAGTATTGAAGCACGACCACTGAATCATCCCAGCCCAAAATCGCCTCAACCACCGTCCGCACCTGTCCATCCTCAATGATCCGTACCGGGTCGATGGGTTTCTTAACGCCTGCGGCCTTTGCCGCCTGGGCCCGGCTAAGCAGTGTAAAGCGGTATTTTTCTTTCCCAAATGCCGTCTTATTTCCCTGCCAGGAGTCTGCAGTATCTTCCACCACCACCGGCTGGACCGCCCGCGGGCCGAGATAACTCTTGCCCCGGACCTTCCAGAAGTCAATCAGTCCGGTCCTCTTATTGATCCGCACCTGCATCGTCGAGGATTTAAAATTAATCGATTTCGCCTTTGGATTGTTCCGGATAACCGGTTTTTTCGCCTCAATTGGTGTGCAGTCCAGCCGATTCATCCCCGATTCCAGTCGGGTATGGAAGCTGACCTTCTTGCTCCAGTCCACGGAGAGATGCGAGTCTTCCTGTTCCACTTGTGAAGGGATTCGCTTTCCATTCTGGCGCATTTCGATATCGCGATAGCTTTCAAAGGAATAGTCCCCGAGCATGAACGAACAATCCATCGTTTGGACAACCGGGAACGGGTGCGGGTTATAAATCAGGATCGGAAGGGTACCCTCTTTGGCCGGTTTTTGGCTTTGGGCAAGTGCAAAGAAACTGCGGGCCCGGATTTTCTCAGCAATCTCGATTCCGTGGCCCAGTTTGTTGAGCGTCGCCTGCTCGACGGCCTGGATTCCGCTGCCCGGCAGGGCGTCATGGAACTGGGTCTCGGCCAGGTCCTTCATGATTCTTACGAATTCTTCCTCCGGATAGTCCAGCCCCTGGTTAATCCAGGCGTCCGAGGCCATTTTTTCCGCACGGTACAGCTCATTTTCAAGCCGGCGATGCATCTGCTTGACCCGGATTTGCGAGGTATAGCATCCAATCGCCCAGGCATTGAGGCTGTTCTCCACTTTCGGCAGTGCCTTCGAGGATTTGCGAGCCAGCCGGAAGTATTCCTGCGGTGTCGAATGGGCGATGTTATCCGGTGAGGATTTGATCAATTGCTCGATCTCACGAAGGTCCTTTTTCGTCGGTCCGCCGCCGTGATTGCCCATGCCCCACAGGACAATCGATGTCGCACCCGGTAATACCTGCTCGATCCGCTCCCGGATGATGTTCGCCGCCTGGCCCCGCAGGGCATTGTACCAGAACGGGAAGCGGTGGGCGATGACCGAGGTATCATCAAAGCCGCACCAGTGGAAGGTCTCATTCGCAAGGTTCATGACATTGGGCATTGGCCGACCGAACACATAGGAATCGAAGCCGGATTTTGCCAATATCTGTACCATCCCGCGGCTGTGGCCAAAGCTGTCAAAATTGATGGCCGTCTTGATATCCTGCCCGAATTCTTTGCGAAAGAACGATTTGCCCAGCAGAATCTGCCGGACAATTGATTCGCCCCGGGGCATGTTGCAGTCCGGCTGAAGGAACCATCCGCCCATGATATTCCATCGGCCCGCGGCCGCCAGCTTTCGGATTCGTGCAAAAAGGCTCGGTTCATATTCCCGGATCCATTCATACAGGATCGATTCATTATGATTGAAGATAAACGAGGGGTACTTTTCGCACAATTCCGCGGCGATTCGAAACGTGGAAATCGCCTCTCCCGCGCCGTCGGTCCATTCCCACTGCCAGACCGGGTCGAGATGGGCATTTGCGATTAAGAGTATATTTTTTGCTGTTTGGGTGTTTTTCTTTGTTCGAGACATTCGAATTCCTGACTGAATTTAAAGCTTATCTGTCTTTTTTCTGCGTATTTTCATCTTCATCTTGCGTTGAGCACTTATTCTGGTATCATCTTGCCGAATGTCAACAGATATATTGATTTAGATCGGGAAATTGTTGTTATGCCGTATTATATTGAACACAGCCAGGAGCACCTCGAACGAATCCGCAAGAGGATCAAAGCCGCCGTTTACACCCCCATTGCCGACCTCGAGGTCACTGCGTGGTGTACCCCCGAGCCGGTGCCGTTTGCCAAACGCACCACCGGACGCAAGCGGTCCCTCAAGCCCGGCGACAAGTGGGGCGGGCTCTTCGATTGTGCCTGGTTCCATTTTACCGGTTCTGTGCCCGATGCAGGGCAGGGCAAACACGTCGTCCTGCTCATTGACGTCTCCGGCGAAGGCTGTGTCGTCGATGCCAAAGGTGTGCCCGTTCGCGGCCTGACCACGGCCATCGAATCCGGCGCCGAATGGTCGCTGCGGCATACCGGCAAAAAGGTCGTCCAGTTTGCCCCATCGGCAAAGCCCGGGCAAAAGGTGGACGTATGGATGGAGGCCGGCTGTAATGACCTGCTGGGCAACCTGACCAATAACGGCTGCTTTGACCAGGCACAGGTGGCCGTCTGCAACGATACCCTGCGGGGGCTGTGGTACGATTTTGAGGTCCTCCATGACCTGATGAAGCTGCTGAGCCCCGATTCCGCCCGCCGGGCCGAAATCATGCATGCTCTTTACAACGCCCAGCTCGAGCTCAAAGATTATGACGAATATGAGGCCAAACGGGCCCGCAAAATCCTGGCCCCGATTTTGGCAAAACGCGGGGGCGATCCGTCCCTTACCATTCATGCCATCGGACATTCACATATCGACCTGGCCTGGCTGTGGCCCATCCGCGAGACCATCCGCAAGGCCGGCAGAACCATCGCCAATATCATGGAACTCTACGACCGATATCCGGATTTCCTCTTCGGTGCCAGCCAGGCGCAGTTGTACCAATGGGTAAAAGACAGCTATCCCGAGCTGTATAAAAAGATCCAAAAGAAGGTGAAAGAAAAACGCTGGGAGCTGCAAGGCCCCATGTGGTGCGAAACGGATACCAATGTCCCCTGCGGCGAGTCGCTGGTTCGCCAGTTCCTGTACGGCATCGAGTTTTTCCGCAGCGAATTTGACGAGAATATCGAAACGCTCTGGCTGCCCGATGTATTCGGCTTCAGCGCGGCGTTGCCCCAGATTTCCGTCAAATGCGGCATGAAGTACTTCATGACTCAGAAGCTCTGCTGGAACCAGGTCAACGTCTTTCCGCACCATACCCTGATGTGGGAGGGCCTCGACGGAACCCAGATTCTCACCCACATGCCGCCGGAGAATACCTACAACAGCGACGCAAATCCCGCATCGGTCATGAAGGCCGAAGCCCAGTTCAAGGACAAGGGTGTTTCGGACAAGTGCCTGATGCTCTTTGGCATCGGTGACGGCGGAGGCGGACCCGGCGCAGAACACCTCGAACGCCTGATGCGCGTCAAGAACCTCTCGGGGCTGGCCCCGGTCAAGCAGTCCTTCAGCACCCGCCTCTTCAAGGAACTCGAAAAGGACAAAGACCTCTACAAAACCTGGGTCGGTGAGATGTACCTCGAATATCACCGCGGAACCTATACCTCCCAGGCCCGCAACAAGTGGTACAACCGCAAGATCGAGTTGGCCCTGCGGCAGCTTGAGGCAAATTCACTGGTTGCATCCACGTTCGGCAGCGGTTCGTATCCGCAGGAGAAGATCGAAACGATCTGGAAAGAGCTGCTGCTCTACCAGTTCCACGACATCCTGCCCGGTTCGAGCATTAAGCGGGTGTACGATGAGTGCCTTGAACGATACGCCAGGATGTACGCTGAAACAAAGGCCCTCGACGAAAAGGCCCGCAAAAAATATACCGCGATGGTCGATACCCGCGGTTTCAAAAAGCCCGCGGTTGTCACGAACAATACCTCTTTTGAACGTACCGAGTGGATTCCCGTCGGCACCGGGCACCAAAAGGTCACCGTACCCGCATGGGGCCACACAGTCATTGAGGCCTCAGGCACCAAAACCTCGCCGGACGGCCTGGCCGTATCGTCCAATCATATCGAAAACAACGTCCTCAAGGTAAAATTCCGGGCCGATGGTGCCGTCACCAGTGTTTATGACAAACGCTGCAAACGTGAAGTCATCGCAAAAGGCCGGTTCGCCAACGACCTGGCCGTCTACCAGGACCAAAACAGCGGCTGGGACATCTACTACGATTATCAGCACAAGCCTCGCGGCCGCTTCAAACTCGAGTTCATGGAGAACTTCATTGACGGTTCACGCGTGATCTCCCGGCGAAAACTCCTGTTCGGTGCTTCCGAGATCCGCCAGGACATCGTTCTCGATGCGGATTCCGCACGCCTGGATTTCGTCACGAAGGCCAACTGGAACGAAGACTACAAGATGCTTCGCACTTGTTTCCCGCTCAACCTGCGGGCCGATCATGCCCAGTGCGAGATTCAGTTCGGCAATATCCCCCGCCCGGTGCATCCCAATACCACCTGGGAGATGAGCAAATACGAGGTTTGTGCTCACAAATGGGTAGACCTCGCTGAGCAGGGCTTTGGTTGTGCACTGCTAAACGACAGCAAATACGGGCACAGTGTTTCCGACAGCGCCATCGAGCTCAATCTCCTGCGAAGTCCCGATTTTCCTGACGGCCGCGCCGACCGGGCAAAGCATGAGTTCACCTACTCGCTCTATCCGCACGAAGGCGATTACCGCGCCGGCAAAGTCATCGAAGAAGGCTATCGCCTCAACCAGCCGCTGACGGTCACCGAGGCAAAGGCCTCCAGGGGCTCCGTCGCCGCCGAGCATTCGTGGATTACGTGCAACCAGGAAAATGTTTTCATCGAGACGCTCAAAAAGGCCCAGGCCGACGACAGTTGGATCGTCCGTTCTTACGAAGGCCACGCGGCCCCGACCAAGGCAGTGTTTACCTGCGGTTTTGACGTCAAGAGTGTCCAGCTTGTCAACATGATCGAGGAAAAGCCCAAAAAGGTCCCGGTCAAGAACAATCAATTCAAGCTCGACTTCGGCCCCTTCGAGGTGCATACCCTGCGTATCATCCCGAAATGATCGCTGTGCTCCGCCGTTAATTGTCGCTTCCCGCCGGTCTATCCGAGCCGGCGGTTGAGTTCATCGAGCCACCGCTGGTAAGCGTCAGCGTAGGCCTGTCGAGATTCGCCGTGCGGGCAGACCGTCTTGATGATCCCCAGCCCGCGAAACGCCTGTTCGAAGGATGTAAACGCCCGGCAGCCGACCCCCGCACCGCGTGCCGCACCCAGCGAGCCGTCCGTGTCGTACAGCTCGATCGTGCTGTCAGTCAGGGTGCTCAGCGCATTGGAGAAAATATCGCTCAGGAACATATTTGCGTGCCCGGCCCGAATTCGCTGGACCTTCACACCCATATCCTTCATGATATCCAGCCCGTAACACAGTGCGAACACGATCCCCTCCTGTGCCGCCCGCAGCAGGTGCGACTGGTTATGCACATTGAAATTCAGATTGCACACGCTCGCCCCGATATCCCGGTTGCCCAGCGTCCGTTCCGCCCCGTTGCCAAACGGCAGCACCGTCAGCCCCTCACAGCCCGGCTCAATCATCGACGCCAGCTTATTCATCCGGTCGTAGTCATACCCCTGGTCCACTACCTGGTGCTTGAGCCAGCTATTGAGAATCCCCGTCCCGTTGACACACAAAAGCACGCCATACCTCGGGTTGTCTGCCTTGTGGTTCACATGGGCGAACGTATTGACCCGCGAAGCCGAATCAAAAGCCGGGGTGTCCCCGATGCCGTAAATCACGCCCGAAGTCCCCGCCGTCGCCGCGATCTGCCCGGGTTCGAGCACATTAAGGCTCAGCGCATTGTTCGGCTGGTCGCCCGCCCGGTAGGTAACCGGGGTTCCCTTACGCAGCCCAAGTGCCTTTGCGCCGGATTCATCCAGCGTCGCCTGGATTCCAAACGTATCTACGATTTCCGGTATAAAATCCGCCTCGATCCCGTAGTGTTCCATCAGCCGCGTATTGATCTTTTCATCCGCGAAATTCCACAAAATCCCCTCACTGAGCCCACTGGCCGTGGTCGTCGCCTTGCCGGTCATCCGCATCACGATATAATCGCCCGGCAGCATCATTTTATTGATCTTCTTGAACACCTCCGGCTCATTTTCACGCACCCACGCCAGTTTCGACGCCGTGAAATTACCCGGCAAGTTGAGCATCTCCTTGAGGCAGACCTCCGCCCCGATGGCCTCGGCCGCCTTCTTGCCAACCTCTACAGCCCGGCTGTCGCACCAGATAATCGACGGCCGCAGCACCTGCTGGTCCTTATCCACCAGCACCAGCCCGTGCATCTGGTAGGTAATCCCGATCGCCTGGATATCGCCTGCGTCCACATTCGCCTTGCTCAGCATCTCCTGCGTGGCCATGCACAAATTCTCCCACCACTGGCCCGGGTTCTGCTCGGCCCAGCCCGGCTGCGGCGCCCCGATGGGCATCTCCTTTTTGGGGTACGTTGCGCTTGCGATGAGCTTCTGGCTCTCAGCGTCCAGCAGGCTCGCCTTGACTGATGACGTTCCAAGGTCGTATCCGATCAGGTACATGGTCTTCTCCCGATTCTTATTGTTAGTGTGCTTTCAATTGAAAAATCCCGTTTTATCCGCGTTAAATGTCCTTGTAATAATAAATTACAATTTTCCTCGCGGAAATTGACTGCCCCAAAGGGTATTTCAACGGCAGGGCGGTTCTCTACGATTGTGTGCCCTAACGGTAAGTATCCCCTTAAACAGGCCGGATGTCAACAGAAAGCCCCCGGCCGGAAAAATTTACAAAAAAATCACCCCAAACCCTTGCTTTTATACCTGATCTAAAGATAATAGGATGTTTGCAAAAGGGCGATTAGCTCAGTTGGCTAGAGCACCAGCTCGACAAGCTGGGGGCCACTGGTTCAAGTCCAGTATCGCCCATTTCTTTCAATCCATGTCCGGTGCTGTTTCTGCTTCGTAACCAGATATCTGCTTGTCAGGCCATTCTTTCAATGCTAAAATCAGTTTATGAAAGCAATGCAGCTCTACAAAACCGCTCCGGCAGAAGAAAATCCTCTCCGCATGGCGGAAACCCCCATCCCCCGTCCGCGGGAAACACAAATTCTCGTGAAAGTTACCCTCTGCGGTGCCTGTCACACTGATCTTGACGAAGCGGAAGGGCGGCTGGCACCCCCGAATCTGCCCATAACCCCCGGTCATCAGGTCGTCGGCACCGTTGTAGACCGAGGCAAGTCCGCTCAAATGCACGACATCGGTCAGCGGGTCGGCATTACCTGGCTCTATCATGCCTGCGGAACGTGTGAGTTCTGCAAGTCCGGCAGCGAAAATCTCTGTGCTCAGGCAAAATGGACCGGCAAAGACGCAAACGGCGGATACGCGGAATATATGGCAATCGATGAAAAATTCGCGTATTCCCTGCCCGATACTTTCACCGATACCCAGGCCGGGCCGCTGCTCTGTGCGGGGGTGATCGGTTACCGAACCCTGCGGCTGGCCCAGGTTCAAGACGGCCAAACGATCGGCCTCTTCGGTTTCGGGGCCTGTGCACATATCCTGATTCAGGTTATCAAGCATCGCTTTGCCAATAGTCCCGTTTTCGTCTTTACAAAAACCGAGCATCACGCCCAGCTTGCCCGCGAGCTTGGGGCCCACTGGACAGGTCGTTCAAGCGATACGCCCCCGGCCAAACTCGATCGAGCCATGGATTTTACCCCCGTAGGCATCTGCGTCAAAGACGCCCTTGCCGCGCTCAAAAGAGGCGGCAGGCTCATCATCAATGCCATCCGAAAGGAAACACCCGTCCCCGAGCTCGAATACGACAAATACCTCTGGCTCGAAAAGGAGATCAAAAGCGTAGCCAATGTCACCCGCCGCGACGCGATCGAGTTCCTCCCAATCGCCGCGGAGATCCCCATCAGGCCCACCGTTGAAGAGTTCCCGCTTGAAGACGCCAATGAAGTCCTGAAACGAATCAAACATTCACAGCTCCGCGCTGCTGCTGTTCTTAGAATTTGATTGCCATTTTTCGATTTGCGGCATATCATTAGGCCGACTGATTTCTTATTCATGAAAAACAGAGGTGCTACATGAAACGAACCCAATGGCAATTAATCCTCGCCGCATCGCTGATCGCGTTGTCAGTCCTGATATACGGCATCCATTTTCTCCTCTTCCATGATGCCCATCATATCCTTATTTACCTGGTAGGGGACATCGCCTTTGTGCCCATCGAGGTCCTGCTCGTCACCCTTGTACTTGAGCGAATCCTGCATTATCGGGCCAAAAGGGCCAAAATGCAGAAGCTCAACATGGTCATCGGCGCGTTTTTCAGCGAGGTCGGTTCGCACCTGCTCCGCTCTTTTTCCCGCAATGATCCCGAATCGGACGACCTGGCCGAGAGCCTAAAGCTTACCCTCAACAGCCAGGAGGCAGACTTTACCCGCATTCGCGACTTCCTGAAGTCCTATAAATATCCCATCGGCATCAAGGGAGTCCAGCTTGCCGAACTCAAGGCCTTCCTGCTCTCAAAGCGGCCGTTTTTGCTCCGCTTGCTCGGAAATCCAAATCTCCTCGAACATGACGCTTTCACCGACTGCCTCTGGGCGGTTTTCCACCTGACCGAGGAACTCTCCGAGCGAAAGGAGATTCTCGACCTTGGTGACAGGGATTATCACCACATCTGCGGCGACCTTTCCCGCGCTTATCGGACGGTCTCCACACAGTGGCTCGACTACATGCAGCACCTCAAAAAAAGCTATCCCTACCTGTTTAGCCTCGCCTTGCGCACACACCCGTTTGACCCCGCCGCGAAAGCTGAAGTAACCGAGTAGTTGATAACCATATTTCGTGCCGTACAAGGGCCGTTACGGTCTGATAATGTCCCCGCTGCGCGATCTGGTTTCCACGTTAAGCCTGCCCGTCGAAACGTCGATATATTCACCATATATGGATTTTGCAGAAATGTAGTGCGCACATGATTGATAAAGGATACAAATGATGCTTGCAAAAGAGATTATGACGCTCCACGTAATTACCGTGAGCCCCGATACCCCCATTGCCGAGGCTTTGAACCTGCTGGCCGACAACGATATTACCGGAATCCCGGTCTGCGAAAGTGACGGCAAGGTGATCGGCATCCTGTCCGAAAAAGATGTCCTTTGCCTGATGCAGGACGGCGAGAATGCCCAGGGCCGTAAAGTCAGTGAATTCATGACTGTTCCGGCGATTACGTTTGATATCAGCGAGAATATCCATGACATCTGTGAATGCCTCGCGACGTATCATTTCCGCCGCGTGCCGGTGACCGAAGGCGGAAAAATCGTCGGAATCATCAGCCGAAGAGATATCCTGCGGTGCATCATTCACAGCCGCCTGGCTGCCGCAGCCCGCTAACCGGATTCAAGGCCCACAGATACGATTTCAACATGCGAATATCCAGGAAAAAGACGACCGTACAAAAGCCCAAAGGCAAAGACAACCAGCTCTTCGGTGAGTTCGTTGTCTCCAAGGGTTTGCTGACCAAGCAGCAGCTTACCCAGGCCCTTAATGCCCAGCATGACAAGGGCGGATACCTCGGTGAGGTGCTCCAGCAGATGGGAATCCTCAAGGAGGACCAGGTCACTTCCGCGCTGGCCGAATACCTCTCGATGGATTATTACGACCTGTGGGACACTTCCCAGATCGATATGAAAAGTGCCCGCCTGCTGCCCGAGAACCTGGCCAAACGCTTTTGCCTGATTATCCTTCGCGATGAAGGCACTCACGTCGTCGTCGCGATGGCCGATCCCTTTAATGTCATTGAGATCGACACGATCAAGCTCAAGATCGGCAGGGAAGTCAAGGTCGTCATCAGCACTCCCTCGAGCATTCGCCGGGCCATCGAGGAAATCTATCACGGCAGCGATGTGCAGGAACAGAACCTGCGTGATCTCGTCCAGATGCAGGTGGAGGACGAACTGCCCGAGGAAGACCTGACCCAGCAAGACTCTGAAAATGAGCAGGTCGCCGCGACCAAGGCACCGCTGATCCGGTTCGTGGACCTTTTGCTCAACCACGCGGTCAAGAGCCGAGCCAGCGATATTCACATCGAGCCGGGCGAGAAGAACATGATGATCCGCATGCGTATTGACGGTGTCCTGCGCGAAATGGTTCCCCCGCCCAAAAAGATGCAGGCCGCGGTAGTTACCCGTGTCAAAATCCTTGCCGGGCTGGATATCGCCGAACGCCGACTGCCCCAGGACGGGCGTTTCAAGATCAAGAATTCCGGGAATCCCATTGATGTCCGTGTTTCGATTATCCCGACGATTTACGGCGAAAAGGCCGTAATGCGTATTCTCGACGGCGCCGCCGCCAATCACAACGTGGATGTCCTGGGCATGGACCCCAAACGGCTTGACGAATTCAAGCAGGTGCTCACTCAGCCCCACGGCATCATCGTCGTAACCGGCCCGACCGGAAGCGGAAAAAGTACGACCCTGTATTCCGTGCTCAATTACCTCAAAGATCCGACCAAGAACATCACGACCGTAGAAGACCCCGTTGAGTACAGCCTTGAAGGCATCAACCAGATCCAGGTCAAGCAGGACATTGACCTTGATTTCGCCGTCTGCCTGCGTGCCATCCTTCGTCAGGACCCCGATATTATCCTGATCGGAGAGATCCGCGACAAGGAGACCGTGGATATCGCCATTAAGGCCTCGCTCACCGGCCACCTGGTCCTGAGCACCTTCCATACTAACGACGCACCCAGCGCGATCAGCCGATTCCTTTATATGGACATCGAACCGTTCCTGCTGGCCTCGACGCTGAATATGGTCCTGGCTCAGCGGCTGGTTCGCCGGATTTGCGAACACTGCAAAGAGCCGACAAAGATTGAACCACGCCAGGCAAAGCTCCTTGGCATATCGGATGCCAAAGAGATAGAGATTCACCACGGCAAGGGCTGCAAAGTCTGCGGCGGCTCAGGGTACATGGGCCGTTTGCCTGTATTTGAATTTCTCATGATCGACTCGCAGATTCGTGAGATGATCCTCAAAGGGGCAAGCGAGATCGATATCCGCAAAAAAGCCCGCGAAAAAGGATACGGAGGCCTCATGGAGGACGGGGTCGAAAAGATCAAGCAGGGGCTGACCACGCCCGAGGAGATACTGCGTGTCGCCTTTGTCGAACAAGAGGATGCATAAAAACGGAGAAACCCATGGCCACACAAGAAGCACAAATTCGCAATTTCAAGTTTTTCGCCCGCGACCTGACCGGCGAAGCCAAAGAAGGCCTCAAGCGCGCCTTTTCCAGCAATGATGTGATTGGCTGGCTGCGCGACCAGGGCCTGACCCCCGTTACCGTCGTGGAAATCGAAGAGAAAAAAGAGGTATCCGAGGCCAAACGCGCCGGCCAAAAAACCATCAAATCCGGCGAACTGGCCGCCCTCGCCTGGCAGCTTAATACTATGGTCGAAGGCGGAATCCCCATTATCACTGCGATGGATACTATTGCCGACGATATCGAAAACCCCGCCCTCGAAAAGGTTCTAAAGCAAATCTGCGAGAAAATGCAGAAAGGCCACACCTTTTCCGAGTGCCTGGGCGAATATCCGCGTATTTTCAACCACCTTGCGCGGTCCATCGTCCTGGCCGGCGAAACCAGCGGTAATATCGCCGCCGCCTTCCAGCGCCTGGCCGAATACTATGATAATAAGGATACGTTCGTCAAGAAGGTCCGAAAAGCCACCGTCTACCCGGCCTTCGTCTTTATCTTTATTATCATCATCACCATCATTTTCATGGCCTTCCTGATTCCGAAGTTCACCATTATCTTCGATCAGCTCGGCGGCGACCTGCCCGCCTTTACCAAAGGCTTTATGGCCTTTTATTACTGGATGCGGGCCAATTACCTCTATGTCCTCGGCACGGTCCTTTTTATCGGCATCTCGCTGGCCCTGATCAACAGGACAAAAGGCGGACACGTCTTTTTCTCCCGGGCCGTACTCAAAATCCCCCTCATTGGCAAAATCGTCTCCCAGGCCTTTGTCGTGGTGTTCTGCAAAACCATGTCTACGCTGATCTCGTCCGGTATTTCAATCCTCGAAGCCATGGACATCCTGGCCTCCATGACCGGAAACGATATCATCCGCACCGCGATCCAGAAAACCAAGCAAAACGTCATCGAAGGGGCGACCGTATCATCCAGCCTGCACATGGCCGGCTTTTTCCCCCCCATGGTCTCCAAGATGATCCAGGTCGGTGAGGAAAGCGGGGCACTGGCCAAGGTCCTCGACCGCACCGCAGCCTATTACGAGCGAAAAGTGGACGCATTGATCACCACCATGCTGACCCTGCTCGAACCGATCATGATCGTGGTCGTGGGTATGATCGTGCTGGTCGTGCTTTTGGCGCTGTATCTGCCGGTTTTCACCATGTCCTGAGCGATATTATCGGGATCAAAAAAAACAGATTTTTTTGACTGTCTGATTTGGAAGCACTTTTGTTATTTCCTATTGTTTAAGTGACAGTTGTTCGGAACCGTTTCGAGCCGCTGTGAAATGAAAAAATGAATAATTGGTTTTTCTATTAGGAGAAACTAAAATGAAGAAGTCGACTAAAAAAGGTTTTACGCTTGTTGAATTGATGGTTGTGGTACTGATCGTTGGTATTCTGGCAACCGTGGCAATTCCTCTGATGCGTGGTCGTGTGGACTCGGCAAAATGGTCGGAAGGTAAATCTGCGGCAGGTACAATTGCTACCGCAATGCGTGCGTATGCCGCAGAAATGGGTTCCAATGGTACCTATCCTCCTACCCTGACGGACCTTGGTTTTATTGCCAGTGACCTGCACGGAACATACTTTGACATCAATGATTATGCAATTACGTCGTGCAGCTATACACCTGGTTCTGACCCTGAGATCGAGTTTGTAATTACGATTACAAATACAGATCTGGAACCTCAGGGTATGACACTGACGTGTGATGAAAACGGTGATACGACATTTGCCCCTGTTGTTTCAGGTGGTTAGTCTTGAGAATACGAAAAGAGGGGTCCCTGCGGCCCCTCTTTTTTATTTATCTAAACCGAATCGAAACGGAGAACGAAAATGGTAAGAAAACAAAGACAACTTGCGATTTCCCTGGTGGAAGTGATTATAGCGATGTCTTTTCTTGCCATCATTTCCATTGGCGCGATGGGCTATCAGTTCCATGGCCGCCAGCAGTCCAAATTAGCCCGCTGGCAGCAGGCCGCCACAAGAGCCGCCCAGCTTCTGATCGAAGACTGGAAGGGCACGGGCGGCACCAGCACATACAATCCTGCCGCACTGGGTTTCGGTTTTACCACCGACAGCATTCCCGGCGATTTCACCGAAGGCCAGGGGCTCGGCACCGTCCTTCATAACTGCATTTATACCAATACCATTGATGACGTGGACGTCGAGGTCATGCTCTGCTGGCTGGATGTCCAGCAAGACAGCATGCTCCAGCTTCGCCTGCGGCAGCTCTCCTGTATCGTCAAGTACGGCGGAAACCGCAAAACCAATCCCGTAATCTTTACGACCTATGTCCGCGGCGACATGGCAGGGGGATAAGGGGCGATGATAATGAAAACGAAAACAATACAATCTGCGAAAACCCGCCAAAAGGCCCTGACGCTCACCGAGCTCGTCGTCGGTATGGCGCTGACAACCATCGTCATCCTGACCGTTTCGATGCTCGTTGCCGGCGGCCATAAGGCATGGAATCGCAGTTTTGACAATACCCACAAGGAGATCCGTATCGACGCCGAACGGATCATGCTCTCCTTCGGGGCCACGGTTCGCAAGTGCAACCGACTGGACTACACCCTCTATACCGGCACCCCCAGCAGCTTTTCCCCTGTCAGCCAGACGCTCTCCGGGGAAAACATCTATTACGGCGATGCCGTGGAATTCCATTTCTGGGACGTGGACCTGAGCTTCGATCTGCTCGATGTCGCCATGACCGGAACGGCCTATGCACTCTTCTATATAGACGGCGACCAGCTCAAACTGGACGTCGGACCCTATCCTCCCGGCGGGATCCCCTACGGCGGCGGGGCGAGAAACACCAGCGATGTGACCACCCGTGTCATCGCCAGCAACGTCACCGTTCAGGACGGCCAGAAGGCATTCAGCCATACGGCCCAGGGGGCAACCGGCCTTGGATGCGTCCGGCTGCACGTCAATCTCACCGATCCCGAAGACGGAGAAACCATTCGAGTCATGACTTCCTCAATGATGAGGAACATCTGGCCTCGTTAATCGTATATGCGTTAGGAAAAAGGAATACAAAAATGAAACCTGCCAGCAAAAACAAGACAAAAAAAGGATACAAGGCCCCCCGGCGCGGTGTGGCCCTGGTCCTTGTCGTCGTTGCTATGATTATTCTCAGCGCCATTGGCCTGGGGATCATGCAGACCAGTTTCGGTGAACGCCTTGAATCCGTCAAGCTCAAAAACGAAGCGGTTGCCATGATGGCCGCTGAGGCCGGCTACGAAAAGGCCGTCTTCCGCATGGGCCAGCAGATGGACCTGCTTTCGGCACTCGATGACCCCGACTTTGATACCACCGAAACGATCAACTTTACCGATAGTTCCTGTGAGTATTCGATCAATTTCCATGAATTCATCGGTGCCCGGCCTATTTACCGCATCGTGTCCACCGGTCACTGCGGGCGGTTCCAGCGGACCGTCGATGTCCTCGTGGTCCAGGCCGTCAGCGGATGGGATATGGGAATGTGCCGTGTGCCCAGCGGCCCTAACTCGACCTACGAGGTCTACTTTGTCAATGGCGAGATCATCGATATCCCCGTGCACATCAACTGCTATGCCGAGCCTGACGACTCCGAGCGGGATATTCACATCTCCGGTGACCCTGAATTCATTCAGACCGTTTCGATGGGAGAATCCCGGTATGATTCGGACGAGGATGACAAGTATTCCGATGTGATGGACTGCTTTGATTCAGGCATTTACTTCAACCAGCCCGCCAGCCGCGTGACCGATCAGGTCACCCTGGCCACCAAGGTCGATAAATTCCGCCAGACCCTCGAAGAGCAAAAGCCCGAGCTGATCTTTTCGCCTGTGGCCAACAATGATGTTCCCAACGCCAAGCCCAGCGTCCAGCTCGAATTTTTCGTAAAAGACGGCGTCGGCTATGTCCAGATCACTGAGGACTGTACCGTTCGCGGCTATATGCGTGACGGAACCACGACGACCTGGGACTACAAGCTCGATACCGAGGGCAGTGACCAGTTTACCAAGTATCATATTTACGGCTATCATGTGATCCCTGAAAACGCCGAGAGCCGCGGAAAACGCTATGTCCGCTCACTCGAAAGCACCGAGGTTTTGCCCTCCTACGGCGGCGTGCAGGGGCTGCCCGGCGGACAAATCTATGTTGACGGCAACGTCATTATCGGAAGCAACCAGGAAAAATTCGACAGCCTTGGGGCCGATGCCATCAATACCGTTAAGGGCAAGATTACAGTCGTTGCAACCGGTAATATCTGGCTGACGGAATCACTCGAAGTCGACGGAGACCACCAGGAAAATGGACTGCCCATGATGAACAATCCTAACATTGTCGGCCTGGTTTCACAGGGCGTCGTAAAAGTGGCCGATCCCGGTCGAGTCACCGATATCTGCGGAGATTCCACCGGGTTTATGACCGCCTTTACCGATTCCGGAAATGGCGATGTCTACGAACCCATCGGGGAATACGATTACAGCCCCAATTCCCATTACCGCCATTTGCCCCGGTATACGGTCGTAGAAGCGGCGATTACCGTCGGCGGCGGCGGATGGGGTGCAGAGGATGTCCGCCGGGGCAGCTACGGCGGCCGAAAAGAAGCCTCCGGTGGCCAGAACTATATCGTGGTTCACGGCACAATCTCCGAGGCGATCCGCGGTGTCGTTGGCTGCGGTTCAGACGGCTATCACAAGCAGTATTACCTCGACCAGCGCATGATGCAGGGGATTTTGCCCGGCGATATCTGGCTCAAGGGCAAGTACATTCCCGCACCTTCCGGCTGGCATGATTATCGGCCCACGGAATAATCGGCTTGCATCAGCCGAGGCGGTTGAATCCGCTTTGCACATACTGAAAAAACGACAGGGCGTCTTATCGGACGCCCTTTTTTTGCGCCCCAGCCGAATCAACATTTTTTTTCAAAAATGCACATCATTTGGATTTTCTTGTTCTTGTGCTAATTCTCAATCCTGAAAACGCCGAAATCCCTTTTGAATACATTGCTATTTGAAAATCTGTAAAGGAATACACAAGGGGTTGATGCTGTTGTGGGCGGCAGAACCCCGATGAGAGAATACCCGGATTCGGGATGCAAACGGAATTCGGGCCTCTCAGCGAGCCGGCAGGACGATGGCTCCCGCAGGATTTATTGATTTATGTAAAGGGATGACCAGCGTGTTTAAAGTCAAAAAGAATGTTGTCGTCGGCGTGGATATCGGATCGGCGTTTATTAAAGCCGTACAGGCAAAAAAAACGTCATCAGGGTATTCAATTGTCTCAGCGGGGATTAGTCCAATCGCTGAGAATACGATCGAGGATGCAAAAGAAAAAGAGAAAAACGTACTCGAATCCGTGACCCGGTGTCTCGATTCGGTGCAGGCACAAACCGTGCATGCCGTAACGGGCATCAGCGGTCCCGAGGTCGCTGTGCGTACGTTCCGGTTTCCGAATTTGAGCAAAGATGAGCTCAAAAACGCCGCACTTCTCGAAGCCTCCCAGGTCTGCCCGTTCAACGTCGAAGATGCTGCCGTGGATTACCAGGTGCTCGCACACGATGAGAACGGCTACGCGGGCATTCTCGTCGCGGCCACACACCAGGCCGTGGACGAAAAGGCCAGGCTCATCAGGCATTCCTCGCTCAATCCTGTACTCATGGATATCGACGGCCTCGCGATTCTTAACTGCTTTACCCAGGGTCTGCCGTATAAGGGCAAACCGGTCGCACTGGTCAATGTCGGGGCATACAGCACCAATGTCGTAATTGTGGATCAGGACGGACTGCCCATTGTGCGCGATATCGCTATCGGAGGAGAAACCATCCTGGATCGACTGTGCTCAGGATCCGGCGAAAGACGAGAAGATATTTTTGAGAAGATATTCGCTCCGCTTGAATCGCAGGATCTGGAGTCTATATCGCCAATGCCTGCCCCGCAGATCGAGACTGTAAATGAATATGAACTCTCCGTGTCTGATGACAGCGAAGAGTTAGAAGACGCAGTGGAAGATGCCCAGGAACAGACACCCCAGGACCTCATGTTCGCCCTGGCCGATGATCAGCAGCCTGAATCCTCAAAACCATCCCAGCCAAAAGACATCGACGAAGATGACGATGAAGCCTATCTGCAGTTTCAGACCATCGAGCCGCCGACCGAGCCTCCGGCACCGATTGAATCTGAACCCGTCGCGGGCGGAGATTTCCAGTCGAACCTGGCCCGGGCGTGCAGCGGGCTGTTTTCTGAGATCAACAATACCATTCGCTATTACGGCTCCAGTGAGATCAGTTCCGAAATTGAAGAGGTGCATGTCACCGGAGGCTTCAGTCAGAGCCCCGGCTTTGCTTCGCTGGCCGTAGATCAGATCACCTCGGACGTCTCCCTTTGGGATCCGACCCGGGAATACAAATGGGAAGGCTCAAAAGAAGCGAAAAAAACACTGGAAAAGTACAGGTCCTGTTTCGCCGTGGCGATCGGGCTTGCATTGAGGACATTTTAATATGTACCAGATTGACCTATTCGTCGGAGAGGGAATACCCGAACGCAGCAAGCCGATCAATATCATGCTGATGCTGGTGACAATCCTCGTCCCGATGCTCATCGGGATGATGATGGTCGGATACTATATCCGCAACCGCGTGGCCATCTCGATCCAGAAACAGGAGATCACCGGTATCCAGAAAGAAATCGAAAAGCTTGCCCCCTCCGTGCAGCGCTACCAGGCGTATGCCGCGCAGGAAAAGAACCTCCAGGCCGCCCTGACCGAAGTTTCCAACACGATTGATTCCTACGTCCAGTGGTCCGGGATCATTGAGCTGATCAGTGAGTCCGTTCCCCCGATGATGGCCATGGAAAAGCTTTCCGCCCGCAAGAAAACGATCCAGCGGAAGTATCCCAAAAAAGACAAGCCTGAGCACTACACGCTTTTGCAGGTGCCGATCCGTGAGCTGCATATCTACCTGACCGGCGACCCTTCCCGCAACTGGGACCCGCAGGTGCTCGAGTTTACCCAGACCCTGCGAAACAATGAACTGCTCAGGGACCGCCTCGAGGATGTACGTTTCTCCCGGGATGTCAAAAAAATGACCAAAAGTCAGAAACTCTCGTTTCATGTAACCTGTTATTTCCGACCTTATATGTGAGAAAAGATGCGACACAGCCATAAAAAATTTATGCTCGGGATCGGCCTGCTCTGGGCCATGATGATCGTCGGTTTTGCCGCCGTGTATGTCATGGTTTTTTTGCCGCAGAAAAACGAAATGACCGCGGTCTGTCAGCAGCTCGAAGAGAAAAAAGCCAAGCTCAAACAAGACCGCGACCTCGTGGGGCAGGAAAATATCCAGAAAAAGCTCGCCCAGATCGAAGAACTCAGTGAACGTCTAACCCGTTTTACGCTTGATTTTGAAGAGACCACCGAGATTACCCTTTCGATCAGTGAAATCGCCAAGCAAAACCGGCTCGAATCGTTCAGCATCAAAAATGCGCCCGGCGACCTGAACATAGAGATCGAAAAATGCCAGACCATCTGCGAAAACCGCTTCATCGTGGATTTCAACGGTCACTTCAACCAGTTCGCACAAATGGTCAATACACTCGAACGCAATGAACCGTTTATCTTTATCAATGAATTTGAGATTTCCCGCTCCAGGCAATCCGAGGTTAACCCCGCGGAAATGAACCTCGCAGTCCTCGTGACCAAACCGGCGGCAATCTCACAGCAAATAAAAGAAAAGAAGAAATGAAAACCATCGCCATAGCCAACCAGAAAGGCGGATGCGGCAAGACGACCACCGCCGTAAACCTTGCAGCTTCACTGGCCCAGTGCGGCCAGCGCGTGCTGCTCGTAGACCTTGACCCCCAGGGGCACAGCACCCTCGCTTTCGGCGTCAATTCCGACCTGCTCGAAACCAGCATCTATGACTGCCTGGTCCGCCGGTCGGTCTCGATCCGGGATATCCGAGTCGAAGCGGTCTACCCCAACCTCGACATTGCGCCGGGCAATATCATCCTGGCCGGGGCCGAGATCAAGCTTGCCGGCAAACGAAAATACCAGACCGTGCTGGACGAAAAGCTCTCCCGTGTCTACAAGCAGTACGATTTCTGCATTATCGATTGTCCGCCGTCGGTCGGCCTCCTGACGCTAAACGCCCTGATCGCCAGCACCGAGGTCATCGTGCCCGTGCAGCTCAATTACTACTGTCTCGAAGGCTTAAAGCAGCTCATGGAATCCGCCAATATCATCCGCGAAAAATACAAGGGCTGCCATACCCGTATCGCCGGTCTGCTGCTTACCTTCGTGGAAAACACCACGCTCTACAGCCGCCAGATTCAGGACCAGATGCGGGATCATTTCGGCCCGCTCGTTTTCGATACGGTCATCCACCGCAACATCGATCTGGCTGAGGCCCCCAGTGCCGGCAAACCCGTCCTGACTTTCTCACCAGAGAGCAGGGGGGCCGAAGACTATCTTGCACTTGCCAGGGAGGTGCTCGCATGAACGAACGAAACGCAGGACTCAACAAAAGCGTCGCCGAAATTTTTGACGGGGTCAGCGTGCCCGGTCAGGAAATGGATCCCGGCCAGGCCAAGGCGTCAAAAAAGACAAAAAACAAAAAACCCGCAAGGCCCAAAAAGCACCTGATGGAGCACGTCTATGCCCGCCTGCTCGGCGGCAACGGAAAGGACGTACCCCGCAAGCAGAAGGTCATGACATTCATGATCCCCGTTCTGCTGGTGGTGCTCATTGTCATGATGATGAAGGTCCTCGACGTGACCTCTCCCAAAAGCGTCAAGGCCCAGACAAAAACCCAGTTCAAAAAGATCGACAACCTGTGGAAACTCAAGGACTGGGAAAAGCCAAAACCCCTGAACGGCGATCTGCGCGACCCGATGCGGCCAGGCCAGGCCGGTCAGGCCGGCTCCGATGCCCTGGTCATCACCGGGATCGTTTTCAGCAAAGACGATCCTATGGCGGTGATCAACGGCCAGATCGTTCGTCCCGGCGATACCGTCGGATCCGCGAAGGTTCTGGGCATCGGCAAAGATTTTATTGTGTTTGAAGAAAAGGACAAACGCTGGAAGCAGATGGTCCAGCGATAAATTCAGTACAGGCAGGATGTTCTAATTATGAAAAAAATCTACCATTCAAAAATCATTAAACGAGTGATTACGTCAATCGCGTTTCTGTGCACCATCGCGTTTCTGTGTGTCGCCCAGACCGAAGAGGACCCGTCGTTTACCTTTTCCGGTCAGGCCGGCTCCATCCCCGAAGCCGAAGAACTGGTGCCCGAAAGCTCCGAACCTGCGGAGAGCTATGCCTCCGACCAGCAGGACCTTGGCGTAATTGAAAACGAATCCGCCCAGGTCGAATCCGGCTCCTCGCCGTTTGCCGATTCACAGCAAAGCGTCTTCGACCGCGAATTGATCGACCCCGTGCAGGTCAATCCAGACACCGGCCAGGCAACCTGGTCCCTCTCGATGGGCAGCGAAGGCCCGGATTCATACGCCTCAGGCAATTCCCAGCCTCCC
>CAYVUI010000011.1:0-12185 GCA_964454745.1 uncultured Pirellulales bacterium | reverse complement strand
GGTGGTCTACCTCGACGAGAATGAACTCGCGCCGATCCTGGCGACCATTGCCGCCGAGAATCCCGCAGGTGTTGCCGGGGAACAGCAAACAGACACCAACGGCGAAGACAGCGAATCACAGGACAAGCCCGCCGAATCCGACCTCGAACAGCGTCAGCTCTCCGAGCTTGATTTCCGGATGCTAAAACCCATCAGCGTGGATTTCCGCGAAACGCCCGTCGAGGACGTCCTGCGGATCATCGCCGAACAGGCCGGCGTCGATATCATCAAGAGCCCCAACGTACAGGGAACCGTCACGGCCAAACTGACCGACGTCCCCCTCGAAGAGGCCCTCAACAACATTCTCATGGTCCACGGCTTTTCCTTCACCGCTTCGAAGAACATGATCCGTGTCGGCACCGCCGCAGAGATCAATTCCGTCTCCGAGCGACTCGTCAACCGTGTCTACCGGATCATCTATGCCGACATTGAAGAGGTCGAGAAGGCCATTACAAAGTTTATCTCCTCACGCGGCTCCATCTCCGCCTCGCCCAGCACCAGCAACCTGATCGTCAACGATACCGAAAGCCGCATCAAGGCCATCGACGAATTTATTGAAGAAATCGACCGCCAGACCCCCCAGGTCCTCGTCGAAGTCCGCATCTATGACGTAACCACAACGGATAACTTCGACATGGGAATCTCATGGAACCTCGGCCGTAACAATACCTCCGAGCCCGGCGTCACCGATATCGACAGCGTCGGCGATGGCTATGGCCTGTCCGACAACACGGATATGACACGAAGCAACACCCCGTTCCTCGCCGGCTCCTTCGACCGTGAGAACGGCGGTGCAATCCGAATCGGCCTGCTCAATAACAGCATCGATATCGATATTCTCTTCCAGATGCTCCACAAGGATATCGGCGCCAAGCTGCTGGCCAATCCACGGATCATGGTCCTCGACAACGGCACCGCCCAGTTCAAGATCGTCCGCGAGATTCCCTATACCGAGCAGACCGACACCTCCGCGGGCGGAAGCCTGACCTCTACCAAGTTTAAGGAAGTCGGCGTCGAGCTGCTCGTGACTCCGCACATCACACGCGATGACATGCTGCGTCTGCACATTCTCCCGCGTTTCGGCGTCGTCGTCGGCAACCTTACCCAAGGCCAGCCGCCCACCGTCGATACACGTGAGATCAATACAATGGCACTGGTCCAAAATGAGCGGACCGTCGTCCTCGGCGGCCTGCGCAAGCGTGAAACTTCCCAGACCATTCACAAAGCGCCGGTCCTCGGCGACCTGCCTCTCGTGGGCGGAATCTTCAGGGATACAACTGAAGAAGTGGTCACCAATGAGCTGATGATCTTCATCACCCCGAAAATCATCATTGAGCCCAGGCTGATGCCCCATGAACAGCGTGTCTATAACAGTTCGGATTTGCCGCCTGCCGGCGATCCCGATTTCAGCAAGTTCGAGAAAGATTACGACAAGCACGAGAATAAAGCGATGTCGAGAAAGCTCAAGCAGGAAAAACGAGAGATCCTCTACATCTCAGAGTAAAACTCATACCACCGCCTCGCGCGAATGGAACGTACGCGGCCGGAGAGCCCCAACCCCTTTCCGGCCGCTATAGATTTTGGAAGCGAACGTTTCCGATCATTTCTGCTGTTTCAATAATTGATCCATCTTCACCGGGTTTGTCGCGCGCGCGACCGCCTCGGGCCGATCCAAAAATCCCCGCTCATACATCTCCGCGATGCTGTTATCCAGCGTCTGCATCCCGATCTTCCGGGAGGTCTCAATGATATTGGGGATCTCGTAAATCCGGTTCTCGCGGATGCAGTTGCGAACCGCCGCGTTACAAAGCAGGATCTCACAGCAGGGCACCATACCCGAACTGTCCACTCGCCGAAACAGCGTTTGAGAAATCACCGCCTGGAGCGTGTTGGCCAGCATCGAGCGAATCTGCGTCTGCTGATGCCCGGGGTAAATATCAATAATACGCTCAACCGTCTGCGAGGCATTATTCGTGTGCAGCGTACTGAACACCAGGTGACCGGTTTCCGCCGCCGTGATCGTCGCGCTGGTCGTCTCCAGGTCACGCATTTCACCGACCATAATCACATCCGGGTCCTGGCGCAGAACATGGCGAAGCCCCGAGGCGAAGTCCGGGCAGTCAAACCCGATCTCACGCTGCTCGATCATCGACTTCTGGTTCTCAAGCGAATACTCCACCGGGTCCTCGAGCGTAATAATTCGCTTGCGGTACGCCGCGTTGATTACGTTAATCATCGACGCCAGCGAGGTACTCTTGCCCGAACCCGTCGGCCCGGTCACCAGGATCAACCCCCGCGGCAGCTTGGTCAGCTCATTGAGAATCGCAGGCAGATGCAGTGAATCCAGCTCCGGAATATCGCTTGAAATCACACGAAACGACATCGCGATTGTCCCGTTCTGGTAATGGGCGTTCACACGGAATCGCTGGCCCGAGGCAATCGTCGCCGCGAAGTCCAGGTCCATCCGCTTGTGAAAACTCTCGATCTTCTCCTTATCCACCAGCTCGGCCAGCATCTTTTCCGAGTCTTCAGGCTTGACCACATCCAGTTCCATATCGATCAACTCGGTATTTCGCCGAAGAACCGGCGGCATTCCCACGTTAATATGCACGTCACTGGCGCCCGCCTCTACCCCTTTTTCCAGAATCGTCTTGATGCCGATCATTCTTGTCTCCTAACTGGCACAGAAAATATCCTTATTTTTTTTCGTTTTTCGCCCGCATCCGTCCGCAGGCAGGGTATTATCGGCCCCCAATGTCCGTTTTTCCTTGAATCGAACACCCGAAATACGCTATAATATACCATCGGCAGGGGGATGCGTTTGGGATTAAAAACGATCACAATGGGGGTGATGATGAGTGAGTTATTTTGGGGGTACCAAATAACTTGCTCATAGAGCAGTAGAAAATTGAGAATAGAATACTAATGATTTTACCTTTCAACTTATTTAAAGGGCATCTTCATTTTTTACGGCGGTCTACTTTCGACTCTCTCCTCTCTGTGTGATGTCGTTAAGTGATTATTTAACATTAACTTATGGTTTGCTGTAAACAAGGATCACTATGGGGGTGATGATGAACACTGCGGTAACACATGAAATCGAGCTTTTTGTGCTGCTGACATTGTCCGCGGCTGGGTACAGTTTGGGTCTTCTGACGCGAAAAAAAGCATTTCTGCGTTTTCTCGGCCCGTTGCTGGCCCTCGGGCTGCTCACAGGGATCATCCTTTTTAAGCTTTTCGAGCCCGCCTGGGTGCCCGGTACTGCCTATTATTTCTGTTTCGGCATGGGCCTTTGCTATCTCATGGCCTTTTGCATCCCCGTCGGGATTGTACCGGTTCTCCATCGCGTGCCCACCCGCCCGCGGCGGATTACCGTCATGATTCTCTCTGCGCTGGTCCTGATCGTGGCCGCCTACGTACCGACTGCCGCTGCGATGTGGGTGCGGGCCGACCTGACCCAAAAGATCACTACCTTTACGCCAAACGGGGTCTGCCTCCAGAATACCGACTATACCTGCGGCCCGGCCGCCGCCGTGACCGCACTCGATCAGCTCGGCATCGAGGCCGATGAGTCCAAAATCGCACTCGCCGCCCGGACCTCACCCATAACCGGCACCCGGATCGGCGACCTGTATCACCATCTCAATACCGCCTACAAACACGAGGGGCTCAATTGCCGCATCCGGAAAATTGATGTCGAAAGCCTTACCGCCGCAGGTCCCGCGCTGGTCAGCCTCAAAGAAACCGCCATGCTCCAGCACTGCGTTGCCGTGCTCGATGTCACCGAAGACAGCGTCACCCTCGCCGACCCGTGGATTGGCATCCGCAAGCTCTCAAGGCAGCAATTCGCCAGCCAGTGGACCGGCAGGGCACTGCTCCTGTCACGCGACAGCTCCTGATGGAGTGATTACGTAAAGTCCATCTGGATTGTACCCGGCGTTGTCACCGAAATCAAAACCCGGTCACCCGCACTTCTCCAGGAATCCGCACCGGTGATCTTTCGTACCGAACGGGTCGAATGTACCTCGATCTCGCCTTTCGCTGCCGCCAGCTTCCGGATGTCTACGCTAAGGCCCTTATTCCCGCGATTAAGCGGGTACACCTTCGCCAGGTCAACATTACGCATCCGGTTGACGAACGGCTCATCCTGTCCCGCCAGCGGCACGATCACAACCTCCCGCTTGTGCGTAAAACCGTTTCGCATCGGCCCCACGGCAAGGCAATCGCCCGCATCCTGTACCGGGGCATTTCGCACCTGCCAGTCCAGCCCTTCCTCACGGACCAGCCACGTCGCCCGTCGGTTGCCGTCAGCGAGCACCTCAATGGTATCCTTCTCCGTAGCCGCCGGCCGGTAGTCCACCGCGGCAAACCCGCTCGTGCCTAGGGTACCTTTCTGTTGGAACGTCTTGTAGCCGTTGCGGATGCCCGGATTCATCGTCTTTGCCCCCGCGTTGGCGAACATCATTGCGAACCGCTCAACCTTCACCGGCATCGTCAGGTTACCAAACTCCGCCTCCATCGACAGGTTGATAATGTTCGTGCTGCCGCTGTCCGAGTAGATGGTTTTATGACTCGGATAATTCGGGATTTCCGCATCGAATGAAAGCGTCTGTTTGCCGGGCTTAAGCGTCCACTTCGGGCCCTTAAACTGCCCAAGCTCCTCGCCGTTGCGGTCATGCACCCAAAACCAGCCTTGCAGGCTCTGGCCGCCCGCACCGGCATCCACATCAATTTCCATTCGATATTTCTCACCCGTTGGGCACCGGTAATACGTATGCTGATGGTGCCCGCGCCGCTGGACGGTAATCGTAGTCGTATCGGTCGGCTTCTTCGTCGGGTTGATCCGCAGCCCCGGGTCCATCCACTGGTACGCCTCGTTACTCCCGCTGACACTGCTGCCCATCAACTGCCAGTGTTCGCCTCTTTTGCTCTTGCGTGCCATGAACAGCGCAAATTCCGGGTCATCATTAATCACCGCGTCATCCGCTCCGCGAAGATACAGCTTGCTCTTTCTCGCCGCCCCGGCATGATGCGAAAAGACCGGCATCTTCTGCCCGTCCCGCGCACCGCCGTAGCCGTAGCAGTACGCCGCCGCCGCACCGGGGTCAAACGTCGTCCGCCCCTTCACCGAATCGGTAAACACCGCGTTTAGCCCGAGTTCATCGAGGAACTTCCCCTTCTCCGCGCTGTAGCACTTGACCAGAAACTCATCTTCGGACACCTCGAAGTAAATCCCCCCAAGGTTTCCCGCTCCGTATTCGCCCGGCCAGCCGTCCGGGTTGAACCCGCCGATCCGCCCGTTCGAGACAAACAGCCGCTGATGCGCCTTGACGACCTCATACGTATGGTTATGCCCGTGCATCCACGCCACCACGTTGGGGTACTCATAGATCAATTCGAGCATCTCCTTGCTGTTAACCAGCCCGCGATAGCCGTCCTCGCCAAGGTCCTCCGTCGTCCCGCGGATGTTATTGTGCGAAAGCAGGATCGTCGTCTTGTCCTTATGCACCTCGAGGTCCAGTTTTAACCACTCCAGCGTTTCCTTGTTGATATACACCGCCCGCACCAGCTCCGGCACCGATACAAAATGCACACCCTTGACATCAAAACTGTAATACGGCCGACAGCTCATCGACCCCATCTCGTTGCACGTCATCTCCCGGTCACCGTCGCCGCAATGGGCGATCTCGTGGTTGCCCGGCACATAATAAAACGGGATCGGGTTCTCAATCCCCGCGATTACGTCCGTCCATTCGCCGCGCTCCCGGTCGCGGTCTTTGCCGTTGTGGTGCGCATCGCCGGTATCGATAAACACATCCAGGTCACCGAACCGCTTCGCGATATGATCGATCAACTCCGCCTGCCGGTCCAGTGTCGGCTGCTGTTCGTTCTCCCAGCCGATATGAGCGTCAGAGACAATAAACCCCCTCAGCGGCTTTTTGCTCATATTCACCCCGGCCGCAGTAGTCCGGCCCTCCATACAGCCCATATTCGACAACAAAAACGTCCCCGCACCCATGTACGCGGCGTTACGCAAAAATTCACGACGATTTTGCTTTTTCATGTCCAAATATCCTGAAAAAATGTTAAACAAACTAAATATCTATACGTTTGCGAAGCTCAGGCAGGTTCAGTTCAAGCACTTCAATATGCTTTTTTGTAAATTTCTCGAAATCCCTGCGTTGTTTTTCCGTTGCGGGTCCGGCCGGCAGCTTTTCGAGCAGTGCCTCAAACCGCTTGCGTGCCTCCACAACATCGGGTTTTTGTGAATTCGTTACATCCCCGTACCCAAAGCCGTCTCGCAGGTTGCCACAGTAGTAAAATTTGCCGAAATCATCCACCGTATTCATTTCCAGCAGCCAGTGCTTGTCCCGCAAAATCCGGTAATGCCCGAGATAACTGAAAATCCACTCCCGGTGCGTATCCGTCTTGCCCGTCAGGTAATCTTTAAGGCTTACCCCGTCATACTCCCGGTCAGCCGGCAGGGGGGCGCCGGCAAATTCCGCCAGCGTCGGAAACACATCCGATATATCCGCAAGCTCATTGCTGACATGCCCCTCGCGCACAACACCCGGGCAGCTTACAATCCCCGGCACCCGCGCGCCGAATTCCGTCGGCGTACCCTTGCCGAACGTCTGCGTCCCGTTGTCCCCGATAAAGAACACGACCGTATTTTCCCGCAGGCCGTTTCGCTCCAGCGTCTCCATCAGCCGTCCGATGATCTTGTCCGTATACTCTACGTTGGCGATATGCGCCTCTTTCGAGTTCACCTTCTCGATCTCCGGGTCATCCGGCGTCGCGCGCCACGGCCGATGAATCAAACACATCGGGTAATACACAAAAAACGGCACATCCTTATGCCGCTCGATAAAATCAAAAAGAAACCCGCTGTACATGTCCGGGCCGTAGTCCTTTTCCGTCGTGGCAAAATGCACCCCGTTTTTCGCCACGCCCGGCTTCCAGTACCGAGCAGACTTACCCTTGCCCTCCGGGAAATAACCGCCCACGTACTCCGTACCCGGCGCGACATTGCCCGTATAAATCCACATCATCATTTCGTCAAAACCCGTCTCCAGCGCCATCGTCGGCAACTGTCCCGGCAATTGCCACTTGCCCGCAATCGCCGTCTTGTACCCCTGCTCCTGCAAAAGCCTGCCGAACGTAATCTCCTCCTTGCTCATATCCGCACCCGGTCGGTTGCCCGCGTCGCGCCCCTTGAGGTTGCAGTACCCGTTACGGGACCCGTACCGCCCGGTCATGATCGAAACACGCGTCGGTGTACAAACCGGCGTCGCAAAAAACGTCTTAAACCGCACGCCCTCGGCCGCCATTCTATCCAGGTTCGGCGTCCGGTTGATCTTGTTCCCATAGCAGCCAAGCTCAAACGCCCCCATATCGTCATTGAGGATCACGATAAAATTCAGCTTACCCGAACCGCCGCCATGCATGCTGCGCTTTCCCTGCTCCTCGCAGCCCATCTGCATCCCCGCTCCCATTGCAATCGACGCCATCGCCGCACGCTTGACAAACTCACGCCTGCTGATCATATCCTTTTGCTCCTGAAAAGAATCCATAATTCCATTACTGAATCTCCGGGTTGCGGATCAAATCCCGTCTCTTCGCCTTGATTGTCTCCTTGATCCGCGCCGCGTGCGCATCTTCGGCCTCCATAAAGTACGCCTTGCCCTCCTTCGAGTCAAACGCCGTCAGCGCGTAATCATGCGTCTGCACCATCCATTCCCGCATCTGCTTACGCTTACGCTCCAGCTCCTTCGCGTACCGCCGCACATGCACCAGGTTCTCCAAACAGTCCGGATCGTTCTCCAAATCGTACAACTCCTCCGGCACACGGTAACTGTAAAAATCCACCCGCTTTTGGATGGCCGCGTCCTCTCGCCCCGCCTCGACCATCGCCTCCCACGTCCGACCCGTCTGCGCCTCGTTGCGAAACGCCTTCTCGCCATTCGACCAGCAGTTAAAGATATACCCAAACCGCTTGTCCTGTACGCACTTCATCGTAAACCGAATCCGCCCCGAAGTCTCAAAAAACTCCGTAAACACCAGCTCCCGGCCCTGGCCCTTCTTGCCCGTCAGCAGCGGCAAAAAGCTTCGCCCGTCCATCTCCGCAAACGGCTCCATCCCCGCCGCATCCAGGATCGTCGCCGTAAAATCAATCGCGCAGACCAGGTTCTCCTTATCCACGCTGCCCGGCCGGACCACACCCGGCCACCGCACGATCAGCGGCGTTTTCGTACTGTTCAAATAGCAGTTCGTCTTGGCAAACGGCATCGAAATCCCATGATCCGACAAAAACAGCACCAGCGTATGATCCGCAAATCCGTACTCCTTCAGCGCGTCGAGCACCCGTCCGAGCGTATCATCGCACCGCCGCACCGAGCTGTAATACTCCGCCATCTCCAGCCGCACCTCCGGCAAATCCGGCAGAAAATCAGGGACAGTCACCTCTTTCGGTGTAAACACCTTCGACGGCGCCGGCCGCTCATCCAAATGATCCTTCATTCCGCGGTTATACGTCTCCTGCTTGCTCCCGTGGAACGGCCGATGCGGATCATGCGAATTCACGACAAAAAAGAACGGCTTATCCTCCGCCTTCGCCCGGCCAAACAAATCGCTCGCATACCCGTAATACTTCTCCGGATCGCGTCCGAGCCCCAGGTCCCGAAAATCCTTCCGCAGGTCAAAATACGCATTCGCCTTGCACTCGGTATGATGCGCCTTGCCCAGCACGCCCGTCAGGTATCCCTTCGCCTGGAACGTCTCGTGCAGCGTCTGAACCTCATCCCGCACAAAATCGAACCCTTCGCTCCCGCTTCGATGCGGATACATCCCCGTCATCATCGCGAACCGGCTGGGCATGCACACCGCGATATTCATGTGCGCCCTCGTAAACCGCTTGCCCTCCTTCGCCAGCCGATCCAGGTTCGGCGTCGTCCCCGCCACGGGGCACCCAAACGCCCCGACCGAGTCCCAGTTCATATCATCCGCCGTCAGGATCAGCACATTCAAAGGCCCCGTCGGCCCCGCCGGCTTTGCCATCCCCGAGGTAAGCGAACCCAAACACACCCCGGCCGTAACCATCCCCGCATGCTTCAAGAAGTGACGTCTCTGCATAACCATACCCTAAATAAAGGGGTCAGGTACCTTTTTTAGACCCCTGATTCCATTTCAAAACCGTTCAATTTCCGCTAAGTCAGGCTTTATTCTAACCTTTGCAAACAATTTGTCAAACAAAGAATTTTCCCGCAAAATACCCCACCCTTTGTATCCAAAAACTCACCTTCAACCCTCAATTGGTTCTTTGCTTGACATCTCCCGTATCCCAGCGGATAATTCACCCATCATTTCGCAAAAGGAATATGCATCAGTTAGGTTGAATGAGGTTCAAAACCTTTTCAGCCATTAATTCATGACCTGTAGGAGATAGATGGGCGAGATCCAAAGTTGAGTTTTTAGCGGCGAAGATATCTGCCATAAATCGTTTTGGTATCAGGATTACACCGGTTTCTGCTGCAAGTCTTCGTAGAATTCTGTTGTATTCAAGATGCCATGGCAGCACCGGTATTTCGAACATAATAATAGTCCTCTGCGAAGATTGCAACTCTGTGAGCAACTTGGTAAGTGCCTCTTCGTATTCTTCTATCGGAGTACCCATCAGGGCATCGTTTCCGCCTATTTCCAAGATCACAAAGCCCGTTTCGCCTGCTATTTTACCGAGCTGATTACGCACGGCGCTGTCGACTGTGGCTCCAGCTTGCGAAACATCAACTACGGTATAATCTGCTTCTCCAACTATTATAGGCCATGTTCGTTCTTCAATGGTGCCAATTCCTGCGCTTATCGAGTCACCGATTACATAAAGTGTTCGATTGGTCAACCCCGGTACTTCCGGTAAAAAGCTGCGTGGTAACTCATATATCAATGCAAAAAAGGTCAGGCCTATAGCAATCAAACTGAGTTTTTTAAGGACAGGGCTTTTAAGATGCAGGCTTGACAGCCCCAACACAATTGATACTGCCCACACAAAATAGAAAGCTAATGTGAATGGTATTGCTGCAAGATAAAGAAGGGGTATCGCAACCAGAGCGAATAAATACACAGCAACTTTCTGGAATACATTTTTGGCCCACCATGAGGCTGTGAGAGCTGCGATCAATAGAAAACACCCTAAAAAGAACGAACGGCCACTGGCGCAAAACCAGAGAAACGCGTCAAGTTCAAAACCAAAAATCTCGATCATATGTAACTCCAACTTCTACAATTTCCTCTATGGTGAGATTATACAACAAGTTCGGTAGGGTAGGTAATTTTTTTCATTTTACCCATGCTGATATTTTCGTGTTTTTCGGGTCTTTCGCGGTTGTAAAAAAAGAACGTCGAGCAAAGCGAGACCTTTGCGGTCTTCGCGGTCTTTGCGTGAGATCAAAAAATAAAAACAGTCCCGGCCGTCAGGCCATTCCACAATCTACTCTCTACTCTCTCCTTTCTAATATCTGGCCCAACGGGCCCCGCCCCGGCCGCAAGGCCGGATTCCATGTTCTATTTTCAACTTTCCACTATCTCCCTACTGGCCCGTAGGGCCGGCTCTACTCTCCACCCTCTACTTTCTCCACTCCTGCTTAAAGCAGTTTACCCAAAGGGCAGCGATTCCCATTCCCTGCATAAATACCTCTATGTGCACAATAATCCGGTGAACGGAATTGATCCAACTGGAATGTTTAATATTATTGCTGTGACAGTTGCTATGTTTACTTCGATGAAACTTCGGACAATAAAGCTTGCACAGACATATAGACAGTATAGCCGTGCTCGGAAGATAATGACGGCAATTGGTGTTGCTTTAGTAATAAGTCAAGCGGCGATTTCATATGTAACAGGTGGTGCTTCGGTGGAATTGGCGTTTTCGAAGTGTCCGATTATTCGGGATCGTAAAAATTGGCCAGATATCAAATTTGAATTTTCGTATAGAAATAATGTTAGTGACATGTTTAAACAGATGTCCAAATTAAAAGTTGGAATTACTAAGCATAAGAAAGGGGAACTTGATGGTGGGGGATCTGTAGGGATTGGCTTAAGTGGTTCATTTGTTTATGATTTTATCAATAAGAAAGCGGATATGTCAGGGGCTTTCGATAGTCGTTTCCAAATCCCGCTATATAAGAAAGGTCCCTTGGAATTATGGTCAAAATTGTCAGTGAAATTCTTAGGTGCAAATACGGGCAATGAAGATTTTCTTGAGGGCGGATTTACTTGGGATTTAGGTTTAGATTTGGGTTTGATAAGAACCCCATCAAAAAAGGATCCTAGCCAAAAAGACAATGTATTCGGTTTAGGTACTAGCTGGACCCTTTTTGAAATAATGCCACCAAGAGGTAAATTTTTAGGTTTACCGTTGGTTTCCCAATAATATTTAGTTGACAGTAACACAGAGAAAGATACAATTAATAAATAAGTATTGGATCTATCAAAGACAGTATACCTATTCTTGAAAGGTAGCAAAAATGCGAATGGTAATTTTATTAATGGTTTTATTTGCTTTTATTCTTTTGGGGTGTTCTAAATCGCCTTCAGAGGTTAGCAAGAATAGTGGCAAAACAGAGAATATTCAAGAGGGTGGATACTACTCGTTCATTTCTGCTGAAGGTGATTATAAAGTTCTTAAGGTGTTGTCAGCTGAAGAAAAAGTTGTCCATTTTTGCTATTATAACAATGTATTCAAAGAACGTCCCGCTGTTGAAGTGGTATCTTCCTTGTATTATGGTAAAGAAAAATATAATATGCTTGTTGATATCAAAAATGGACAACAAACGACTGGTTCTAAACATGTTGCACTTGAATTGAGTGGATGGGATGATTTATCCCCAGTTCTATTAAGTAAAGGTGATGTTTCCCCCGATGAGCTAAAAGCATATGAGGATTGGAAGAATGGCGATAAATTTGTGCTTCCAGCTGGTACGAAGGTTTCTAATTAACTAAAATATTTTATAACGAACAATAACAGTTTCCCCAAGGCACCGTTCGGTGCCTTTTTTCATGCCTGTAGGGCATTTCAAGATATCTGACATCTCATATATTTCATTTTCCGTGCAACACAATCGGCGCCGCTGCAGATATAGAGGGTAGAGGGG
>CAYVUI010000010.1:0-56732 GCA_964454745.1 uncultured Pirellulales bacterium | reverse complement strand
TTAAAATCTGTTGGAACCATTTAGCGAATTCTTCTTTTTGTTAGAGGCTCTAAGTGACATCGCCTGAAATTTCCAATGCCGCTATACAATTCTATTAATGAAGCAGATACAAATCAAAATGACAAAATATACTGCCGACTTTTTTCAATCACTTCATCTGAACCAGGAAAGTGGCAAACGCCAATATGCACTGAAACAGCAGGCGATAGAATTGGGCTGGCCCAGGGAAAATATTATTGTTATTGACGGTCAAGGGGTGAAATTTGTTAGTTACCCTGAAAATGCTATCACGAGCAATGCGATGGCATGCATTTGAATACGTGTTATTATGTTCAGGATGTGTCGAAACAGACTGATGAGGTGATCAATGAAAGCAGAAAGTATTATCTGCCTGACGTTTAAGCTTTTCAATACAAATATCCCAGGGAAGGGCATAGTCATTTTCCGACAATTGAATGATCTTCTCTGTCGGGGCGATCACGAGTCCTTTTTCAATATTCAATTTGGGATATGTCTTTCTAAAAGCGGTTATACCGCTCGTGTCCTGACGCGTCGGTCCGCTCTTGGCCTTGATTATAATGGGATAAAAAATGCCATCCCTTTCCAGTATGATATCCACTTCAGCCTGGCGATGAGTTCGCCAGTGGTACATAATTGGTTTCGGGGACATAATTGAACATTGCTTTCGAATTTCAGCTACGACGGCAGTCTCAAACAATGCCCCCCACAGGGGGTGAGAGGGGATAGCCTGAGGTGAAAAGATGGCTTGTGCGGAACAGGCAATACCTGTATCCGCAATGTATCCTTTGGGCTTGCTGGCGACTCTTTTAGTTGTATTGCCTGAATAAGCTGGTACTTCATACCACTGAAATGTAGCCACCAGCATGTCAAGCCAGCGTTTTGATGTTTGCGGATTCAACCCGAGCTCGCGTCCAAGCTGGCTGTAATTGATTTCCTGGGCAGTCAGGGCTGCGACCAATCTTACAAATCTCCCGAATTGCTGCCAGTTTGAAACTTCCCCCAGATAACGAACATCTCGTTCAATACATGTTCGTAAATAAGCTGTTTGAAATTCATATAGCGATTCAAGAGGTAAAAACTGTGCTTCAGGTAAAAAACCCCGCCATAGAATTTCATACAGGGTTTTTGAAGACTGCATCCGGCCTGGTTGTAAGTCTATAAAATCGACAGGGTTCTCCAGCCAACCTTTCAGCCAGAGCTGAGCAATGCTTGTTTGTGTCAATTCTGAAAGACAAAAACTTTCCAGATCAAGAAAAACCGTTCTACCGGCCAAACTTTCGGAGATGGATTTCAGTACACTCCATTGCTGGGAGCCGGTCAAAATAAATTGACCCGGTTTCCTGTCTTTATCGATTTGACGTTTGATCGTTGGAACCAATTCAGGGGCATATTGTATTTCATCCAGCAGCAGAGGCCTGTCGAGGTGATTCTGTAAAAACAGTTCGGGATCCTGTCTTGCATTCTCTACATCCACTACCGGATCAAAAACGACACAGTCTGCCTGGCTAAAAACATGCTGTAAAAGAGTACTCTTGCCCACCTGCCGGGCACCTGTAATCACAACAGCAGGAAAAGTATTTACGAGTTTTTTTAACTTGTTTTCGGCTAATCTGCTTACATACATATGTAGTAATATGTTAATGCCGCTGTTAAAATGCAACACAATAATCCACTAGGTTAAAAAAAATATATTTGTTGTTGATATTTTTGAATGTAATAAAGGGCTGGAAATTCATTGTTTCTCTTCATATATCTCAATTTGCCTATCAAAAACTTATTTTTTTATAGCACATGAGTTGTACGTACAGGAATTTTTAGATATTCGTGATTAATTTCAATTTATTGCTTGTATTTGCCGTTTTTGGCCGATATACTTGTAGAGTAGGTGTTCATACAAGTAAATGTTGTTGTATGGAAAAATAGCATGTCGACAGAAATAATCAGTTTAGCAGCAAGCAGATCCAGTGGCTACAAGTGGGAGTCTCTGAAAAATGAACTTCGCACTCGTATTCGCTCCGGCGTTTATTCGCCGGGCGAGATTATTCCCTCCGAGAACGCATTGGCAATGAACATCGGTTTGTCTCGCAGTACGGTTCGTCAGGCTTTTGATGAGCTCGAGAAAGAGGGATTAATACACCGGGTTCGGGGGAAGGGAACTTTTGTCTGCAAACCTGGTTTTCAAGGGAATGGGCGAAAAATTGAATCCCGCCTTGAAGTTTACAGTCTGATATTGCCAGAGGTGCGGAGAGACCTGTATCCGCTTCTAATTAATGGATTTGATCGCGGTGCAGCAGAGCATAATCATCAGGTGATGATCTGTACAACGGATTATGACATGAATAAGCAGGGTGATATTGTTTTGCAGATCATTGACAAGGGTATGAGTGGTGTTGCGCTGGTTCCACTGATGAACCATGATACGCCAGTTTACCATATTCGGAATCTACACTCTAACGGGATTGCCGTTGTATTATGTCACCGTAAAATTGAAGGGCTTTCAATTCCTTTTGTTGGCTGGAACTACCGTGAAGTGGGCCGAATGGCTGGTGAGTATTTTGCAACGGGCGGCCATACACGAGTTGCTTATCTGGGTAATGTGAAATATTTAATGACGGAAAAGCAGCTTGAAGGCTTTCGTGAGGCTTTAAATGAAGGTGGTGTTAGTCTACCGGATTCGAATGTATTTTTTGGAGCTACGCAAAAGACGGATGCCCAGGGTGATGAGATCAAGCTGGCGATGCTCAAGGAACTTTTGAGTCGGCCCGGTCATGTAAGTGCCATATTCTGCAGTGATGATACCGAGGCAGAGCGAGCCTACTGGGCGGCTCATGAACTTGGAATTCGTGTCCCGGACGAGTTGTCTATCCTCGGTTTCGGAGACATGAACCGTGACGGTATCGTACGTAAGAAGTTATCGGCGGTGGCTATAGATGAGGTTATGCTCGGACGTAAGGCGGCGGAGCTTTTGTCCGAGATGAACAGCGGTTTACGGCCGTTTGAAGATGACGAGAGTGTTTATCTTCCATTGACTCTCGTTGAATCTGAGACATCATTACACAATGGAAAATGTTAACTTTTTTTTGGAGGAGACCTATGAAGACTGTACGAATTGTTTTATTGGCATGTGTGGTAAGTCTGTTTGTCAGCAGCGCGATGGGAAATCTGATTGCGCAGTTTGATGGAACGTCAGCAAACCTGACACCCAGCGGCAAGATCATGACCTGGTATGATCAGGCGGCGGACGGGGGGAACAACAATGCGATCGGGGCGACGCCCGATGTTGGTGCTCCCGATACGCGGCCACTTCTGGTGAGCGAGGTTATGCCAAATGGCTTGACGAAAAATGTCGCGAAGTTCGACGGCATCAATGACAATCTTGTGATCGGCGCAAGCAGCATCCTGGATACGAACACGTTGACCTGGTTCATGGTCATGAAGGCAGACACGTCGATCACTTCAGTTGCACTTCGCTCCTCTTACGCGGATCGTGGTGACGGGAATGCGAATAACGCACTTTGGGGGAATTATACTCAATCTTCGGGTGTAATCACCAGCCATACGAGAAGTGTTACCGGGAGTATTAAGGCTCGTTCGGCGGCTGTGAACTCAAACGAATGGTTTATTGTTACAGCGGCATGGGACGGAAATACGATTCGTCAATGGGTGAACGGTGTTTACAGCGGAGCTTTGACAGGCGGTAACGCGAATCCTTCGGGCCATTTGTCGACAACGATCGGTGCTCATACCGGTGGAAGCGGCTTTTTTATGGATGGATCCATAGCTGAGATTCAAATTTATGATCACGCAATGATGGATATCAGCGGCGGTGAACGTGAAACGATCGAGCAGGATCTTATGGATACGTATTTTGTTCCAGAGCCGGCTACGATGGGTATCATGGCGCTGGGTATGCTTGGAGTCTTTACGAAGAGGAAATAGTTTTAACGATTCGAATGGCCGGGGTGATAGAACGCCCCGGCCATTTTTAACTTAGGGTGCCAGGAGTCAAAATCATGGATAAAAAAGCGTTAATTATAATGTTGGTTGGTATGTTTTTGTTTGCCGGTATATGTTGGGGGGCGGTTCCGGTGACGGATAATTTGATTGCTGCTTTTGACGGTACGTCAGCGAATTTGACTCCGAGCGGCAAGATTATGACGTGGTATGACCAGGCGGCAAACGGGGGAAATAATAACGCAATCGGAGAGACTCCCGCACCGGAAAGCCCGGATTCTCGCCCATTGATGGTGGATGAGATTATGCCCAATGGTTTGATTATGCCGGTAGTTCGTTTTGACGGTACGAATGATAATTTGACTGTCGGGTCAACGAGTGCTCTGGATACAAATCAACTAACCTGGTTTATTGTGGTCAAGGCGGATGATACATCTGTAACAGCGAATATTCTTCGCAGCGGGTATTCAGACCGGGGTGATGGCACAGCGAATCCATACTTATGGGGCAGTTACACGTATGCGGATAGCATTTACAGCCATGCACGAAGTATTGCAGGTTCAAACAAGGCTCGGGGGGCGGCGGCGAATTCAAATCAGTGGTATGTCGTGACCGGCAGCTGGAATGGCGATTCGATTCGGCAGTGGCTTGATGGAGTTTACTCGGGGGGGCTTGCCGGAGCGGACGCTTTGCCTTCAGGACATATTCGGACTCGCATTGGCGCCTCTTCGACAGATACGCCTGACTCATTTTTCGCAGGGTATGTGGCTGAAATTTTGATCTATGACACGGCGATGGGAATTGATGATTCTGATCGAGAACTTATTGAGACTTATTTAACAGATAAATATATTACTCCGCAGGGACAGCTATCCGTTCCGATAACTCACGATATGATTATGCATTTTCAACCAGACTCCGCGGTCACGACGTATGACGCTGGTGATGACGCGTATTATGTAGACTCGTGGACAGATTTAAGCGGACATGGCAATGATGCGGTAATGTTTGACTCGGCGAGCCGTCCAAGGCTGGTTAGCGATGGCGATTTTGATTCACTTGATTTTGACAGCGGGGACGGGCTTGAGTCGAATTTCAAGGCCCTGGTTGTCAATTCCAATGATACTGATTTTGTGAAGAACCGCTTTACGTGGTTTATCGTTTATAAGGATAAGCAGCCCAGTTCCGCGGGCTGGCGGTCTTTGCTTAGCTCGGGCTACGAGTTTTTCTATACGTATTTTAATTATGTCTGGGGCAGTCGGACGGCAAATAATACGGTAATGTCGTTTACGCGAACCCGTATTGGTGAGTGGCGGGGTGAAGTAAGTGATGAGGGTGAGGGCGTTTACGGCTGGAACGCTGTTGTTGGGCTCTGGGATCCAAACCAGGTGATGGACGGTGATATTGATCAGTATGTGAACCCGGTATCTGAATCTGCCCCGACGCTTGCAGACGCGAAAAGCACGGTTCCGGATGGGCTGAGCGATATCGTGGGCGATCAGGCGATAGAAGACAACCCGGATTATTTCAGTACCCCGATTCATCGAGGCAGTGTGATTGGGGCGGTATTTGAAACGGATCAGTTTGGCTTTACCGGAAACCTTGAAGATGGTCACCGTTTTGGCGGAAATATTGCTGAAATCATCGTCTACAACACGGGCTTGACGCCGGTTGAGATTCTGAGTGTGTCAAATTATCTGGAGATGAAATACGGTTATGGCGGACAGCAGGTCGCGCTTGAGCCCTTGACGGATTGTTTTGGGATTCAGGCGTCCGGTGAAAGCTGGCTTGTTGATATGAACGAGGATTGCGAGGTGAATTTCGGTGATCTTGGTCTGTTCGCCACGGAGTGGCTGTCTGTTCAATAATTGCTGATAAAAATATCCTTTATTCAAGAGGAGTCTGACATATGAAAGCTGTACTTTATTTTACGATATTGAGCGTCCTGCTGGCAAGCAATCTTTGTATTGGCAATGTTTTTGTTTACGAGGGATTTGACTACAGCGGAGCGGATCTTGACGGCCAGGCAGGTGGAACTGGTTTTTCGGGCGCATGGATTTCCTCGGGTTTTGAGACGTCGATTAATAACCTTATTCCGCCAGTGGGTTACGGGAAAACGGTAACCGGCGGACGAGTAGCAGCGAATAGTTTTGGTGTAAATTCCTATCGTGACCTTGCTTCAACGATAGAAACGGATCCTACAAGTGAAACGGTGCTTTATTTCAGCTGTCTGTATAACCGTCAGGATTCTGACCCGAATACCGCGGATGAGTATGTAAACCTGCTTCGATTAAAGGCAGTAGATAACGCGGATGTGATCCGTTTTGCGTTCGGAAGTAATGACCAGATGTTTATTGATTATGAGGGGGTTACAGCGGATACGGGACATGGTTTTTATAAAACGTCAACGACATGCCTGGTAACGGGAAAGATGGTCTTTCGCACAGGCCTGCCGGATGATATCTATATGAAACTGTTCGAGGAAGATGATATTGTTCGGGATGAACCGGCGCACGATTTTTACTGGGATCTGCATGTCCAATCGGATGTAAGTACGACGATCACGAAGCTGTGGATCAGTATCGGCAGCGGGAGCGATACGGTCAATGTGGATGAGATGATCTTCGGTACCTCCTGGGAGGATGTTGTGGCCAACACGCGTGCGGGGCAATACAAGCAGCTTGCACTTCCGGTGACGGATTCATTGATTGCTCATCTTGACAGTGAGCATGTCGTGGTTGGTGATGATGAAGGTACACTTCGTGTTATCGAAATGATTGATCAATCGGGCAATGAGGCTCATGCCGGTGTGTCGAGTTTGTTCTCAATGCCCGAGTATGTACCAAACGCGATTAACGGTTATCCGGCTCTTCATTTTGACGGGGATGATTATCTTGAGATCGGACCCAACAGCGGATTTAATACGGACCGATTTTTGTGGGTCATTGTCTGCAAAGCTGATTTTGACACCGTGACGGATACGACCAATGTGATTCGGACGGCTTATGAAAGCGGTGCCGGCAGTGGAAGCCAGTATCTTTGGGGCAGTTATACGGCGGCGGGCTGGTGGCGTTCTCATTCACGTGATTCGACAGGGAGTATTAAGACCCCGGGCGCATTTGCACCGGTTACGAACGATCAGTGGGTGATTCTTCAGGCTGGATGGTGGGCAAATGATTATGTTCGCCAATGGATGAATTATGATTATTACAAGGCAACGCAGGGTGCGACAGCGGTCCCGGTGAATCATTTGCGTACTCGTATCGCTGCGAGCAGTGCTAACGCGGGACCGGATACGTTCTTTAAAGGGGATATCGCTGAGATTGTGATCTATAATAAGCATTTTGCGATCGAGGAATATGAACTTTTGACCTCTTATCTCGAAGAGAAATATGGAATTTCGACCCTTGCCGCGAGTCCGGCGCCTGTGGACTGCGAAGGAGTCTGGATGAACCAAATGGGCCACGCTGGTGATTTGAATAAGGATTGCACCGTGGACAGCGATGATCTTTCGATCCTTGCGAACGAATGGCTGCTTGGATATTAAGCAGTCTTTACTAAAGGAGTATTTCGCTCATGAAAAGGACCAAAACAGGATTTACACTGATCGAACTTCTGGTAGTTATTTCGATTATCGCTCTATTGATGAGCATTCTTTTGCCGAGTCTTCAGAAGGTGAAGGGATTAGCTCGTATGGCAATTTGCGGAAGCAATCAGCATCAAATCGTAATCGCGGTAAACTCTTACCAGTCTGAATGGGGCCAGATGCCTCCTTCGATTCAGGGAATTGAAACCGATCCTGAGCAATGGACGCTGGACCCGGCCTGGCTGAGTTATCATTCCGCCAATGACGCTGTTTTGAGTAACGGTCTTAACGGGGGTAGTGTCGGGTGGCAGCTTTATTCCTATATTAAGGAGCCGGATGTTTTTTTCTGCCCGCTTACCAAGTATGCTCAGAATTATGAAGACACGAACCGAACCATGGAAGATCGCTGGCGGTATGGTTCGGGAGGCCCCAACGGTACATGGGGCTGGCCGGCTGGTGTATTGAAAACGACCAATTTCATTTTATGGAATTATGACGGCTGGAATAACCCTCAACTATTTTCGGACAAAGGTACGGGATTCAAGGGTCCTGGCAAAGACAGTTCGAATAGCCTGATCCTCGCAGAGCGAATCGTTTGGGGGCAGATCAATAATACGGGTCCTAACCGGTGGCTGGCGACCCATCCGTTTCGGGGGGCACGGCGCGGGGGAGGATCGGGTGACGACGGCCCGTCTTGGTGGATTATGGAAGACGATAACGGTCTTATGGGTGAGATGCCCACGTTTGAGTATGAACTTAATGGTGGGTATGCTGATGGATCAGTTCGCCGTTATAAGGGTTCAGAAACACTTCGTGTGAGACTGCGGGGATACTGTTCGGTTATTCCGTCGAAATGGAAATAAGCAAATGGAGTCTTTCTTTTGATCAAGCTATTTGATATTCAATTGCTCATTTTGTGTTTATGTATTTGTGTCGGTTCGTGTTTGGGTGATCCGATCAGTGAATACATTCGTGACACATATCTACATATTGACCCTGAAGAAGCGGACCGCCTAACTGAGGCGGAATCTCTTGGTTTGATGGAGATATCGACAGTGATTCTGCCTGAGGGTGAGAATTTGTGGGGGAATAATTTTCACTTCGGATGGCCGGTTGCGGCGATGAAGGGTGATACGATTATTGTTTGTTCTCGGCGAAAGATCTATCACAGCGGATGTGGGACTTGTACCGCGACATATCCGCATAGTAATGATTCCTACAGCGGCCCTTTTTATGTTCGTTCTGTCGACAGAGGTGAGACGTGGGGCCCAATGGTTGATCTTGTTCCTCTTTTTGAAAATGACACTGCACCAAACGCTGGTGGGATGTCGACTATCGGCGTCAATGGCGCAGGAGAATTTATCATCCCGGGCCGGGGTGCACTCCGTTCACTCGATGACGGTCTCAGCTGGGGTTATTATTCGATTTCATTTTCTCAGCTAAGTCAGCCTAATGAGGGTTTGGGGCCGAATCTTGTGAATCACCCTGTATTTGATATGCTTTTATTCAATGGCCGGCGGGACACTGACCCGGATTTTGCTCTGATTCGTCGGTCGATCAATGGCTGGTATTACTGGTTTGAGAGCCCCTGGAATACGACAGTATCCGGTTCGAGTCTGATCAGTAATCCCAAGGAGCCAGCGGCGGTCACATGGGGCCCCGGACATATTCTCTTACTGTCACGTGAATTCAACACCGAGGTGGGCGAAGTTGGGGAAACTTTTGCCCTGACGCAAGATGTTTATGAGTATCAGCCGGGTGATACATGGGAAGATGTGACTTTTGTAACCAAGCCAAGCGGTATTCTCGCGGGTCCAAACGGGGTTTGGGCTCATGATACCGCGGCGGTCATATTCAATCCGGTTACGAGTCGAATTGAGGTACTGGACAGCGCACGTTACAGTGGTCCTCCGCCGGATTATGAGGGAGGGGCCATTTCGACACTTAATTTATGGAGTATCGATCCTGATTCACTGCTTGCGGGCAGTACAGACTGGCGTTACGAGGGAACGCTTCTGGAGCGAAATGATCATCGCGGGGGTTGTGGGCATCTGGATGGTTTGCACCCAGGCGGTTCGGTGGTGGATGTAGCCAGTGGTGTTCAGCGTGTCTTTGTTTACGCCGGCGGTGAAGGATGCAGTCTCAATGGTGTTTTTCAGATTACACGTACACTGGATACCCCACTTTTACGTTCGTTTTGCAAGTGGGATCTGCCTTCGGGATGGCAGACTAAGGATGTCGGAAACTCTGCGATTAACGGGGGTGCGATCTATCGGAACGGCACTTTCCGCGTTCGCGGCAGCGGGAATGATATCTGGAATATGTCCGATGAGTTTCGGTATGTTTATAAACAACTGATTGGAGACGGGAGTATCTCAGTCAAGTTAAAAGATATGGACGCGGTCGATACCTGGTCCAAGGCTGGGGTAATGGTGCGCGAAAGCCTTGCACCGGACAGTTCTTACGGTTTTACAGTGATTCGGCCTGACGGAAATTTGACATTTCAGTATCGCAACGGGACTGGTGCCAGCAGTCAGGGTATCATTCCGACGGCTCAATCTTTCCCAATCTGGATAAAAATAGAACGAAACGGAAATTCATTGCAGGGGTTCTACTCTCTTGACGGAAATAGCTGGACGGGTTATGGTAATCCTGCAGTCATCCCAATGGGTGAGGTTGTTTGTATTGGGATGGCAGTATGTTCCCACAATATTGGTATGAAATGTGAGGCGAATTTTGAGAATATTTCACTCTCGGGCAAGACGGGGGTAAATTTACCGCCGGACCCGATCAGTGATTCGGTAACCAATTTCCTTGATTTTACAGCATTATCCGGATATTGGCTTGGTCTAAATGGCGATGAAGAGGATTTGGATTTCTTGGTCAATGATTTTGACGGGAATGGAATTATAGATATCAATGACTTGAGCTTTTTATCCGAGTTCTGGTTACAACAGTGGCAGTGAGAGATATGAGGTCTTTATGAGTAAACAGAATAAATTGAAAGGTGTAATCGTTCCGGTGATTACCCCTGTTGATACGTATTACAATATTGATGAAACGGCTTTTCGACAGGTAATCCGACGATGCATCGACGCGGGTGTTGATGGGATATTTGCCGGGGGGTCAGCGGGTATGGGGCCGTTGCTGACCGAAAGTATGTGGATTCGCTGCATGGAGATAGCCCATGACGAGGTAGGCGATGATTGTCATTTGCTTGGCGGGGTGATTACGACCTCGACAAAACGTGCCTTGGAAAAAATCCGGATTCTTGAAGAGATCGGTTTTGGTCAGATCGCTGTGACACCGACTTTTTATATTTCACTTGCAACTGACCAAGAGATGATTTCTCATTTTGCAGCCTGCCGAAATGCAACCTCTATGGATATTATTGGTTACAATATCCCCTCTTGCACACAAAGTTCAATCAGCGTCTCAGCGATGAGCTATATGTGTGAGCAGGGTTGGTTTACGGCGATCAAAGAAAGTAGTGGAGACAGGAAATATTTTCTTGAGCTTTTAGATGTTGCCAGGGCAAATGGAGTTAGCCTCCTGCAGGGCAGTGAGGTTGACATTGAGTGGGGATTTTCTATCGGAGCGAACGGCATTGTCCCGGTTTGTGCGAATTTTGATCCGTTGACGTTTGTTTCAATCTATCAGGCATCTCTAAAAAAGGACCTCCAGATGGTTTCATTGCTCCAGGAGCGATTGACAGGGCTCAGGGAGATCTCCCAGGTTTCACATGGTGGGAACTGGATCTCGGGTATTATGTATGCTGTCTCAATGCTGGGTATCGGTAACGGGATACCTCTTCTTCCGATTCAGCCCCTCAACGATGCGGGGCAGGCACATGTTTCCAAGATCAAGCCTCTTGAAAGTATTGAAGAGTTGTCAGGTATCGCGGCTTCAAAAACGTAATATTCAATAATCAATCGAGTTTTCAATACCCTGTAAAAAGTATTGAAACCCTGAAAGCCAGAGGGAAAATCAGTGTCTATCCGTAACAAAATATCAGCCCGAGAAAGAGTAATGTGTACGATGAGGCATGAAAGTTCGGATCGTGTTCCCTTTTTTTACCGTGATGTTCCTGAGGTTCGTTCCCGTCTTCTGAGGGAATTGAACTTGGCGAATGACGAGGCGTTGCTTGAGTACCTGAATATCGATTTTCGCTGGGTGGAGCCTGTTTATGTGGGACCCGGTCTTCGTGATGATGACCGAGGGATAATCCGCGACATCTGGGGTACCGAGTTTCGATATGTACCCTTCAGTGACACAGGGGGTTACTGGGAGGAAGTCACTCATCCCCTTTCGGAAGTTAAGGATGCAGGTCAGCTGGATGATTACCCCTGGCCGAATCTGGAGTGGTTTGATTTTACGAGCTTACCCAGCCAGGTGCGACAATATGATTCATACGCGATCATGACCGCGCCGGGCGACGCGTCTCCTTCGGTGCTTCAGTTTATTCAGCGTCTTGTCGGCTTGGAGCGGTCATGGACGATGATGGCGATTGAACCCGAATTATTTGACGCGTTTGTCGAAAAGATACTGGGGTTTGTGATCCCGTTTATTGATCGGATGCTTTCGAGCGCGGGAGGAGGGATTGATTTTTTGCGCATCGGCGATGATTTTGGGTCACAGAACGGCATGATCTTTTCTCCGCAGATGTGGCGAGAGAGGCTGATGTCCGCTTTTGCCAGGATCAACGAGGTGGTAAAATCACACGGAGGTTATTACTATCATCATTCGTGCGGAGGAATCCGGGCGATCATTGACGATTTGATTGATACGGGAGTGGATGTCCTTGATCCGGTCCAGGTCAAAGCCAACGGTATGGCCCCGGATGAATTAAATGCGGATTTTGGAGACCGAATCGTTTTTTCCGGCGGGGTTGATGAGCAGGAGCTGTTGCCCAACGGAAGTGCCGAGGAGATACGAAAAGGGGTCTGGGAGCTTCTTGACGCGATGGCGGTTAGCGGAGGATTCTTTATTGGGCCGACGCATAATTTCCAGGATGATATCCCGACGGAGAATATTTTGGTGATGTATGAGGCCGCGAAGCAGTGGTGCCAGAGATAATAAAGTTTTGGAGGTCTTTTACGTAAATGGTGTACCCCAAATTACCGGCTATAATTCAACAAAGGATATATTCGAAATGAAAAACAAGATTAAGGGTTTTGTTTTTTACGTATTACTGTTTGTTTTCGTATCGTGTTCCTCGGAGGTGGGCTTGGCACAAGAGGTTCGACAGTATAGCCAGAATATTATTGAATATGTCTCTGTGTTTGAGACTGAGAGAACGGTTAATCTGGAGGGGGCCTTTGCCGGCATGAGCGGTGAGTTGCTGATCTTCGCGGGCGGGGTTCAAGAGGGAATAAACCCCATTGAAGCGAACGAGGGCAAGTGCATAGATATGATACGGGCGTATGCTGATGGGTCAGTTTTGCAGGGCACACTTGAACAATCCCGGGGCTTTGGCGCGTGTGTGAGTACCGATATGGGTGTGATCTGCATTGGCGGAACGAATGGGCGTGAGGTGTTTGATGATGTTTCGCTGATTCAGATTGACGAGGTAAATCAAGAGATTGAGGTTCGGTCATTGCCCTCTCTTCCCAAAGGGCTGGCGTATTGTTCAGCGACGGCATTTGGCGGAAAAATATATGTCGCGGGGGGAGCCTTTGACGCGAAGGGACAGCAGCGATTCACAGGGATGTATGTTCTTGATCTTGCAGGAGAGAACGGAAAGTGGATTGCTTCCGGCCGGAACGGCTATCCCGGCGCATTATTCCCAGCCATGGGGGTGCAGGATGACGGGTTTGGCGATAAAATCTATCTTTTCGGGGGATATGAGGATTTGTCGGAATACGGCAGCGGTGATTTTGGGGGAGAGGTATTCAAGTATGATCCGGTGAAGTTGCATTTTTCATCGGTGATGGAGATGCCCGTCAGCGGTCAACGTGCGGCCGTTGGGGTTGGACAGTCTCATGTATTTTTGTATCCGATGAGCAGGGGAGAAGATGTTCTTGCGTATCACGCGATCACGGACTCATGGGCAGCAATCGGGGATTATGCCGGGCCTGTGGAGATCTTCGGTGCGGTAAAATATTTGGGAGATGTGCGGTTGATCGGTTTGGGTGCGGAAGGTTCTGTGGATATCATTCAAGCCAATGTTGTGTTGAAGAATTCGCATTTTGGCTTTCTTGATTACGGCTGCCTGGTGGTTTACCTGGTCGGTTTGGTCTTGATGGGGTTTTATTTTTCAAAACGTGAAAAAAGTACGAATGATTTTTTCCTCGGGGGCCAGCGGATCCCCTTCTGGGCTGCGGGTTTGAGCCTGATCGGTACGGGGCTTAGTGCGATCACTTATATCGCGACACCAGCTAAGGCGTACGCCTCTGACTGGCATCGACTGGTGATGCCTTTGTTGATGCCGCTGGGTATTTTTGTGCAGATCTACCTGATGCTTCCTTTTTTCCGTCGCCTGAACGTAACGACGGCCTATGAATATCTGGAGTATCGTTTCAATATTGTGATTCGTATCTTTGCGAGCTTGTCGTTTATCATTCTGCAATTAGGGCGCATGGGTGTGGTGCTTTTTTTGCCGGCCATTGCGCTGTCGGCGTCGACGGGGATGAACGTATTTATGTGCATCCTTTTCATGGGCATTTTGTGTACGATCTACACGGTGCTCGGGGGGATTGAGGCGGTAATCTGGACTGATGTAATCCAGGTAATCATTTTTTATTCGTGCGCGGTGATGATGCTGATTACCATTGTATTCAGCCTGGAGGGCGGTGTGGGAGAATTTTATTCGATCAGCGTTTCCAATTCAAAATTTCACATGATCAACCCCAGTTGGGATCTGACTACGACGTCGATAACGGTGATGATACTGGCGACATTCGCGAATGTTCTCTTACCCATGACGGACCAGACGATTGTTCAGCGATGGTTGACAACCAAAGACGAGAAAAATGCCCGACGTGCCATTGTAACCGGTGCGCTGATTGGTATTCCCTCAGCGGTGGTCTTCTTTTTGATCGGTACGGCGCTGTTTGCGTTTTACAAAACGAATCCCGAAAAGCTCAACCCGGAACTGTTGACCGATGGCATTGTGCCATGGTTTGCGGTGCAACAGCTTCCAGCGGGCATATCCGGTCTTTTGATCGCGGCCATCTTCGCTGCGTCGATGTCTTCGATGGACAGCAGCATGAACAGTTTGGCCACGGCGATCGTAACGGACTTTTACCGCCGGTTCAAAACCAACGTGTCCGATCACCACTGTCTTGTCCTCGCGCGTTGGCTGACGGTTTTGTTTGGTGTTTTCGGGACGAGCATGGCGCTTCTGTTCGCATCAACGGATATCAAATCACTGGTCGATCTTATCAGTAAGTACAATGGTCTGTTCGGCGGCGGCCTTGCGGGCGTATTTCTGCTGGGTATGCTTACGAAAAGAACAAATTTGTTCGGGAGTATTGTCGGCATTTTGTCCAGTGCGTTGGCGGTTTATTATGTTCAGGCTCAGACACGAGTCAGTTTCTTCTTGTATTTTGTGGTTGGGCTGTTTACCTGTATGATCATGGGGTATCTCGCGAGTTTTATAACTGGTGGTAAGATATCCGCTCCGGAAGGAATGACCATCTATTCACTTATCAAGGAAAAGAAAGAGTGATATCCGTTTCTAAAAAAATGACTAAAAAACAATCCAGCTGGAACTGGGATAAGTTATATCAGCCCGAGCGTTTTGAGCAAATTAAAATACTCCATCAAAGGGCGTTTTCCTGGGAGGAACAGGGGTATATCCCCTTAGGGATACATGTGGCAAATCCCAAACATGTTTCCGGGATTTCATATCGCGACCGATTAGAGCCGGATGTTTTCTATAAAATACATACAAACTACCTGGCCGATACTCTTGAGGTTGGTTCGGATGTTTTGCCGACAGTCGCGATGAACCAATTGGGCGATGTATTGGTCCCGACCATGTTCGGGGCACAGGAATTTATTCCTGAAGAACTGATTGCTACCCTGCAAGACCTGGGATCGACGCCTAAGCCGGTTTTTCAATCCATACAGGAAGTGGAAGGGCTTTCTCGTCCTGAAATGGAAACGGGAATTTATCCGCGGGTTGAGGCCATGTGTCGAGAATATCGACAACGGTTGCCTGAATGGGTGGATATCGTTGGGCCTTTGCCGATTGGCCCATTTTCCATCGCGATGCTGCTGCGGGGTTCGAACATATTAATAGACCTGCTGGACTTCCCGGAATTGTGTGAAAAATTAATTATGCTTTGTGCCCGGTTGCAGCTGGAAGCGGAAAAAAAGCTCAGGACGATTCTTAATCCCGACTTTCAAAGCGTCAGGAATCTTACCAATTTCGGCGTTCAAAGTTTAGGACTTCGTCTTGGAGATGATTCCATATGCAATCTATCCCCCGAACTGATCCGGCAATTTTGCCGGCCGCCATATCAGTTTATCAATGAATCCTGGAGTGGTCATGGTCATGTACATTTTTGTTCGTTACCCCATTCAAGATTTGAGCATCTTTATCCCACCCTGGCGGAAATGCCTGAGGTAAAAGTAATAAGCAGCCAGTTTGGTTTTGAGTATTATCAACAACATTATGACCATCTTTATGGCAATCTTGCTATTGAATCTTTTTATGGGGATGCCTTGCGATATGTAAGTGAAAAAGAGGGGTCCTTTAAAAATTGGGCATATCAATTTGTCCCGAAATATAAAAATAAGTCCGGCCTTGTATTCTATTGTCAAGTCTCATCGGTAGAGGAAGGGAAGCAGATTTGGGAAACCTGGCAAGACGCACATGAAGAGTGAAATTATATTACCGTACGTATGTATCAAAAAATTTCAGTTTTAATCAGGGTCCAATCAAATGACTATGAAATCCCGGGATCGGGTATTATCCGCGATCGAAAGAAATGAAACCGATCGAGTCGCTTTAGACTTTTCCGCTAATCCGGCAACCCTCGAAAGGCTAAAGGCTGAATTGAATTGTTCTGATCATAAATCGCTGCTTTTACACCTTGGTTCGGATATTGTCGATCTTCGAGACGTGGTGGAACCGGAATATCGCGGACCAATCCCCAAAGTACGACCGCTGGATGGGGGGATCAAGGAGAATTACTGGGGCTGGCGGACGAAAACGGAACAGACGGCTACGGGCCCGGAAGAGATGTTTTGCGAGTTTGTCCTGGCGGGCAAGAGCCTCGATCAAATGCGTAATCATCAATGGCCCGAGGTGGATTGGTTTGATTTTTCCGATTTCGAGCAAAGGCTGGACGAATGGGACGGATTTGCCGTTATGGCGTCGGGCGCGAGCGTATGGCAGCATCCGAGCTTTTTGCGCGGACTGGACAACCTGATGATGGACCTGGGAATAGATCAGGAATCGGGTGAGTTTGTGATGGATAAGTTCACGTTTTTTTACACGGGCTATTTCGACGCGATGTTTACAGCGGCAAAGGGAAAGATCGACATTTTTCGTATCGCCGATGACGTGGGCATGCAGGATCGGATGATTATGAGTCGAGATATGTTTCTTACGTTTGTTTTGCCTCGATTGGCCCGGCTGATTGATATGGCACATTCGCATGGTGTGAAGGTAATGTTTCATTCGTGCGGTGCGATCGTGGATGTAATTGATGATCTGATTGAGGCTGGGGTGGATATCCTTGATCCGATCCAGGTCACCGCAAAAGGAATGGACCCGTGTGTTCTCAAAGAGCGTTTTGGACAACGAATCTGTTTTCATGGGGGGCTCGATACCCAGCACCTGCTTCCCCATGGCCGCCCGCAAGAGGTCCGCGACACTGCTGAAAAAATGGCGGGCATCCTTGGCAAAGGGGGGGGATATATCCTTTCGCCCAGCCATGTATTGCAGACCGATGTTCCCACGAAAAATATATTGGCGCTCTATGAGACAGGCCGAAGCCTGGTTACTCATTGATTCAAAGGTGTATATTCTATGGCAAAACTTACGAACAAGGATGGTGCGAACAAACCGAATATACTTTTATTTATCGCCGACCAGCATCGTGCGGATTCTCTTGGGTTTTGGGGTCGTATGGAGTTGAAAACACCTAACCTCGACAGGCTGGCGCAAGATGGCGTGGCGTTTGAAAATGCCCTCAGTCCCTGCCCGTTGTGTACGCCTGCTCGCAGTTCAATCTTTACCAGTTTGTATCCGCACCAGGCCAGGGGATTTATGGGTAAAGACCCACATGGAATATTCGATCCTATTGGTGAAACCGATATGACAAGAAACGGAACATCTTTGAGAGAACCGGCAATTCTAACAGAACAACTCCGAAAAGCCGGGTATTTTACCGGCTATGCAGGAAAGTGGCATCTTGGCCCGGATGTGATTAATGATTGGTTTGATGAAACATGGGAATACAATAAAGAAAATAAACAGGCATATTCGCGTTATTGTCAGGAAAAAGGTTTTCCGGATGGGGTCGCATTTAATGATATGGATGTGCGATCAAAACGCGAGCCCTTCATGTCTATACCTGTAACGAAAGTCAGTGCAGTTCCCGCCGAACACTCTACGGATGCTTTCATAAAAGATCACGCATTGGATATTTTAAAAAACAGACCTGATGATCAACCTTTCTTTATGGTTTGCGGATTTGAGGGGCCACACCCTCCTTTTAAAATTCCCGAGCCTTATTACAGCATGTATGATCCTGAAAAGATTCCAGAACCTCCTAATTTCAGGCCGAATGAGTTGGAACCGATAAGCAATAGAAATAGTTATTATCGAAAACTCTGGCTGGACCACGGAGATAATTGGGAACAATGGAAGAAAAGTGTCGCTGTCTATAGAGGATTTGTAACCCTCATAGACGATCAGGTGGGAAAACTTTTAGCCTATCTGGAGAATGAAGGTATTCGTGATAATACTATAGTTATTTATTGTGCAGACCATGGTGAGATGCTGGGCCAACATGGACTCTGGCATAAGATGTGCCCGTACGAGGAATCCGTCCGTGTTCCTTTGATTGTAAGCGGCAAGGGGATTGCCGGTGGTATACGCAGTGGGGCCGGGGTTTCTTTACTGGATATCGCGCCAACGATTCTGGGACTTGCGGGTTTGAATGCGCCTGAGGAATATGAGGGAATTGACCTGGGCGGAATTCTTCAAAATCAGGCCGATGAATCGGCTCATGAGTACCTGTTTTCCGAGCAGCGGTGCCTGGGGCCTTTTCATCAAACGGTTGACTGGCGAATGGTCACCAATAATACGTGTAAATACATCTGGAACCAGGGAGACCTGGGAGAACTTTATGATCTACAAGCGGATCCCTATGAGACGAATAATCTTATTTTGAGTGAGCAGCATAAAGACATTTCGGGGCAGTTTGTCGAAAAGCTGTGCGACTGGATGGAATCCAAGGCCGATCCATTGTACAGTGTTTTTTTAAATAGTATTCAAGAGAAAAAATGAAGGGTTGAGATTGGAAATACAGAGCAAAGAAAAGAAGGTTGATTTTGAACAGGATGCGGTCCACATCGAAGCTGCGGGCGTTTGTTTTCGTTTTTATCAAGTAGGTGAATCTCTGGCGGTGGGGAGTTTTTCACTTTCTGGAGAGAGTTATGTCCCGGACGAATCTTACCTGGGCTACTGCCGTGAAACGGAGCTTCTGATCGCGGGAGAAGGCCGTAACTTTGCTGCCCGGAGTCGAAATCTGGGTGGCTGCGGTGAGAAACTGAAGTTTATGGGCCTGGAAGAATCTCAGCAGGGCGATGGACGACTTTTTACAATTCGATACCTTCGTGAAGATATCAACCTGCAGGTGCTTTCACGTTACTTCTTCTGTTCTGATAATATCCCGGTCGTTCGGCGATGGGTAGAGGTGCAAAACCTGGGCGAGGAGCCGGTCGGACTGGAACATTTGTCATCTTTGGCTCTGTATCATGTTGGGGCTCTAGGCAAGCAGGCATGGGACGAGAAACTGTATTTCCATATTCCCTACAGCAGCTGGTCCGGTGAGGGGCAGTGGCAACGGTTGTCGTGCCGGGAGATTGGTTTAACCTCTTCCAATTGCAGTCATTACCGTGCGCGGTGTCTTGGCAGTCGGGCGTCCGCGGAAAAGAGCCCTATGGCCATGATCGAGGACACCGAGATCGGCCGGATGCTTTTCTGGCAAATCGAGAACAGTTCAAGCTGGCTGTGGGAAGCGGGGATGCTTGAATTCAAGGGCATCGATCACAGCTTGTACCTGACAGCAGGCGGACCGGATGAAGAACATGGGCACTGGTATAAAGAATTGGCCAAGGGTGAGAGCTTCTGTTCGGTTCCTGTGGCGATTGGTATTGTCGATGGAGGGTTTGAGGAGGCGGTCTGTGAGTTGACTCGCTATCGGCGTAAAGCCTGCCGAAAGGCACATGCAGCGGATGATAAACTGCCTGTTATTTTTAATGATTACATGAATTGCTTGTGGGGGGATCCCAGCTTTGAGAAGGAAAAACCTCTTATCGAGGCTGCGGCCGAGGTTGGGTGCGAGTATTACTGCATCGATTCTGCCTGGTATGCCCGGCCCGGGGAACACTGGTGGCCCGGCGTGGGACACTGGGAGGTGAATGAACAGCGTTTTCCTGATGGAGAATTTTTTGCGATGATGGACCTGATCTGCGGTCATGGAATGGTTCCGGGTTTGTGGATCGAGGCGGAAGTCGTCGGTGTAAACAACAGTATTGCGCATAAGCCGGATTCGTGGTTTTACACCCGGCACGGCAAGCGAATCATTTACAACGGACGATATTTTCTGAATTTTTCCAATCCCGAGGTGGTCGCTCATTTGGACAGGGTGATCGACCGCATGGTCAATAAGTACGGGGCAGGATATATCAAGAATGATTATAATATTGATCTTCATCACGGGACCGAGACTAACGCGGACAGTTTTGGCGACGGGCTTTTGCAGCATACGCGGAACCTTTACAAATGGATCGACGGGATTCATGAAAGACACCCCCAGCTGATCTGGGAGAATTGTGCCGCGGGCGGGCTTCGTACTGATTACGGCGTTCTTTCTCACGCTCAGCTGCAAAGCAGCAGCGACCTGGACCTCTACAGCCAGTATTCCGCGTTGTCAATGGGCTGCAGTGCTACGGTCCTGCCCGAGCAACTGGCGGTGTGGGCTTACCCGACGGAGCCGGACGATGAAGAGGCGACGATTTACAACATGGTCAACGCATTGTTATGTCGAATTCATTTGAGCGGAAAACTCGCATCCCTGAACAAGCGTTGTCTTGGATTGGTCAAAGAGGCGATCGATTATTATAAGCACAGCCGGAAGCTTATTTCCGAATCCGAACCTTTTTATCCCCTTGGCCTGGCGAGCGTGTATGATGACCGATTGTGGCTGGCGCTGGGAATGAAGAGCGAAAAAGAAAGTCGTATCGCCGTTTGGAGGCGAAACGCGAAAAATGGTCGCTCTTTTATTCCGATCCGATTCATGGAAAAGGTCGAATCGGTAGAGTGTGTGTACCCTGTGGATAAAAAATATCGCCCGAAACTGGATAGGAAAGCAGACGGTTTTGAGATAGAGCTTACGCATGAATTGTCGGGACGGATCATCCGTTTGCGGCATGATAAAAGAGAGGGGGCAAGATGAACGGGCGGGAGAGAATTATACGGGCAATCGAGCACCAGGTTTCTGACCGAATCCCGGTGGCAATACTCGAGATCGAAAACGAATATGATTTTGCCCGTTATCTTGGGATCGAGGGACATGAGCAGATGGTCCATCCGGATATCGGATATTATTCGCCGTCTTATGAAAAGCTTGGAATCGATTGTTTTCGGCTGGAATTCGCTTACACCGGGGATATTGAGGCCGAGCATGAGGGCGAGGCTCTGAATGAATGGGGATGTGTAGCGAAGAAAGATTACGGAACAAGTCACTGGTATCCTTTGGCTGGGGCAAGCAGTATAAAGGAGATCGAGAATCACAAGTGGCCGAATCCGAAGGCGTTTGATATTGACCGGGCGGCTCAAAAGGCCCGGGCAATTTCTGACCAGTACGCAGTACGGGGTCCTCACTGGTGGCCTTTGCTGTGCCGGGTTTTTGACCTGATGGGTATGGAGCAAACCCTGATGAATATGACGCTCGAACCCAAATTGTTCGAGGCGGCGCTCGATAAGATTTTTGAGATCACGTATCAATGCAGTGAGGGTCTTCTTGAACGCTGCGGGGACGATCTGCATATTTTGTGTGGTGCGGAAGATTTTGCCTCCCAGCAGGGGATGCTGATCTCACCGGAGTTGTGGCGTAAATATCTGAAACCGAAATATGCAAAATTGTTTGAGCTTGCTAAAAAGCATGGAAAGTATACCTGGTTTCATTCCTGCGGGAATATTGTCGAAGTCCTGCCGGATCTGATTGATATTGGTATGGATGTTTGGGAAACGGTCCAGCTGCATACGCTTCCGATCTCACCGTCAGAATTAAAATCGCAGTATGGCAGGGATATCACGTTCTTTGGTGCGGTAAATTCTCAGCGTCTTCCGTTTATGAGCCCCGGGGAGGTGCAGGAGGAGGTTCGGAGATGCATCGAACTGCTTGGGGAAGGCGGCGGGTACATTTGCAGTGCGGACCACGGCATCCGGGCGGATGTGCCGTTTGAGAATATAGAAAAGCTGTTCAGTGCCGCTTGTGACTTTAAACGAAAAGAATATACTTTATAATTTGGAATGTTAATGTTATACGGTATAGATATCGATATGCCTGATATTGATTATTACAAAAAAGCTGAAAAAAACGCCCAAAAGCATAATGTGCTTCTCATTACAAGCGACCAGCAGCACTATATGACGCTTGGGATCAATAATCCTGATATCAAGACCCCAAACCTTGACCGCCTGGCTAAGATGGGAACTGTTTTCGACAGGGCATATACCGTAAATCCGACCTGCACCCCGTCAAGGGCGAGCATTATTACGGGTAAATATCCGAGTCAACATGGTGCATGGGCTCTCGGAACAAAATTGATGGAAAATCAACATTGCGTTGGCGAGGATTTTCAGCAGGCCGGTTACAGAACTGCTCTAGTAGGAAAGGCTCATTTCCAGCCACTTAAAAGCACTTCAAAATTCACATCTCTTGAATCTTATCCTGTACTTCAGGATCTTAATTTCTGGAGAACCTTTCATGGGCCGTTTTATGGTTTTGAGCATATTGAAATTTGTCGCAACCACACGGATGAAGCTCATGTTGGTCAGCATTATGCGATATGGATGCAGGAGCAGGGTCTCAAAAACTGGACTGACCATTTCAGAAAGCCAACCGGAAAAAACAATAAACCCCAGTACGGTGCGTGGTCCATTCACGAGAAATACCATTATAATTGCTGGATAACCGAACGTATCAATAGCTTATTGGAGAATTATTCCGACAAAGACGAAAACTTTTTTTTGTGGGCGAGCTATTTTGACCCCCATCCGAGTTATCTTGTACCTGAACCCTGGGCCTCAATGTATGATCCTGCGAAGATGAAGCTGCCTCAAGCTAATGAAGCTGAATTTCATAATATGCCCAAGCAGTACAGATTAACACAACTTTCTCCCGAAGAAGCGAAGAAGATGGATGATTTTGATGAATATGGCGGAAATAATGTTCACGGTATTCACAGCCATCAAAGAAGCAGCCGGGACAAGGCAAAAGATATGGCCATATATTTTGGCATGGTTTCCATGCTTGACCACTATTTAGGCCTGATATTGGATAAGCTTGATGTCCTGGGCCTTACGGAAAAAACACTGGTAGTATTTACCACCGATCATGGGCACTACTTTGGTCAGCACGGGCTGATTGCAAAGGGCCCTTTTTACTTTGAAGATGGCATCAAGATACCCATGATCGTATCTCTGCCCGGCAAAGTGCCTCAAAACATGAGGAGTAATGCTTTACAATCACTTGTTGATTTCGCCCCGACCTTTTTAAGCATTGCAGGCCTGAATACACCTTGGGGTATGAGCGGCATCGATCAGAAAGAGGTCTGGTTTGGTCAAAAAGAATCCATCCGGGAGCATGTTATCATCGAAGATCGTTTTCAGCCGACAAAAGTGCACAATAGAATTTACATAAATAAAAGATATAAGCTGGTCGTCTATTGCAACCAGGATTGTGGGGAAATATTTGACTTGCAAGGGGATCCGTCGGAGTCAAAAAATCTTTGGGACGATCCGGAGTATATCGAATTAAAAAAAGAATTGATCATGAAAATGCTACATGCTGAAATAAACAAAGAGCTTGTTTTTATGCCGAGAATATCCACGGCATAAAGGCTGCAAATAAATTATAAAGGTTATAGCTTGAATATTTTCACGAATATACCGTTTTCAAAACAACAGAAGGAAAAGTTTCTACGAGTTTGCGAGTGTGATCACTGCTGGTTTGCCCATCCTGAAAAACTGAATGAAGAGGATTTCAACGAGTTTAACGAATCCCAGGTTGCTTTTGGTTCCGTTGATCCTCAGTGGGTGTCCGGGTCGGATCATCTTCGTTGGCTGCAACTGAATTCCGTGGGCGTTGATCAATACAGGAAGCTGAACTGGGATAAACTTTCTTCAAAGATCGTCTGTACGAACCTTCGGGGCTTTTTCTCTCTGCCGGTTAGTGAAACTATCCTTGCCGGAGTTATGGCAATATACCGGGGTATCGATCAATGTGTTAGATATAAAGAAGCAAAAGAATGGAAAAAGCTGGAGATAAGACCGAGTTTGAGACTTTTAAAAGATTCCAGCGTCTGTATAATCGGCCTGGGTTCGATAGGGCAGTGTCTCAAAAAGCTCTTTGAGCCGTTAGTCTTTAAGGTTATTACATATGACAAGTTCAACTCAAACGCCGACATGAACGATCTGTCAGAGCTGGATGATGCTTTAGGTGGATTTGATGTTGTAAGTTTGACCCTTCCTGGAACGGATGAAACGCGTGGTTTTTTTAATAAAGACCGTATTGCCAAGCTGTCAACGAGGGCTGTCTTATGTAACGCGGGACGAGGAACCGCGATTGATGAGCAATCGCTGATTAAAAACCTTGTTGAAGGCAGAATTGCCGGAGCTGTTTTAGACACGACAACAGCAGAGCCTGTTCAAGAAACGAGCCCTTTATGGGATTGCCCTAATCTTATTCTTACTCAGCATACAGCAGGTGGAACCGTAGATGAATTAGACAGGTTGATAGACTTTTTTGCCGAAAATTTCAAACTTTATAAATCAACAAAAAAGTTAAATAATGTTGTTGATTGGCGGCGGGATTATTGAATATGGCAAAGATCGCAAAAATTCGTCCGGTCTTATTGACGGCACCGTATGGCAATGAACAATCACTTGAGGTTATTTTACATCTGCCTTTCGGCCTTAGAAATTGCGGCCTTGTGGAAATTACTCTTGAAGACGGTACCATAGGTCTTGGAGAGGCATACCTGGCCGTTTTTGCACCCCAAGTTTTCACTGAAATGGTGAATGTCATAAGTCCTTATCTTATCGGCTGTGATATCTTGGATTTAAATCAGCAATTCAACAGGATGGTCTCAATTGTCGGTTACTGGGGCCTTAAAGGTCCGGCCAGGCATGTGCTTGGCGCGTTTGAAATGGCAATGACAGATGCAAAAGCCAAGCTGCTGGAGATTCCCGCTTATGCACTTTTGGGAACGAAAGGTTGTGAAAAGCTCAGTTTATATGGAAGCGGGGGTGATTCCGTCGATGTTCAGTCCATGCATCAAGAGTTAGATTCATTGCAGGAGCTTGGGATCGATCTTTTCAAAATACGTGCCCGAAATGACGAGGTTGCCAAGACGGTCTGGGTGCTTGAAAAAGCAGCCGCGAGAGGTATCCGGGTAGGAGTGGACATGTGCCAGAATCTGGCCATTCCTTCGCAAACCGTATCAGATGTTTTGAAATACCTTGATGCTGTGAAAACGCGAACAGCCAATGATATCGTATTTCTTGAAGAGGTGTTGGGGCCTTTTTGCTCCGGGGATTATAAAGTGCTGCGCCGGAAATGTGATGTAAAAATATGTGGCGGCGAAACGATAACTACCTCTCACGAACTTTGTGAGCTTGTCAGAGAAGGGATCTATGACTTCGTTCAACCGGATGCGTCGGTCCTGGGCGGAATAAGTGAGGTGTTACAGGTTTTTGACTGTGCTGCTCAGTACGGGTGTGATGTGGTGGTACATGCATGGTCCGGCGGTGTGGGTCTTATGGCAAATTATCATGCTGCAATTGCGGGTGGGGCTTTACTTGCCGAGTGGCCGATGCCGAAATACAGTTTGAGAGAGGAATTGCTTATTGAACCATTGAATATTCAAAACGGTCAAATTGAAGCACCGCAAACCCCCGGCCTTGGAGTCATTCTGACCGAAGAGATCGAGAAAAAGTATCCTTTCACGGAGAAAGGTACATACAGATGTATACCTACAGGTTATGCCCGTCCGGGGCCTGAAATATGGCAGTGAGTTTTTTTAGGGAGATTATTGTGAATCATTTTTTAAATATTATTTATTTGGCTGTGGTTTTGATCATTTATTCTGCACCAACATTCGCCGAAAATACAAACGATAGTTTTAAAATTCAAGTTTTCAATGAACCGTCTGGTATATATTACGGCAGGCCGGATTTGGCTGCACCTATGAAATCAGGGGTCAGGCCTATTGATTATGACAGCGATGGTCAAGTGGATTTAATCGCAGACGGTACTTTATGGAAAAACACCGGGAGGCGAGAGGGTAAAAAACCTGTGTATAAAAGGGCGGGCAAAGGGAAAGTTTACTCCAATCCCGGCGATTTTGACTCTGATCAAAAAAGAGATTATGTCCTTTTAAAGGATGGCAAAATAATCTGGCTGGAAGAGAAAAGGGCTTCGGGAGACGTTGACTATAATAATGTCGGCAATCTTCAATTTGTATTAGGTGGAGATTTGACATTGCCCGGTAGCTTAGAACAGCACGAAAAAGATGCATGGAGTATAGCTGGTCTTGGGGATTATGACAATGACGGAAAAGATGATGTCCTCTTGACAAAATATACAATGATGATGCTTGGCAATGATGTCGCTTACGTGCCTTGGAAATTTGCCGGTTTCAATACCGGATGGATAGAGAATCAGTGGATTTTCGCTGATGCCTCTACTTCAATCTGGATTTGCAGAAATGTAGGAACCAAAACAAAACCTGCTTTTACGATGCCCCGACAGATAATAACCGGCGAGCAGGCCCGGGGAATATCATACCCCGCAAGAAGTGTTTCGGCATATCTTATCGACTGGAACACTGACGGTAAAACTGACATATTCACACACGTCGATGATTATTCTGTGGTTTATCTCAACACCGATACTCGTCCGGACGGTTCGCCGTTTTTTGGAAACGGCAAAAAAATAAAATACGGAAGTAATTACAGCATGGACCACAGGAAAGCTGCCATACCATTTAAGGATAACAATGGATTGCTGCATATTGTCTATCACGGAGGATCCGTTATTTATGAAACGGTTCAACTTTTAAAGAACAACCCCTTTGCTTTTTCAGAGGCTCACTGGGTGCTTTTTGAGAACCCAACAACGATGGAACTTGATATATTCGCTGTTCCTGATGTTGCCGATTTAAACGGGGATGGTAAAAAGGATTTGATTGTGGGCAGTGAATGTGGCCTTATATGGTATTTTGAAAATCTTGATGCTGACGGAGGGATCGATAAATGGAGTACACCAAAGCTTATACACGCTGATGGAAAACCAATAAGAATGTACAAAGAGTATAATCTTCAAGGTCCCATAGAATATCTTATCGGGTATTCTAATCCTACCGCAGAAGACTGGGATCTTGACGGCGATATAGACCTGCTTATCGGTAATCATGGAGAGGTTATTTATTACTTTGAAAATGTCGGCAATAAAACAAAACCTGAATTCAAGGCCCGGGGCAAAGTTACATACGGCGCCGAGGGGGATCAGGTAGTTCCGATGGCATGGCGGTCTCGCCCGGGCGTAGGTGACCTGAATCAGGATGGTCTGCCCGACCTGATAACGGTTTCTGCTGACAGAAAACTTACTATATGGCCCCGGTATCGGGATAAAAAAGGAAACCTGCATCTTAAAGATGCCCAAAAGGCCGTTAATTCAGAAGGGTATCCTTTCAATGTTTGCAGGACTTCAAGAGGTATTGGGCGGTCGAAATTTTGCGTAGTTGACTGGGACAATGATGGTTTGAACGATATTATAACTTCAGCGGGACAGAGTCTTAGCGCACGTACTGAATTCATATACTATTATAAAAATATGGGTATGAAGGATGACCAATATGTTTTTGAATTCCGCCCCAATCAGATAAAAGTTACCGGGCATATTCAAAAAGGCAGCTATACACATTTTAGAATGCTCGAACCGGTAGACTGGGACAACGACGGCGAATGGGAAGCGATTGCAGGAATCGACGGAAGACATCCCATAATTAGAAATACGTGGCTTTATTACTGGGACCAATGGCAAACGAAAGAGCCGGAATTTGAGACTTTAGATTTTAGCGGATATGAATTTACGGTTAAAATGCCGGAATCAGAATCGGATCAGAAAGAAGGTGGATTTGCTGTGCTTGAACCGGCCATTGGTGGGGGTGAAATCGCTGTACTGAACAAGGGCGAAGAAGTTTTCCAAAATAGAAATTATGTTTTTAACGATTTGCCGAAAGAACTCAGGGGCAAACATTTTATAAGGCCTGAGATTGAATCATCTTTCAGTATATGTATGGAGCCTGGGCTTGTTTATGCACTGGTTCCACCTGCCGACGGACCCCGACGGAATTGCTATATTGAATATATGGAGTCTCTTGGTTTTTCCATGTCTTCTGTCCAGCCGTTTCAACTTTTTGGGAAAGATCCTAAAAATAAAGTTATAGTAATGCAAAAAAAACTGGAGAAAAGTAATAAACTTGTACTGGGCAAGTGGGCCCTGATTGTCTTTAAGTAGGGGTTGATATGACAAAACAACGACCGAACATTTTATTAATAATGACTGACCAGCAGAGGTTCGACAGCTTAAGCTGTTACGGCTGTGAAGCCGTTGATACCCCCAATATTGATAGTCTGGCGGTTCAGGGAGCCCTGTTTGAGAATTGTTATGTGAATAACCCTATATGCACTCCAAGCAGGGCGGGCATATTTACAGGCAAAACTCTTACCGGCCACGGAGTGTTCAGGCTGCACGATAAATTGCCTGATGACCAGTATTTTTTTACAGAGCGCCTGCGCGAGAATGGCTATAAAACAGCTCTTTTTGGTAAGCTTCACGTAAGTGGAAGATGTTTTGAACGTGACAGTCGTAACCTTAACGACGGTTTTGATATATACGAGTATTCTATTGCCCCCCATGCCCTTGGCGGAAAATACAATGCCTATCAGCAATGGCTCAAAGAAAATCATCCAGTTTTTTATGAAAAGCTTGTCAAGGGAGGACGAAAGATCGGTAAATTTCCCCAAAATGTACATTTTACTAAATGGGCAGCAGACAGAACCATCGATTTCTTTCAAAATCACGACATAAATACTCCTTTCTTCTGCTGTATGAGCGTGGTTGACCCCCACGACCCTTATAGCGACTTTCCTCCAGAGATGGAGGAATTGGTCAAAAAGAAGAAAATTCCCAAGCCGGTTCTTTCTACTAATTTAAGGCCGGATGCAGTTGAAAAGGAAAGTATGCACGGCCTTTTGGGAGCCTGCGATAACTATACTGCTGACAACATCTTAAAAATGCGGGTTGGTTATTACGCTTCTATAGCTTTTCTTGATAATCAAGTCGGCAGAGTTCTTAAAGCACTCAATAGTTCCGGACTTGAGGATAATACTATGGTAGTATTCCTCAGTGACCACGGGGATATGCTTGGGGATCACGGTCTTCTTGCCAAAGGCGCATATTTTTATGAACCGAGCGTACATGTCCCTTTTATAATTAAATACCCGAAGACAGTGCCTTGTGGCATACGGGTTAAAGATGTGGTTCAGCCTTATCAATTAGCTTATACTATTCTCAAAGCTGCTGGAATCGAATCAAATCAGGATAATATTGATACGGGGACGGACTTATTACAAAAAGCTCTCAGTCCTGATGATTATAATTCAAAAGGCGTTGCTGTCTGTGAATACCGATCGACGGGCATATGTGATAAAAAAACATACTGGTCGCCTGATATACACGCTACGATGTTATTTGACGGCAGGTATAAATTGAATATCTTTCATGCTGGAGATACACAGGGACAACTTTTTGACCTGCACAACGACCCGGATGAACGCAATGACTTATGGTCTGCACCTGAATTTTTGGACAAAAAACATGAACTCACAAACAAACTACTTAACTGGAAAATAGAACAGGATATAAAATATCACGGTTCCAGAGGCGGAGAGTTTTTTCCTCCCAAACAGCAAACGTGCCTGAATAATCCTTTATGACAGTTAATTCTCATAGTGATTATTTTATGAATAATAAACCCAATATTCTCTATATTATGACCGATCAGCAGCGTTTTGATACTATCGCTGCCCTTGGAAACAGTCATATAAGAACTCCCAACCTCGACAGACTGGTAAGGCGCGGCATTAGTTTTACTAACGCTTATTCCTCTTGTCCGGTGTGCGTGCCTGCAAGATCAACCATAAGAACGGGTTGTGAACCCCCCAAAACCGGCCAGTGGTTCAATTCACAACCAAAACCTAGGGATTTTCAAGAGCAGAAGATGGAATCAAGATGTGGAGATTATCTTCCTCGAACGATGGCTAAGCTGGGATATCGAACTTTTGGGGTCGGTAAGTTTCATACTATGCCTGATTGGGATGAAGAACTCGGCTATGAAACTCACCTGCATACTGAAGAACTCTACGAAGACAAGGACCAGCGTTCAAGAGACGCATATTCAAAATTTATAACCAAACAGCATCCGGAATATGATTTTATAGAACAGCTTCACGGCGAACGCACAGAGATGTATTATATGCCGCAAATGAGTCCATTGCCTCAAGAGCTGACTGTTGAATCATTCGTAACAGATCGGGCCATTGAACAGATACAGCAGCAAGACGACAGGCCCTGGTTCGGCTTTGTTTCATTTATAGGTCCGCATCCGCCTTTCGCTCCGCCCATACCATTCAACCGTAGATACGATCCGGACAAAATGCCTAACCCGATTAAAGGCGACATCTCTGTCGACCACGCCGATGAACAGATCCCGAGAATGAACTATGCAATTTGGGCAGAGGAGATAAATGATTTCCATGCCCGCGCTCTTAAAGCTCGTTATTATGGCGAAATAAGCTACATCGATAAATGTATAGGCAAATTGCTGGATACTGTTGAAGCTCTCAAAGACAGTGATAATACTTTGATATGCTTCTTTTCAGATCATGGCGATCATCTTGGCGATCACCACGCCTGGCAGAAAGAAAGTTTTTTTGAGCAATCCTGTCACGTGCCTTTTTTACTTAGCTGGCCTGAAAGATTGCCGCAAAATGTCAAAAATGAAGAGCTTGTCTGTCTGACTGATCTTTTTGCGATATCAACAGGTGTCGCTGGTGCGATTCAAATTAGAGACGGTATTGATGTTCTCGGAATGGTTCAAAGCAAAGCCAAACCAAGGGACTTCCTTTATGGTTATTATGGTATACCGGGAACAGAGCGTTTCAAAATCATGGTAAGGCACGAACAATGGAAATACATCTTTATCGCAAACGGCGGCAGAGAGCTTTTGTTTGACCTGAAAAATGATCCTAATGAATTAAATGACTTGTCAAATACTGAGCCCCAAATTATTGAAAAACTTAATAGAAAGGCTGTTAAAAACCTTGCGATAACAGCCTGGTCTGATTTGGCTCTGTTCGAAAACAAACTTAAAGCAATGCCTTTCAAAGCGCAAAAAAGATGTCGGATAAAGCAATTTGATTCTTCAAGAGGAGTCAAAGATTTTCAGACTTAAAACAACTTACATATTTACTTTGCAGGAGTTAGCATGAAAGCAATGACAATGAAGGAAAGGATAATCGCAGTTTTGAAGGGCGAGCAACTCGATCGCGTTCCTTTTGTAACATATAATAATCTTTCGGCAAAAAATGAGGATGTTTGGACTGAGGTGGGGCGTGAAAATATGGGCTTGCTAAAATGGTCTAATCCTTATCGTATCGAACACCCCAACTGTGATATCGTTGTCAAGGCGGTTAAAAAAGAAGGCCTTAAAGGGGAACATACGATAATTACAACGTCAAAAGGCAGCATTAGTCAGGTCCGCATGTTTGATCCCGCTTTGAACTCAAGGGCAACAACGGAGCACTTTATTAAAACCGTGGAGGATTACGATATTCTTTGCGCCTGGCTTGAAGACTCTGTGGTCGTTGAAGATTTTGACCAGCTTGCCAAAGAGAAACAGGAACTTGGTGATGATGGTATTCCACTTGTTCGTGTCAACAGAACGCCGTTTCAGCAACTGTGGATTGAATGGGTCAGCATCGAGGATCTGTCTATTCATTTTTTAGACCATCCGGGACTGATGCAGCGCGTCATTGAGCTGTTGACTCATCAAGCCAGATTGGTTTTTGACGTTATTGAAAGAGCCGATATTGATATGGTAAATTTTCCGGACAATATAACAGCACCGCTCATTGGGAAGAAAAATTTTCAACAATACTGTCTTCCTTTATACCAGGAATTATCTGAGCGAATGTCCGAACGAGATATTCCGGTATTTGTTCACATGGATGGTGACTTGAAACCATTATGGGACGACATTGGCCGGTCAGGCATAAAGGGGCTCGACTCATTTACGCCTCCTCCGGACAATGATACATCCGCTGCGAGAGCATTATCAATGTGGCCGCATATGAGACTTTTTCTAAACTTTCCTTCTTCTGTCCACATGGAGGACGAAAAAACTATTTATAAAAAAGCAATGGAGATATTGAATGAGGTGGGCCATACCGGCAGACTTCAGATTCAGATATCAGAAAATGTCCCCCCCGGGTACTGGAAAAAAAGTTATCCTCAAATAATCAAGGCCATAAACGACTTTGGAAAACCTTGATCTTTCGAAAAGATCTTGCATTCATCAAAATACAGATGTTAATGACGAGCTTAAGAAGATTATGAGTATTGGAGAAAAGATGTTTTTACAGTATAAGCCAGATTTTGAACGAGCACAAAACTACTGGGATGCTTTCTGGAACAAGGAAATAATCGATAGACCATGCACGGTGGTTTTTGCCAAAAAAGATCCGAGAGCGAAAATTCCTGGTTTTACTATACCCGTGGATGAACCATTTCAAACGGCTTTTAATAAATTTGATACTTTTCTTAATTCCTATGAGTTCCTGGGTGAGGCAATGCCCGGATTCAGGCCGGATTTCGGACCCGATCAAATGGCGGGCTTTCTCGGCGCTCCTATCATAATGGATAATGTAGAGACCGGAACCAGTTGGTCGAAAAAAATTATTGATAAATGGGAAAATTTTCTACCCCTGCAAATAGATCAAAATAATGGATGCTGGCGAAGAATGATCGAATTTCATAAGCAGGCACAGCAGTATTACAAAGATAAATGTCTCCTTTATAACATTGACCTTCATTCCAATATTGATGCCCTTGAAGGACTAAGAGGCGCTGAAAATCTTCTGTTTGACATTATTGACTCTCCTGAACTAGTGAGTAAAGCGATGAATGATGTCAGAAAATTATACACAAAGGTTTATGATACATTCTATTCTTATGGTCAAAAGGAGCAAACAGGTACTTGCTCCTGGCTTCATTTTTATAGTCGAAACAAATTTAATCCTATTCAGGCGGATTTTATATGCCTGCTGAGCCCGGATATGTTTCGCAAATTTGTTTTGCCGGCCATTGAAGAGGAAGCACAATTTCTTGATAACTCATGCTTTCATCTTGATGGAAAGGATTCGCTCAAGCACCTTGATGACATACTTGCCATAAAGGAGATCAATGCTGTTCAGTGGGTTCCGGGTGCCGGAGCAAAACCACAACTCGAATGGCCAGAAGTGCTGCATAAAATACAAGATGCTGGCAAAGCGATAATTGTGTACGGTTCGGTCGAACAAATTAAGGCTATTCAAGGGAAATATAAAAGCGAACTTGTGGTATATCAGGTTCAGGCTGATTCCGTAGAAAAAGGAAAACAGTTTCTTGAATGGCTTTCCTGCAATACCTGATTTTATTGCATTTTTTATGACTGCCAGATGTGCAGAGTTCAGTTCTGACCTGCGGGCTAAGCTCAGACCAGCTGGATTATCCGGTTTGCTAAAATGAATTTCTCTTCGCGCACATACAACCGCCATACAGCGGAGTTCCCTTCAACCGCCTCGAACGGCTCCAGGGCAGCCTGGGAATCCCTCTGCCTGCGGCAACCCAGTGGGAGATCGCCGAGCAGACCGCTGACCTGATTGAGCCGGTTTTTGAGCCAATGGTCCACAAGGCCGCTCAGGGCCAGTTGCTGCACAATGACGATACGACCATGAAGGTGCTGGAATTATGCCGCCGACACGAGACAACGTCCAAAGAAAAGCGTAAAGGCGTCTTCACCTCCGGCATAGCAATGGAAAGGGTAAATGATGAATCCGTCATTGAGGAATATGATATGCAGAATACCACGATGCGAATCGAAGAAGGAGAATGGCCGCCTCATCCGTTTGAGTTTCCACCAATTATGACGCCGACGGAAGCGGCTCAGTTTTTACGCCTGGATCTTACCGGACATACCCCGAAATCCGCGAAACGAACCCTCAATTACTGGCGGGACCATGGAGATTTAAGGGGTACAAAGTATGCCCGCCATGTATGGTATTTGAGAGTTGAGCTTGAACGGTTTCTGGATAACAAAACGCAAGAATAGAGATTTTTCTAATTTTATCTTGCGCGATTTTATTCACATTGATATAGTATCCTACTGGGTCAGTCGTCCATGATGGCCTTTGGATCCAGGCAGGATCAGGAGAATTAATCATGGCGATTGAAAAAGTAGGTATCTATAGAAAGTATCATGGAAAAGTACCGACAGACAAAACCGGAAAAGCATTGCCTAAAAACATCTGGCCTAAGAAACGAGCATTCAGCTGGGTGGTTCGGTGGTTCAATTCTGAAGGGAAACGCCACAGTAAAAGTTTTAAAACACGAAAGGAGGCAGAGAAATATGCTGAAATAAAACAGGCGGATTGTCGAAGCGGAAATACTGACCTTCCGCAATCAATCAGCTTAAAACAGTTTTATAAAGAACATCGGGTTTTAATGGAAAATAATTTGGCTACAAAAACGTTAAAATTACATCTTCGGGTGATCGAGCTGTTTGCCAAACAGGTCGGATGGGATCGTCAACTAAAGAAGATTAAACCGCGTGATGTCGAAAAATTTCGAGCGGCCCGGCTGAAAACGGGTTTATCTCCAGCTACTTCCAACAAAGAATTGAAGGTTTTGAAGCGTGTGTTTAATCTGTCGATTCTCCGGGGGTATACGGCCCAAGATAGTAATCCCTGTGTACCAGTCTCTTTGATTAAAATCGCACCCAAAAAGCCAAGCTACTGCGGCCCTCAGGAATTTACGTGTATCTACAATCATTGTCCGGATATCTTCTGGAAGGGATTTTTGACTATCGCTTACACCACCGCCCAACGGCTCCAGGAGATGCTGAATCTGACTTGGGCCGATATTGATTTTCAGAAGAATCAGGTGTACGTGACACGGAAAGACGGCAGCCAATGGATTCAGCCCTGGCAGCCCAAAGATTGTGAAATGCGAATTATTCCATTGACGGATCAGGCCATTAACCTTTTGACAGCGTGGCAGTCAGTTGCCCCGGAAAATTGCCCCTATGTTTTTATGGAGCATGAGCGGTGGGAGTATTATCGTAAACAAGTTGAAAGGAAACGCTGGAACCCGGAGCAGAGCCTGGTAAATAATGTACTTCGAAGATATAAAACGATTTGCAGGCATGCGGGTGTGGGACCTTTTTCCCTGCACGATCTTCGGCGTTCCTGTATTACCAACTGGGCTCAATCTCTTCCCATTCATTCAGCCAAGACAGAGACATAGAGCTAACTTCCTGACAATATCCCGGGAATTGGGCCGGTGGCGTATATGCTTGCGCTGGCATTTACAAAAAAGCCTGTGGCAAACCAGTGGGAAGTAAACGCGTTTATGAAGAATATCTTGCAGAAGCGATACGACTAACTTTAGAAGCTGATAATGTCTTTCAGGCTTACAAGCAGAGAAACCGCGCCGAGGATAAGCAGTGCGGTCGGAAGTCCCCAAAGGGCGAGCGTTCCGCCAAGGATTGCTTTTTCAGGATTGGCGGGGTCGTAACGCACGGCAATGAACTGGCCGACCTGATGAATGCATTTTCCATAACCGATATTACTGACGATTTCGTAATGGGTCTTATCCTTCGCAGTGAAAGTGGCTTTGGGGTAGTAGTAGGTGCGGGTGCGTCCTTTCTGAGTTTTCATACGGGCTTCCACTTCGATAATCTCGCCCACGGTACGTTCCGCACGGAAAAGAAACATCACTCTTTTGCATGTAACGACGATACCGATAATAGAGAATATTATTCCAATTCCCAAAAACAGGTAGAGAATTGCTGTTGTCATATTGAAAACTTTCCTTAAAAGGGATTCAAAGGAGTACCTGATTGCAATTTTCACTCCTCTACTGCTTTGTTTTCACCCGGGGTGAAAAACACGCCTGTAGGGATTCGAACCCCAAACCTTCGGTTCCGTAGACCGACGCTCTATCCAATTGAGCTACAGGCGCAACTCGAACTTAATACTATACGCCCGGATTCCGGGAAAGTCAAACCAAAATTTGGATCGGCTCGAAAAACCCGGATTCCGGGGTAAAAATCGCGTTTTCCGTTAACGGATGTACTCGTTGAGGATATTTTCGAGCATTTCCACCCGGCCGGATTCATTCGCCTTAAGCTTCGATTCGTTCTCGAGGACGTACTTTTCGAGGTCGGCAAAGGAGGACTTTCCGTTTTCGATATCCTTGCCGATGCCGGAATCCCATGAGCTGTAGCGGTCCTTTTTGAACTTGTCGAGTACCCCGTCCTTGCGGATATTTGCGGCGATCTTCAGGCCGCGGGCGAAGGTGTCCATCCCGCCGATGTGAGCATGGAACAGGTCAACCGGCTCAAAGCTCTCGCGGGCGACGTGAGCATCGAAGTTAAGGCCGCCTGTGGTAAATCCGCCCATATCCAGTACTACGAGCATTGCCTTAATCGCATCATACAGGTCGGTGGGGAACTGGTCGGTATCCCAGCCGAGCATCAGGTCACCGCGGTTGGCATCAATCGAACCGAGCAGGTTGTTGTCGGCTGCGTAGCGAAGTTCGTGTACGAAATCATGCCCGGCCAGCGTGGCGTGGTTTGCCTCGATATTGAGCTTGAAGTGGTCGAGCAGGCCGTTTTTAATCAAAAAGCCGTGCACGGTCGATGCGTCGAAGTCATACTGGTGCTTTGTGGGCTCCTTGGGTTTGGGTTCGATGTAGAATGGACCATCCAGGCCGATTGCTTTTTTATGTTCCACGGCCATGTGCATCAGCCTTGCCAGGTGGTCCAGTTCGCGGCCCATGTCGGTATTGAGCAGCGATTTATACCCCTCGCGTCCACCCCAGAAAACGTAGCCGCTTGCGCCGAGCATTGCGGAGACTTCCATTGCCTTTTTGACCTGGGCAGCCCCATAAGCGAAGATATCGGCATTGGGGCTGGTACCCGCACCGTGCATATAGCGGGGATGAGCGAACAGGCAGGCCGTGCCCCAGAGCAGCTTAATGCCTGTACGGTCCTGTTCTTGCTTGAGGACTTTGGCGACTTCGTCGAGGTTTTTGTTCGATTCGGTCAGGGTTTCACCCTCGGGTGCCACGTCCCGGTCGTGGAAGCAGTAGAACGGTGCGCCGAGCTTTTCCATGAACTCAAAAGCAATGCGGACGCGTTTGATCGCGTTTTCTACGGTTTCGCTTCCGTCGTCCCAGGGCATCAGTCTTGTCGGGCCGCCGAAGGGATCCGCGCAACCGTTACGAAAGGTGTGCCAGTATGCCACAGAAAAACGAAGGTGGTCCTTCATTGTTTTACCGTCGATGACTTCATCCGGGTTGTAATGCTTAAAAGAAAGAGGATTTTTGCTGTCCGGACCCTCGTATTTAATTGCGGGGATGTCCGCGAAATATTTTTCCATGATTTTCTCCATTGATACTGTTATCTGTTTTTTATTCAAACAGACAAAGATAGGGACGCGGCGCAGTTGTGTCAAGCCTGATTTGCAGGGATTGTGTGCCTTCACGGCGGAATATTGTTAATTTCAGATTAGGCGGTATTTCGGAGCTTTTATTGCGGTATTATGAGGTAGATTCAAGACAGGTTTAAACAACACTTGTCTTTACAACATTAGATTGTAAACTAAGGTAAAATAGGGCAGTGGGGCAGCATGCTTGTAAGTTCGTTATTTTGAAGTATTAACGGTATATTGGCCGATGTTTTGTAAATTTCCGCCCCTTTGGGGTTGACTTGAGGCCTTATTGGGCTAAACTCATAGGTTTTTAAAGATTCACCTAAGTCTACAATTGGAAAATTCGAATTAGCATGGAGGTCAGCGTGGGTTATCACTGCGTGGTGTTAATTAAACAGGTTCCGGATACCAAGCGGATTACGGGCCAGGCAATGAATGAAGACGGGACGGTCAATCGCGGGGCATTGCCGGCGATTTTCAATCCTGAAGACCTTAGCGCTCTTGAATTGGCGCTGGAGATCAAGGAAACGTATGGCGGCAAAGTGACTGTAATGACCATGGGATTGCCCTCGGCGGGGCGTGTCCTGAGGGAATCACTGTTTCGCGGAGCGGATGACGCGGTGCTGGTAACGGACAGGCGATGCGCGGCGAGTGACACATTGGCGACAAGCTACATCCTTAGCTGTGCGGTCAAAAAGCTCGATTATGATATCGTGTTATGCGGCCGGCAGGCGATTGACGGGGATACCGCCCAGGTGGGCCCCCAGATCGCGGAAAAGCTTGGGATTCCCCAGGTTACGTATATTGAAGAGCTTTTAAAGCTGGAAGAAAAAGAGATTACAGCACGCAGGAATATCGGTAACGGCTGGCAGGAAGTCAAGTCTCCGCTGCCGGTGCTGCTGACTGTAATCGAAGAGGCGAACGAGCCGCGCGTTTCCGCGGGGCGGTACATGATGAAGTACAAAAAGGCTCGCACGCTGGTGGAGTTGGAAGGCGAGATTAAAAACGCCAATCCGGATATGGATAAGGAAGAAATTGCAAAACTGGCAAAGGAAAAGGCCTCTGCCCTGGAGGCAAAAGGACTGCTCATGAAACAGTGGGACCTGGACTTCCTCGAAGCGGATCTGAACTGGTGCGGCCGGGATGGTTCGCCGACGAAGGTGCATCGCATCCAGAGCGTGGTGCTTTCGGCCAAAGACAGTAAGGAAGTGCCCGCCAGCAAGGACGAGATCGATAAAATGGTACATGAACTGATCGCGGACAATACAATCGCGTAAAATCATAACAAAGGGATTGAGAATGATCGAAGTGAACAAGCAGGGAGAAGTGTGGGTTTTCGCAGAGCAGCGTGAGGGTGTGCTTGAGGATACTCCGCTTGAATTGATGAGCAAAGGCCGCGACCTGGCCGACAAGCTGGGCGTAAAGCTGGCTGCGGTACTGCTGGGCAGTGAGTTGAAGGATTGTGCTGACAAGCTTGGCCATTACGGGGCGGATAAAGTTTATGTCGCTGAGCATCCGCTTTTAGCTCATTACCAGACAACGAGCTATACGAGGGTGCTTTGCGAGATGATCGAGGAATTCAAGCCGCAGATCGTTCTCTATGGTGCAACAGCGGTTGGCCGGGATTTGGCCCCTCGTATTGCCAGCCAGGTTAAAGCGGGGCTGACCGCGGATTGTACGGACCTGCAGATCGGTGACCACGAGGTCAAGCGGACCAATACAAAATATGAGAATCTGCTCTACCAGGTTCGCCCGGCATTTGGCGGTAATATCATTGCCTGGATTATTAACTATGACCGCTGGCCGCAGATGGCAACGGTTCGCGAAGGCGTTATGCCCATGCCCGAGCCGGATGGAACGCGGAAAGCCGAACAGGTGAAAGTTTCCGTTAATCTCAGCCAGGCCGATCTTGCAATCGAGATCCTGCGTGAAGAGATTCGGCCCAAGAAAGTGAACCTCAAGGCCTCGCGAATTATCGTTGCCGGCGGGGCGGGGGTAGGCAGTAAAGAGAATTTCAAGCTGATCTGGGATCTGGCCAATTCGCTGGGTGCGGCACCTGCTGCGACACGTGCAGCGATTGACCTTGGTTTTATCGACCGCGACCACCAGGTTGGTCAAACGGGCACGACGGTACGCCCGAGCCTGTACATTGCGGCGGGGATCAGCGGGGCGATCCAGCACCAGGCGGGCATGAACGAGAGCAAGAAGATTATTGCGATCAATAACGACCCGGAGGCCCCGATCTTTGATATTGCCCATTACAAGATCGTGGGTGATCTCAATGAAGTCATCCCGATGATGGTCAATGCGATTCGCGAGAAAGTGTAGTCTTGCCGTTGCCCGAAAGGGCAAAGGGATGCAATCAGCGGCGTAAAGCCGGTTAAATGGAATGAGAAAGTTCGCTTTAATGGAATCGGAAAATGGCTAATTTTTATCGAGATAATGACGATATTCAGTTTCTGCTCGGGCATATTGACCTTGCCAAAGTAGCGGATTATATGGAAGAGGGTTTTCGTTTTGCCGGCGAGGTGGATTATGCCCCGGCGGACGCGGACGAGGCGATTGAGAACTATAAAATGGTTCTGGATGCGGTCGGTCAGCTCAGTGGTGATTTTATCGCTCCGCGAAGTGAAGACATCGATCGGCAGGGCAATACGCTGCACGACGACGGTACGGTAAGTTATGCAGATGGAATCGCGGAAAGCCTCGACAAGCTTGCCAAGGCGCAGGTAATGGGTTTTACGCTGCCGCATCGGTTTGGGGGTTTGAATTTCCCCAACGTGGTTTATTCTTCCGCGATTGAGATTGTCTCTCGTGCGGATGCGTCTTTGATGAATATTTTCGGTCTCCAGGGTATTGCCGAGACGATCAATGCTTTTGCGAGCGAAGAGATCAAGCAGAAGTATCTGCCGGATTTTGCGGACGGCAAAGTCACCGGGGCGATGGTTCTGACCGAGCCGGATGCCGGGTCAGATCTGCAGTCGTGTAAGCTGCGTGCGTACCAGGACCAGCAGGGGCACTGGTATCTTCATGGTGTCAAGCGGTTTATTACCAACGGCTGCGGCGAGGTGCTTTTGGTATTGGCACGCAGTGAGCCGGACCGCAGCGGCGGGCTTGGACTGAGCCTGTTTGTCTGCGACCGGGGTTCTACTGTACGGGTACGCCGGCTGGAGGATAAGCTGGGTATTCATGGTTCGCCGACGTGTGAGCTGTTCTTCGACCATACCCCGTGTGAACTGATCGGGGAGCGCCAGCGTGGTCTTGTTACTTACGTAATGAGCCTGATGAATGGTGCGCGGATCGGAATTGCCGGTCAGTCGCTGGGAATTGCGGAGGCGGCGTATCGTGTTGCCCGCGACTATGCAGCCAGCCGTGAGCAGTTTGGCGGCCCGATTGAGAATCTGCCGGCGGTACGCGACCTGGTGGTGGATATGAAAGTCGATGTGGAAACCGGCCGGGCACTATTGTACGAAACCAGCCGGGTGGTAGACATTTATATCGGGCTCGAAAAGCTTGCATTGGATCCGCCGGAAGATAAGGATGAAGCCAAGCAGGCTAAGCGGGACTTGAAACTGTATAAGCGATTTGCGGGGATGCTCACGCCCATGAGCAAGTATTACTGCAGCGAGATGTGCAACAAGGTGGCATATGACGCGATCCAGGTGCTTGGCGGTAGCGGGTATATGCGGGATTATGCGTCTGAGCGGTTTGCCCGTGATGCGCGGATTACGACGATCTATGAGGGCACAAGCCAGCTTCAGGTGGTTGCGGCGGTTCGCGGGGTCAGCGGCGGCACGGCGGATAAATACCTGGATATCCTGGCCGGGCTCAAGTATGAAGATTGCGTGAAAGAGCTGATCGACTTACTGACCAAAGCCCGAGGTCAGATGAAAGATTGCATCGCGTATATCAAGGAAAACGGCGTGGATTATATGGATCTGTATGGCCGGGACCTGGTGGATATCGCGATTGCGATTATTAACGGCTACCTGCTCTGTGGACAGGCGAGCAGCTCGTATGATATGGAAACTGCGATTGCCTCTGCGAAGAATAATGGTGATCTGCCCAAGGTGAGTATGAAAGAACGCAAACTCAAGATGGCCAACCGTTACATCCGCAGAAATGCCCTTCGGATCGATGAACTGTCGGCACGAATCTGCAGCGGGGATAAATCGACCTTCAGCGAATATGACGTTCTCGCAGGTCCGGTACCGCAAGAAGTTTGATCCAGCAGGGGAATTGTATGACTCTTCGAGCAGTAATATTCGATTTTGACGGTGTCATTGCCGATTCTGAGCCTCTGCATTACCAGGCCCTCAACGAGATCTTCAAGCGTTTTGGTACCGATATCAGCCCGGAGGAACACTGGGAAAAGTATCTGGGCTATACCGATCAGGAAAATATCGAGGCGGTATCGCGGGATTACAACCTTGGAATTGGTGATGGAGATATGGGTGGGCTGATCGCGGATAAGGCGGTGATTTTTGAGTCGCTGGTGGCCAAAGGGGATGTACTGATCCCGGGGGTTCGTGATTTTGTCAAGCGGGTACACGGTGCAGGTCTTGCGGTTGGTATCTGTTCGGGTGCGATGTCCGGGGATATTGAGCTGATGCTCTCGGGCAGCGGGATTCGGGACTGTTTTGAGGTGGTAGTGACCGCGGAGGACGTGCCACATGGAAAACCCGACCCTGCGGGGTATGAACTTGCGCTGGCGAAACTCAATGAGAATCGAGGGGAAAAGATTACTCCGGATCAGTGCGTGGTGATCGAGGACAGTCGATGGGGCCTTGAAGCGGCAAAACGGGCGAAAATGCACAGTGTTGCGGTTACCAGCAGCTACCCAGCCGATCAGCTTGACGGCCTGGCGGAGCTGATTGTGGACGAACTGGGCACGCTCGAAGTCAAATCGCTGAAAAAACTGACAGATTGACTGTTTCATATTTCTAAGTGTCCAACTTGGAGGAAATCCTTTTTTTCAGTATCCAGAGGCGTTTTTTTTGTCTGATTTGACGATTGTTAATATTTCACTATACTTAAAGGGTAGTGTACATCAATGCTGGGATAGCGTGAGATTAGATACGGAGCTGGAGGGCACCTCTTGGAGCGGCCCTGAAAACAGGGTATATCCGCTGATTTTCATCAAGTAGCCAAACGCAGTGCAGGTATTAATATTCAGGGAAAAACGGGTATCGATTTGGGCAAACGCGGGTTGAATGATTGGGTAAGCAAGATTCAGCAAAGCTGCGATATCGTGGATGTGGTGTCGGAGCATGTGCGCCTGGACCGCAAGGGCCGGGAATTTGTGGGCCTTTGTCCGTTTCATGAAGACCACAAGCCGAGTATGTATGTGAGCCCGGAAAAGCAGATATTCAAGTGTTTTGCTTGCGGCGCAGGCGGCGATGTGATCAAGTTTATCCAACTTCGGGAGAATCTTGATTTTCGCGGGGCGGTCTCGCGGCTGGCCGAGAGGGCCGGGATCGAGTTGGAGAATTTTTCGAGCAGCAAGCCCAAACCGCAGCAGGGAGAATTTGAGCCGGCGGATATCGCGCGGGTCAATGACTGGGCAATGCGTGTGTGGCAGGCGAATTTGACTGATGAACAAACGGGGAAAGCCGCCCGGGAGTATGTTACCAATCGCGGAATCAATGATGAATCGGGTGTGAAATTCGGGCTCGGCCTTGCGCTGGACAGCTATGAGGGGCTGCTCAATAAGGCCCGGGCGAAAAAAATCCCGGATAAGCTGCTCATCGATGCCGGTTTGGCAGGGCAAAATGAGACCGGACGGGTTTATGACCGTTTTCGCAACCGGCTGATCTTTCCGATTGTGGATGTGACCAACCGGGTCATCGGTTTTGGCGGGCGGACGCTCGGGGACGATTCTGCGAAATACCTAAACAGCCCCGCGACGATGCTGTTTGACAAGAGCAACAGTGTGTATGCCCTGAACCTGGCGCGGCATGAGATTGTAAAAAGCGGCACGGCAGTCGTGGTTGAGGGCTATACGGACGTGATGATGTGCCATCAGTTCGGGGTGACCAATGTCGTTGCGACACTGGGGACGAGCTTTACCGCGGGTCATGCCCGGATTCTGCGGCGATATGCCAGGCAGATTGTCCTGATTTTTGATAGTGATATCGCCGGAAACGAGGCGGCCAACCGGGCGATGGATGTCTGTCTTACCGAGGGCATCGATATCCGCCTTGGATTTGTGCCCAGCGGCAAGGATCCGTGCGATTATCTGCTCGAATCGGGGGCGGATGCATTTCGCGGGGTGGTTGAACAGGCACAGGATGTGATGGAGTATACCTGGCAGCGGCTGGAAGAGGGCCTCTCATCCAGCACGACGGTCAGCGAGCGCAAGGGTGTAGTTGAAGAATTCATCCGCCGGGCAGCGCTGTCGATTCGTTCGGGCCGGCTGGATTCACTGGCGAAAGGGTTGATGATCTCCAAACTGGCCTCGACGGTGGGATTGACCGTGCGGCAGATCAATGAGCAAATGGATCAAACTCTTTCGCGTATTGAGCGTATGAATAAAGCGGCACAACCAGAGCAAGAAAGTGCAGAATCGTCTATCCGCTTGTCTCTTTATGACAAGGCGTGCATTGAAATCCTTGAAGTTTTGCTTTCTGAGCCGGAATTATACCGTGAATATCGTGATTCAGTTTGCGATATTCGGTTTGAAAATGAGATAACCCGCCAGATGAGTACGGCTTTGTTTGCCGCTCTTGAAGAAAGGGGCAGCGTGTCTCTTTCTGCGGTTCTAGCCGGGATTGAATCAACCGAGGCCGGGGCTTTTTGTGTCGCGATCAGTGACCAGGAAGGTAAGAGCCGGGAATATCGGACGCGTCTTGAGGATGCACTGGCGGTGATTTCGCACCACAGGGACCGGCTGGAAGCAGACCGTTTTTCCGAGGAAAAAGAAGGGGATGAGCGGTTGCGGGCGATTGCGCAGATACACGAAAAACGCAACCAGGCAAAAAAGAATAAAGCGAAGATATTCGGCCAGGCAAGCCGATAGTTGTATTTTGATAAATCAAAGTTTTTGCGGCAGGATTTGAAATGACCAAATCAAAGAGTACAAAAAGCAAAGAGACCAGTGAGCAGGAAAACCAGGTCGAAGCGCCTGTAGAAGATGCGAATGTAGCAGAAGAGGTGAAGGATTCAGAACCTCAGGGCGAAGCGGTTGAAGAAATGACAGAGAAAGAGATCGCCCAGAAGGCTGCCACGGTTCGCAACCAGGACGGTGAGGCTGTGATCAAGATGCTCATCGAGCGGGGAAAGAAAAACGGTTACCTGACATATGAAGAAATGAATGATGACCTGCCCGATGACGCGATTACGCCGAATCGACTGGATTCGCTGCTGATGACGCTGGACGAAATGGGGATTCAGCTTATCGATGAAGCGGACCTTGAAAAGCGGAAAAAGGAGAGCAAGGAAGAGTCAGGTGAGGACTTCGAGGATGATGAGAACTTTTCCGAGGATGACGAGGAGAGCGAAGATGAGATGCTCCTCGAAAAGGCGCTTGCCGAGGCAGAAGGGCGGCGCATCGATGACCCGGTGCGTATGTACCTTACGCAGATGGGTGAGATTCCGCTTTTAAGCCGTGAAGAAGAGATCAGCCTTGCCAAGAAGATCGAGCTGACACGGCTGGCTTTTCGGCGGAAAGTGCTCGAAAGTGATTACTGCGCTCGCCAGGCGGTGGATATTCTCCAGCAGGTGCATGACGGGGCCTTGCCGTTTGACCGGACCATGAAGATGAGTACGACCGAGAATCTCATTCGTTCGGTGGTCAAGAACCGGCTGCCGGAGAATCTGCGGACGATTACGATGCTGCTGGACCGGAATAATGATATTTTTGAGAAGGTACTTGAAGCCGAAGGAAAAGGCGGGCTGGCCAAAAAACTTTATAAGCAGGTGCACCGTAACCGCCGCAAGATCGCGACACTGCTGGAAGAGTTGAGCCTTCGTACCAGCCGGATTCAGCCGATGATGCGAAAACTCCAGGGAATCCGCAGCAAGATTCATCAATTGGAAATGATTCTTGAGAAGGGGCCGACTCGGGATTTCACCGAGGAAGATCTCGTGACGATCCGGCAGGAACTTAGCGGCATGATCAGCCTGATTCTCGAAAAGCCCAAGCAGCTCGATAAGCGGCTTCGATCGATTGAGACGGTTTATTCGGAGTATGAAGAGGCTAAACGTCGGCTTTCGGGCGGCAACCTTCGTCTTGTGGTTTCCATTGCCAAGAAGTATCGCAACCGCGGGCTGAGCTTCCTCGATATCATCCAGGAAGGCAATACCGGCCTGATGCGTGCGGTGGATAAATATGAATACCGCCGGGGGTATAAATTCAGTACCTATGCGACCTGGTGGATTCGCCAGGCGATTACCCGGGCGATTGCGGACCACGCAAGGACGATTCGTATCCCGGTTCACATGATCGAGACGATGAGCAAGCTGCGGACGATCAGCAAGAACCTCTCGCAGGAACTCGGCCGTGAGCCGACCATCGAAGAGATTGCTGCTAAGGCGGAGATGCCGGTCAACGAGGCCCGCCGTGTGCTGAAGATTTCCAAGCATCCGTTTAGCCTGGATCGACCGATTGGTGAGAGCGAAGACAGCTACTTTGGCGACTTCATCGAGGATGAAAGTGTAGAATCGCCGGTGCAGTCGGCGACCCAGGAGATGCTCAAGGAACGCATCGACCAGGTCCTCAAGACCCTGACCTATCGTGAGCGGGAGATCATCAAGCTGCGTTACGGTATTGGCGATGGGTATACCTATACCCTCGAAGAGGTCGGGCGGATCTTTAAGGTGACCCGTGAACGTGTCCGCCAGGTGGAGGCCAAGGCGATCCGTAAACTCCAGCACCCGGTTCGCAGCCGCAAGCTCGAGGGCTTCCTCGACCATAAGATCGCCTGATTGTTACAGAATTGTAAGGATTACAAGGGGCTTGTCCGGTGGGGCAGGCCCCTTTTTTTGTGTTTGCTTGTCGTGATATCCTGCCTGGAGTAGATTTCTTTCCTCTTTCCACATCCACCGATATTTTTCACTTGAATTTCGCGGGATGTGCCTGTTAAATGAGGCAAATGGAGCTGGGTAACCACGAAAGGAACGACAAATGGGCATAAAGAGCTTTTTCGCGAAAATGGCCGGCAAGAAGGGCACAGCCGCAGTGGAACCGGTCAATCGCGCATCAAAAAAGGGTAATGAAAAGGATTCTCTCAAGGATAACACGGACTCGAGTCTTGAAAATGCGCTGGTTTCCAAGGTAAAACCGGCGGAAAAGAAGGACGCGATTGAGAAATTGCAGGATGGATTCGAGCGCCTGGTCGGGGAACTCGAGGGGATCAATACCAGTCTTGCAAAGCAGGTCGACCAACACGAGCAGATTGCCAAACGCATGGAAGATTTCGCGAAGATCGTGGAGTCTCTGCCGCAGGCCATCGAGGAGCAGAAGAGGGTGTTTACCGCGATACTCGACGACCTCAAGGAGAAGGAATCAAAATTTGTTGAAATGATCTCGAAGATTCCGGAAGAAAGCCACAAACAGAATGAGACGCTTTCGTCGATGAAAGATCAGCTCGAAACCGCCAGTCGGGCCAGTGACAGCATGGCAAAGCAGTTTGACAGCTTTGGACACACCCTTGAGAGCCTCAACAGCCATGCCAACTCCCAGAAAGAGACGGTCAACCGGATCTCGACCATGTACAGTGAGAGCGAGAGTTTTTATAAACAAACGCTAAAGAGTATCCAGAACCGCTTTTTGTGGATGTCGGTTTCGATGGTGGCCCTGGGTGTTGTGGCGGTCGGGACGATTGTGGTTGCGGTGCTGGTCTCGATGGGCAAGATTTGACCCCAGGCAGGGGGGGATAGAAAAAAGCAAGATAGTTATATGGATTTGGGTTGCCCTGAATTTGAGATTAGGGTATAAACAAGCCCAGCAATGATCATTGTAAAAGTGAATAGCGATTTCAGGGTCCTCCTGCGAGGGGGATTTGAAAAGGGAACGCGGTGAAAATCCGCGACGGTCGCGCCGCTGTGAGCGTCTGATGCAGTTGAAACTGCAAATCCTTTTGGCTTTTACCACTGTCCGTGAAGGGATGGGAAGGTGCCGAAGGGTAAGACGCGAGTCAGAACACCTGCCTTGAATCGTGCGTGTAGATCTGTTCTCGCGAAAGGAACAATCGCATGAGATCTCACAGGCTTTCTGTGAGTTTTCTGTCAGCCAGGCATTCAAAGCCGCTGTTTCCTTTCCGGGAACGGCGGCTTTTTTTATTGCCCTTCGCGCCAAAGGGAAAAGCGCAGAAAGGAGTGGGATCGGGAAACAGGTAAAAAGTTATTGAAAACAGAGATGAATTTGTCCGGTTTTACCGGGCACGGAAAATGAATGTTCTTTAAAAAAATTTCAATCCATTTCCACACGGCCTGACGGCTGCGGCATGACAAGGACGTCGTCGCGATTGTCTCATCTGCCTCAATCGCGGCGATGTGTTGCCGTTTGCGGGATGGAAATTCTCTAACGAAAGGAGAGAGGAAGACATGAAGTATGTAAGTTTGTTTGCGGTTTTTGTTGTTTGCGGTTTCAGTTTTGCGGTTATGAGTGATTTTGAAGGTTTGACATACGAGCCGGGATTCTCTTATGAAAACGGTGAGCATCTGTCTGGTTCTTTTATGGATGGACAGGCGGAGTATAACAGCCTGTATTTCCCTGATCCGCTGTATCCCTCCTGGTACGGCTGGGCTTATTCCAAAATGACAGATACGACGAGCCCCGGTTACACCAACCAGTACAGTGCGATTACCGGCGGCGGTGTAGACGGCAGCGAAAACTACGCGATCGGCTACCCGACAAGCTGGGGAGGCACTTCGGATATTAATTTTCACGGTTCACAAGACGGCTACGTGGTAGATGGTGCTTACTTTACCAATACGACGTATGCTTATCTCGCCATGCGGGATGGTTATTTTGCAGCGAAGGAATTTGGCGGCGTGAGTGGTGATGATGAGGACTGGTTTCTGCTGACGATTACCGGTAAGGACGCACTTGGCAACGTGACTGGAACGGTTGATTTTTACCTCGCGGATTTCCGTTTTGCGGATAACAGCCAGGACTACATCATCGATGACTGGACCTGGGTAGACCTCAGCAGCCTGGGTGTGGTTAAGAGCCTCGGCTTTACGATGACTTCAAGTGATAACGATCCGGTTTACGGAATGAATACTCCTGCGTATTTTGCAATGGATAATTTCGTGCCGGAGCCCATGACACTGGCGATTCTGGGGCTTGGATCTCTGATGATCCGTCGCAAGCGCGGATAACATAAAGATTGAAAGGGGAGGCGGAATTGTATTTCGTCTCCTCATTTTAAAAAGTAACAAGATGAGACAATTACACAATACAATAGGATTGTTATTGATTCTTGGTTTTTGTGCCTCGGTGTTTGCCGGGCCTTATGGGTATGATCTGGGTATTAATGGCTATGTCGGCCCGGACTACAAGCATGCCAATCCGATCACCACGGATCCGAATGTGGTTGTCAATCCTATTTTCAGCCAGTGGGCATTTTCAGTAGTTGATTATTCCCCGGCAAAGGATGGCGAGGGGACCGACAGTGTCTGGAAAGTGCCTGCGAAGGCTCTTGGGCCTGCGACGGGGGATGTCATCGATGTTGTTGCGCTGGGGGAGTTGACCGGTCCTGAGATTGCGGATGGCAACGAACCGGGGGCGATTACACTGTACTTTGCCGATCCGATCTTGAACGATGCCGGGTACGAGATCGCTGTCTTTGAGAACGCGTTTGTCTCGAATTATAATACCGAGGATGGATCGATTGCCGGACAGTCATTCTGTGAGCTTGGGTTCGTGGAGGTTTCTTCGAATGGGGTGGATTTTGCCCGATTTAATTCAGTGAGCCTTACGCCGGCTCCGCAGGCGACGCAGGTGCATGCGACGATTGACGTGACGGATTTTTATCGGTTTGCGGGCAAGCATCCGAATGCGTATGGTGTTTGCGTGGGCACGCCGTTTGATTTGGAGTGGCTGGCGGGAAATCCGCTGGTAACGGCGGGATTTGTGGATTTAAACAATATCCGGTATGTTCGGATTGTGGATGTCCCCGGCGGCGGTTTTTATGACGATTCCGCAGTATTTCATATCGACCCGCTAACGTGGCCTTCGTGGGATACCTACCCGCAGGTGAACCCGATTTATGATCCTCATCCGACCAGCGGTTCGGGCGGATTTGACCTGGATGCGGTAGGGGTACTCAAACCGCAGCAGTATTCCGGGGATATTAACCTGGATGGATTGGTGAATTTTCAGGATTTTGCCCTGCTGGCCGGGGCGAATCAAAGCCGGTTTGGCGATCCGAATTATATTGAACGGGCGGATTTGGATTTGCCCAAAGATTTTGAAGTAACCGTTGAAGATGCCGCTCCTTTTTGCGGTCAGTGGCTTTCAAAGGAATCGTGGAGAGAATAAATGTATCGCAGAGAAAAAGGATTTACTCTGGTTGAACTGCTCGTTGTGATCGCGATTATTGCGCTTTTGATGAGCATTCTTGTGCCGACACTCAGCGCGGCCAAAGATATGGCTCGCTCGGCGTTGTGCCAGTCTAACCTTCGCCAGCTCTGCCAGGCAAATACGGGATATTCTGCGGAAAACAATGGCTCTTTCGTTCCGGCTTCGGAAGGGATGATGGACCCGAATCCGCTCGAGCGGAACCTCAAACGCTGGCACGGGGAAAGAAGGGATATCAACTCGGCTTTCGATCCTGCGAAGGGGCCTTTGGCTGGTTATCTCGGGGATGGAGAGATTCGAAATTGTCCGCATCGGGTTGATTTTCATCAGGGTGCTACCTGGGCTGCGAGTTTTGAGAAAGGCTGCGGGGGGTATGGCTACAATCAGACATATCTTGGCAGCGCGGTCTCGAAGAAGGGCCTGGATTTTGAGGCGATGTATGCGTTAACGGCAAAACTTTCGCAGGTAGGCCAGCCTTCCGGAACGCTGATGTTTACGGATACGGCCCTGCTGCAGGAGGGGGCGGAGGGGACGCATCTGATAGAGTATTCGTTTGCGGAGCCGCCATACTTTTTCTATGCGGGCCAGATGAATCTTTCCTCGACGGCTTCGATCCATTTTCGGCACCGGGACAAGGCGAATGTGATCTGGGTGGACGGGCATACCTCCAGCGAAACGATGGGGGATCTTGAAGGCAGTGATATTTACGGCGTCCATTCGAGTGCATACAGTATCGGCTGGTTTGACCCGTTGGACAATTCACCGTTTGACTTGCGCTAAATTCTTACGGAAACAGTGGCTTTTTTCATTTCCGTTGGGTATATTACCCGCATGGACGTACCCCCCGTACTGAAAAAGACGCTTGCGATTGCTCGTTCCGTTGGATCGGCGGCCGGGGAGATTCTCTGGCCGGGCGGGTGTTTTGTTTGTGATCAACAGGCGGAAATCAAGTTTCTGGGTTGTTGCGATCATTGCTGGGCAAAACTGACGCAACTGGCCGGGACGCCGGCTTGTTCCCGCTGCGGGGTACATACGAGTTTATATACCCTGGTTGAGAACCGCTGCGGGTGGTGTGAGGACAGGGAATTTGCTTTTGAGGGGGTTTTTGCGGCGGGGCCGTATGAGGAGCCCCTGCGGAGGATTCTTTTGCAATTAAAGTATCAGGATGCTGAGCAGCTTGCGCGGGTGCTGCGTGAATTGATTGGTCATTGCCTGGGCCGGATTGCCTGGTGGCCCGAGGTGGAGATGGTTATCCCGGTTCCCCTGCACTGGCGGCGGAGGCTGTTTCGGGGATTTAACCAGGCACGTATTCTCTGTCCGGATCGGATGATGAAAAAACCCGTGATTGGCGGGCACCTTGTGCGAATCCGTCCGACCTCGCGCCAAGCGGGGTTGACCTTGTCGCAGCGTAAAAAGAATGTGCGTGGGGCTTTTGGGCTGCGTCCCGGGCATCCGTTCGAGGGGAAAACCGTTTGCCTGATTGATGACATTACCACCAGCCGGGCCACACTGGATGAATGTGCACAGGTTTTGAAAGCCGGCGGGGTGAAGCAGGTTTATGCCATTGCCGCGGCATCCGCCGGGCCGGGTGATCTGTAATGCTATTCAGGGAAGGTGCAGGGTTATTCCCTTGCATCATGGACCGGGAGCTGATATAAGTTTCTGGCATGATAAAAGGGTTTCGACAAATCGCATTGATCACACTTTTGAGCCGCATCCTTGGGCTGGTTCGTGAGAGCGCATTTGCCTATTTCATCGGTGCCGGGTCACTGATGGACAGTTGGGTGATTGCGTTTAAAATTCCCAATTTATCGCGTCGGATATTCGGCGAGGGGGCGGCGTCTTCCTCCCTGATTCCGGTCTATCACGACATGCTCGAAAAGGATCGGGATTCGGCGAATCGGCTGGCGAATACAGCATTGACGACGGTTTTTTCGATTTTGACTGTGATCGTGATTCTTTCGCAGATTGGGATATGGCTCTATTATATTTTCGTTGCGGATCTGCCCGAGACCAAGCGGATGCTGGAACTGACGTCGATTATGCTGCCGTATATGGTCATGATCTGTTTGGTGGCCCTGATGGCGGGGCTGCTGCAAAGTCATGGTCATTTTGCGGCCCCGGCCGCGGCTCCGCTGATCCTGAATGTGTTTATGATCGGTTCACTGATTGGTGCGGGGGCGGTGTTCGATCTTTCTCCCCAGCGGCAGGTTTACATTGTTGCGATCGGTGTGATTCTTGCTGGAATCGTTCAGCTCGGGGCACAGATGCCGTTTCTTTCGCAAAAAGGGGTGCGGTTGCGGCCGTGCCTGGATTTTTCGAGCCCGGCTTTTCGTAAAATGATGCTTTTGATGGGGCCGATGATTTTGGGCCTGACGGTTACGCAGATTAACACTCTTGCGGATGATTTTATTACCAAATGGCTCAGCGGCTCCGATCAAAAAGGGACAACTTTTTTCCTCGCCGGCCGGGAAATTGCCTACCCGGTCTGGGAGGGGGCAGTTTCGTATCTGCACTTTTCTCAAAGGCTGTACCAGTTTCCTCTTGGGGTGCTTGGAATTTCGCTGGCGACGGCCATTTTTCCGGTGATGAGCCAGGCTGCGGCTCGGAAAGATTTTCCGGAACTGACCGCAACCATCAATCGCGGGCTTCGATGCGGAATGTATATCGCTCTACCGGCGATTATCGGGATGATCCTGGTTCGCGAGCCGCTGGTAAGGGCGATTTTTCAGCGGGGGCAATTTACGCCGGAGGATTCCCTGAATACGTCCTGGACATTGCTTTTCTATAGCCTTGGCCTTTGGGGCTTTTTTTCACAGCAAATTGTGACAAGGGCCTTTTATTCGATCCAGGAGTCGAAAATTCCGGCGATGAGTGCGGTTTTTGCGGTTATTTTGAACATTACGCTCAATTTGCTGCTGATCTGGCCGATGAAAACCGCAGGTTTGGCCCTTTCAACCGCGATTTGCTCGTATTTTCAGGTTGTTTTCCTTTCCCTGGTTCTGGCCAAACGATACGGCAGGGCCCTGTTTGACCGGCTTTTTGCCGATATTTTCAAGGTAGGTCTGGCCTGCGTATTATTGACTGGAGCCGGGCTCGCTGTTCGAAAGCTTCTTGATCCTTTGGGGCCGGGTTTTGCGACGGATTTGATTCGCCTGGCTGCCCTAGTGGCGGTGTGCAGCGGGACTTATTATCTCGCTTCGCTTCTGCTAAAGATCGAAATGCTCGATCTTGTGGTTTCGCGGTTTCGAAAATGAGGGCAAAGAGTTTTTTGACTTTTGACCCTGGTGGGTCTATAATTCGAGACATAAAAAGCATTTACTGCTCTGTCACTAACCGTGATTTTGATTGGGATGGATAATCAATGAGAAGCGTGATCTGGTTTGTACTACTTGCAATCGTCATCGTGTCGGTACCCCGGGTGGATGGATTTCGTCCGGTCGACCCGGAAGGGGTGTTCTCTCCAAGCGGCGCAAAGGCAGTCTATGAGATCGCCAGGGATCTTTACAGTTCTGCTTCGGAAAAACAATTTGAGATGAATGATCAGTTGGCAATGCTGATGCTGATTGCTGCATTGGAGATGGATCAGGATGGGGGGTATGTATACGCAGACGTAATCCGCCTGGGCAACCGCGATATCCGCGGTAACAGCGCCAATGCCGTTCGTTCAGCACTTGAGCAGTATATTTCGCGGGATGCGAACACTGCGATTGCCCGGGAGGGTATTGTTTATCTTCTCGATGCGCTTGGATACCGTGAACAGCGTGAACAGCTCCTCAGTTCTTTGATTCGGATCAGTGAGGACCGAAATGAAGCCCTGACATCGCTGCTTCAGACCCAGTTGGGGATTCTTGCCTCTGAGAAGGCGGACTTCCCTACGGCGCAGAAGCATCTGCTGGCGGCTTATAAGCTCAATCCTTATAATGAACTTACCTTTGGTAAACTAACGGACATCCACAGGCGTCTTGAATCCCCGGTGCCTCCTGTGCAGTTTTTTATCCACTATCGCAGCCGGCTGCAGGCGGATCCGTATGATCTCGAAGCCGCACTTCGATATGCACAAATGGCTCGCGACCTGGCTGTATTTGAAATTGCGACGGTGGCGTACCAGTATTCCGCCATTTTATTTACCTATCTAAACCCCCAAGCTCCGCTTCCGCCTTTCATTTACGAACCCTGGACTTTGTGTGCCCTTCGTACGGGTTCCTACACGACCTGTCTTGAGATTGCCCAGCGAATTCGCGAGCAGGATCAGTTTAATCTTGTCGCGGAGGCTGCGGCAGGTCTGGCAGCGAAGAAACTGGATGATACGCAGCAAAGCGGGGAGTATTTCTCTGCCGTCGGCCGGGCGGAGAGTCTTGTCGAATCTTCAGAGGGGGCAAGTGTTTCGCCGGCCCTGATTGCATGGTTCTATCAGTTTGCTTTGCCCAATACGGACAAGGCCCTGGCTTGGGCCAACCGGGCTTATGGGAAGGATCCAAATTCCATACCGGTAAAGGGCCTTTTGGCCAATGCACTTGTCGAGAGCGGGCAGACGGACCTTGGCCGTGAGATGGCAATGTCGATCTATGAACAGAGCCAGGCGGCCGGGATCGCATATGCGAAGGTTCTTTTCCTGGATGAAAAAAGGGATCAGGCACTTGAGGTTCTCAAGGAAACCGTGCTGCTTGCCCCTGAGAGCCTTGAAGCACAGGCTGCGGATGATCTTCTCGAAGAAAACGGGTCCACCTTTATACCTCCGGTTCCAACGGGGGATATCCTGCAGGCGGTCAACCGGGGATTCAACGAGAGGATTGTGCCGACTTTTCATGAGATTGATGACCGGATTACAGTCAAGCTGACCTTTGGCGGCGATGAGTTTGCTTATGGTTCGGACCTGACGGCGGACTTGATTCTTTTAAACAATTCGAATGTGCCGATCATTCTGACCGGGGACGGTTTTTACCACGGTCATGTCCGCATCGATGCAGTTGTCAGCGGGGATATTAACCGCAAGATTGAGCGGCTGATTGATGGGATGTACACATTTGGCCCCCAGATCAACCCGGGGCAGTATTATTCGATTGAAGTCGAACTGCTGCGGTCTGAACTGCGGTCATTGGTTATGAGCCATCCCCAGGCTCAGCTCGATATTGAATTTTACGTCTATATCGATCCGCAAGTGGATGAAAGCGGTGAGATTGTTCGTTCGATGACCGGCCGCCCGGATGCTGTGAAGCTGATCAAGAGGCCCCCCGTAGGACTGACGCGTTCTTACCTGATCCAGCGATTCAATACGCTTTCCAAAGGGACGGTGGGCCAACGGCTCAAAGTTCTTGAACTTTTCGCGGGATTGCTTCGAGAGCAATATGCCTTTGAAGAGGAGGCCGAGTATCGATATATTTATGTCGAGAGGTCGTTGCTGGAGGATGCCCTGCGGCTGGCTCTTGAGGATAATGACTGGATCGTGCGGATGCATACCCTTACCATGCTCTCGGAATTTGAGTCTGATCTGCCTTTTGAGATGATCCAGGCCGTTTCAGAGAATATAAACAGCGATAACTGGGCGATTCGGATGCTGTCACTTTTTGTGCTGGCCAAACAGGAGAGTTCACAGTTTGACCAGGTACTCGATTGGGTTGCGAAATATGAGAGCCGTCCGTTGGTACAGAGCATTGCAGTTGCCCTTGGAGGTGAGCCCCCGGAACCGACCCAGCAGCAGGCACCCCCTCAGCAGCCTGACCTCCCGGAAGCGGAAATCACACCGGGTATGATGATTGAGTAACTCGCCGGCCCGAGAGGCGGGAATTGCCTTGAAAAGTGGGAAATTTTGAAAGTTTTTGAAAAATATTGGAAAATTCTTTGGATTTTCCTTATAAAATACGTATGGTATCAGGTCTGAATTGACGACGTTGATTCAGACCGTGTTTTTAAATACGCCTGAAATGGCGTTTTTACCTCGATTTTTGCAGTATAATCTGTATTTATCGTGGCCCCATCGTCTAGGCAGGCCTAGGACACCGGGTTTTCAACCCGGCAACAGGGGTTCGAATCCCCTTGGGGCTATTAGCCTGTAAGTCTTTGTTGTTCAATGACTTGCAGGCTTTTTTTGTTTGTTCTTCTAGGCAAAATCACAATATATTGATACTGCAAGAATTCGTTTCGTTGCGAAACCTCCTTTTTAGTTAATCCATCGTGTGACACAACTCCACTTTGATAAAAAGCTCCTAAAAAACCTTTTTAGAAGCGATTATGACAGAAGTTCAGGAGAGCGCAAGTCTAAAATTCTGGGTGCGCATTTTTTTTGTGGCCGTTGGTATTACTAATATGACAGCGCTAAAAAAGCTCAAGAAAAGTGAAGGTGTTAGCCGATGAAC
>CAYVUI010000009.1:0-56843 GCA_964454745.1 uncultured Pirellulales bacterium | reverse complement strand
AACCATAAAATAGCACAAATCTTAAGTTTGGTTGTTTTTTGCCTGTTTTCCGTCAGTACTTTTGCGGTGATCCCGGCCCCGAGCTTTTATCTGAATTTTGACGATTCCGACGGATCGCCGTACGATGAAAATGACCCGGCGTTTGCGAACCAGGGAACCGTCGCTAACGGAGACGGGCCCAGTTATATTTCGCTTCTGGGCGATCCCAATGACCCTAATGGCCTGGTGAATTATGTGAACATCTCTTCTGATGCCGTGCGCGGAACGAGCCTGGACCTGACGGCACGCGACTGGGGCGAGGGCACTTCTACGCTGGTGTACGGGAATCTCGATCCAAACGGAACCCCCGGTGTGCTGGAACAGGCAATGGACGCTGCGAAATCCATCACGATTACTTACTGGTGGAAACCGGTTAAGTCCGATGATTCTTCGCTTTTGACCAATGCCTATCTTCTGCGAAGAGCGGGTCAGTTCGGTCTATTTGCCAGTACGGGAGTCCGCGAGACGGTTTCCACGATTTATTTCGGGGAAAAGGGTTTTGTGGCCCAGGATGGGGAAACCACCAGTTCAATCTGGTCCCCCTGGATGTACCCGGAGATCAATGAATGGATTTTCTGTGCCATAACCTGGGACGGTACACTCGACCAGAGCGATCCGGCTGTGGGCCGGCTCAAATGGTACCGGGGTACACTGACCGAACCGGCATTTCAGAATATCCAGGTCCAAACCGGATCTGAATGGGGAGACAGCTTATCCACGCCAGCCGGGGCAGTTTCGCCTCTTGTACTTGGAAATGTTACCTACAGTGCTGAGGCAATGGGCAATGTAAGCGCGTTGCTTGACGAGATTCGCATTTATGTCAATCAGACGGATGGTAGTGCGGCGCTGACGCCTGAAATTATCGAAGAAATCCGTTACCATGATGCATTGGGACATAATTATAAGCCTGCGGATACGAACCAGAACCAGTACGTGGATTACCCGGACTTTTCTGATATCGCGTTGGATTGGTTGTACTGTTACGCTCCGCTGGGATGTCCGAACATAACCGATACGGCCAAGGTTTATCTTCCGTATGAAAATACCGACGGAACCTCCGGCCAGGGAAGTGAGACCAATCCTGCCTGGCAGAATATCGGCACGAGCGGACCGGAAGACTGCCATTATATCGGTTCCACGATTGGCATCACCTGGCCGATCATCGGCTCGACGAATCCTCTTAAGGGCGATTATATTGACATTTCCACCCAGGCAACCGCGGATGCAGATCCCATGCAGACACACAACTATTACGCGACGTATGGTGTGGTCGGTAATACGATGAGCGAAGCCAAATCCGTAACCTTTACCTTCTGGATTCGCGATGACTTTGAAGTGGGCGATGCTCTGCCAAATGCGTACATATTCCACCAGTTTGGAATCCCGACAACCGCACTCAAGTACCGCGGAGATCAGAACCGGCTGCAGTTTATGTGGAACAATGAAAGCGGCTGGATTTATTCCGACTGGCACAGCGTGCAAAGTGATAATAACGAGTGGATTTTTGTCGCCCTGGTTGTAGATACGGATACCGGTACCATCCGGTTTTATACCGGTGACCAGGTCAATGCCGTTTCGCTGGCGGGTGAGGCAACAGGCCTGACGCTGTCGGCGCTTCCTGCTATCGCGGGTACGGTTTCGGGAGAATCCTTTGTCATGCATGGATACAATTATAACGGAGATGACCGGTATGCAGGCTATGATATGGATGAATTCCGGATTTTTGCGAGTTCTGAAGATGCCAGCGGAGCTTTGACGATGGAAGAGATCGAAGAAATTCGTTTGTTTGACATTGGAAATTAAAAGAAAAAGCATGTTGTTTGTGACAATGAATTAATGTTAATGATGTTTTATTGGAGGGTTAGGAAGATGAGAGTACTTGTTGTATCTTTCATGATTTTGGCTTGTACAGCGGCTTATGCCATTCCATCTGCGGATGCGTACATCCCCTGGGACAATAGTGACGGCACATCGGGCCCGCTATCCAAGACCAATCCCGCGTGGGATAATGTCGGTACTTCCGGCATTGAAGATGTCCACTACATCGGCCCGGGCAGCGCACCCGCGACTCCGGTTGCGGAAGTATCGGGAGGCGTTAAGGGCGGATATGCTAACATCAGTGATTACGGGGATGTAACAACCGATAAGTTCCAGACACATAATTACTATAGTACATCCGGGATTGTGGGTGATGTAATGAGCGGCGCGTCTGCACTTACCGTTAGTTTCTGGATTCGTGATGATTTTGCCCGGCAGACAAGCAGTTATCCCAACCAGTATGTTTTCCATCAACAGGGTGTGCCGACAACCGCACTGAAGTATCGCGGCGACCAGAACCGTATGCAGTTTATGTGGAACAATCAGTCAGGTTGGCTCTACGGCAGCTGGGATACAGTAAAAAGTGACAACAATGAATGGATTTTCTTTGCGATTACTGTAGATACGGTCTCGGATACAATTACGATGTACTCCGGTGATGAAAACAATGCTGCTGTGGCAACCAATACCTTTACAGGTCTTTCGCTGGATCCGCTTGCGACGCTTGCAGGTGATACATCTGCGCATTCACACACCCTGTGGGGCTGGACATTTAACGGGACAGATCCGTATCCGGGTTTTGATATGGATGAGTACCGTATTTATAGTCAGGCTTTAGGTGCCCAAGATATTGAAGCGATTCGCCAGTTTGACCTTGTGCCTGAACCGGCCACCCTGCTGCTGGTCGGCCTGGGCGGTCTGGTGCTTCGAAAAAGAAGCTGATTGCTGAAAACAGCCAGGTTCTTTGTTTTAAATGAACGATATCCAATGAGGCTGGGTATGGTAATAATACCGGTCTCATTGGATTTTTTTGAAAAAACGTTGTTTTGAAAGAAGGACCCTGTATGAGAGTCATTTTTGGGGCAGTAATGTTGGTTCAGGCTTTCGCCCTGGCAATGCCCGTGCCTGATGTCTACATACCTTATGAAAATGACAGCGGCAGTTATGGGTCCGGAAGTACTTCCAATCCGGCGTGGTATAATATCGGTACTACGGGTCCTGAACCGATCCATTACATTGGCCCTTCAACTTCAGTCAGCTTTCCGCAAGTAGCGTTAAACGGTTTAAAAGGGGATTATCTTGACATTTCTTCGTTTGGTAATGTCGGGATCGATCCCATCCAGTCTCATTGTTATTACCAAACCACCGGGGTGGTTCCGGATGCTTTTAGCGGAGCCCAATCACTTACCTGTACGTTCTGGATACGCGATTTCCTGGATTCTTCGACTTCTTTGCCCAGCGCTTATGTGTGGCATCAGTTCGGAGTGCCGGTCACTGCCCTGAAATACCGCGGTGACCAGAACCGGGTTCAATTGCGGTGGAACAACCAGGATTGCGGTGCCGGGGACGGCTGGGCGTATTCGAATTACGGGAGTGTGGAAAGCACCGGCCAGTGGATATTTGTTGCCGTAACCGTCGATACCATTTCAGACACCATCACTTTTTATACAGGTGAAGTCGGAAAGCCGGTAAGCGAACAGGGAACATTTACGGGGCTTTCTCTCACAGCGTTGCCGGCTCTGAGCGGCCAAACGTCAGCCGATTCCTTTTGCATGCATGGTTGGGCCTATAGCGGGACGGATAAGTACTGCGGATATGACCTCGATGAGTTTCGTATTTATGCCAGTTCCAGTGATGCATCCGGGGCCTTGTCCATGGAAGAGATCGAGGCGATACGCCGTTTTGACGTGGGCACCTATTGCGGGGCCTTCGATAATCCGTATCCGCCTGGCGATCTAAACAAAGATTGCAGCACGGATTTATGGGATTTTAACAGGCTGGCCCAGAATTGGCAGATCAATACGATGAATTCTACTGTAAGTGAAATGCGGACGTATGAGGTGTATGAACCGACGATTACGCGAGCGTTTATTTCCAACGCGGCGACGGACCCTCTTCAGCATAATAACGGCCCTGGCATCACGTTTTACCGGGGGCTTTTCTATGCGACCTGGTATGGGGGTGAGGAGAACTATGAAGCGGCGCCGGGTCAGAGAATTTTTGTTTCCACCAGTCCTGATGCAGTAAACTGGACCGAGCCTTTCAGCTTTACCCCGCGAATGCCGTCGAGCATACAATGGCAGCCGGGCTTGATCAATTATAATAATGACCAGGCATTGTGGTGTTTCTGGACGCATCATTTCGGCAGCGGAATTTATTTCAGCTTCCTTGGAAATCCCCAGGGCAACTGGATCAGTCTCAATGTGCTTGGGAAAGTGACTCTTGGGGATGCGCAGTATAACCCGTTTGTTTCGGGAAACCCGATTGTTTTAGAGTCCGGACGGATTATCGTGCCGATTATTCTCCAGGAGGATGGGGTTTTGGATTGGTACCTTCGCAGGAAGTACGCTACGACTTTGTACTCCGATAACGGAGGGATGTCCTGGACCTGGAACCAAAACGGACTGGTTCAAACCCCGGGCAATATCTATTCGATTTGGGAGAATACCTATATTCAGCAATATGACGGTCAGGTCAGGATGTTTGCGCGAAATAATGATGCGACAACCGCTGAGGAAACCCTGGTTACCGCTGTTGGGGATCCCAATGCGGAAAACTTTGAACCGTCCTCTTTCAGTGCTACCAGGACCATTCGTTCCAGGCCGGGCACCCATCAGACCGGTCAGCGTTATTACATGTTCCATTGCGATAACCCGAGTATTGTTTCCTGGCGTGATGACAGGATGAATCTCGCCTTATACTGCAGCCGCAGCGGTAAGGATGATTTTGTGGCAGGCGTGCCCATCATTAACGATGAACCAACCCTGGTATATCCCCAGGGTCATGAGCATGACGGCAAGTTATATGTTATCTATTGCGGAATTTATGATAATCTTCCGCTGCATGTAAAAGTGGCGACAATGGACCCGGCCCCGGATCCACAAAAGTATTACATCTTCCCGCGCTCCGAGGTGCGGAACCTGACCGACAATGACCCTGCTCAGACGGAGAAAAGGATTACACATATCACAGAAAACGGAAAAGATCATTTGCTTTTCTATGGTAACGCGTCGGCTGGGCTGGATATGGATATTGTCGAACCGGATGCGTCCACAATCAATCTCGTGCTGCCGGTTTATATCGAAAGCTCTGTCAGCGGCGAAATGATTCGACTGCTTACTGTGGGCGATAAAGATATCATCCTTGGTTATGACCGGGCGACATATGGCAAGCTTCAGTTGTGTGTGGATGGTATATGGCAGCCCAGTTGTGATTTTGACGCAACCAAATGGAATCATCTCATTATTACGGTCAATCACTCCCAGATTGTTGTACGTAACGGTCAGAGTGTTTCGGTACATTCACCGGCTGAGAGTTTCAGCGGCAGGGTGTATCTCGGTGATGGTTTCCCGGATCAGTTTCTCGACGAAAACAGCCGATTTTATGTCGACGTCAAAGGTCTGTTTTCGCGGGTTCAGGCCAATGACCCTCAGGGGGTATGTGGTGATATCCTGCATGGTTTTCCGGTTGCGGATGTGAATTATGACTGCCGGGTGGACGGGGATGACGCTCGCATGATCGCTCGTGATTGGCTAACGGATACCTTCGAGGAATAGAACGGATTTGAAAACTCATTGAAACAGGTGATCATGAAGGCAGGAAAATTCCTCGTATTGCTTCTGACGGTTTTGTTGTTCTCCCCGCTTTTAGCAGGTCAAACCATCCTGCCCTGGCGGAATTATTCTGTGTATCAGCCGAGAATCACAAAAGATTATATATGCAACCCGGAATTTGAGAAGCTCCAGTATAATCATTGCAGTTCAATTGCGTTTTTTAAGGACACATGGATTGCGATGTGGAACGCCAATACGGTCCCCAAGGAATCCGAGCCTAACCAGCTGATATATATGGCAACCAGCAGCGATGCACGTAATTGGACCGCACCGGAACTTTGTTTCGCAAGCGAACAAAGAAGCATTAACCCGGTTAAGTGCAAACTGGTACAGTGGCAGCCAACTCTTACTGTGTATAATAACCGGCTTTGGGCCTTTTGGAGTCAGTTGTCATTTACCGGACCTTATCGAAAGATAAAGGATGAGTATTACGGTTGTTATTTCAGTGTGCTCAAAAGGCCGGAGGGTAAGTGGTTCAATCGAAGGTTAACATGGAACGGCGATCCTGATCCTGTCTTTAATGGGAAGAAATACCGGATTTTACCGATGCAGAATCCTGCCTGGACGGCAACAGGTAGAATCCTGGTTCCGATTATCATGATTGGTCCGCCCGCGGAAGATGTACCTGGGGGTGAGAAAGTGTGGACGGCGGAAAAACGGGTCAGCGTTCTTTACTCGGATGATAAAGGTAAGACCTGGCACGTTTCGTATGGTGCTGCGCTTGCGGGCAGGAGCTGGTGTCCCTGGGAGCCTACCGTTTGGCAGCAGCCGGATGGTTCAATTGCAATGTTGTGCCGAAACGGGGTCGGACCGATGCTTAGCGACCCGGAAAACAGGCCGACTGCATTCAACTCGCTGCTAAGTGCTCAAAGTTTCTATAACGGCAGGACATGGAGCACTCTTGAACCTGTGCCGATAGAAACCGTGATTTCACGGATGCATGTTATTCGGCAGGATCAGTTCGCGGAAGATGTACCCTCTGAAAATGAACGATTCATTCTTGTGCATAATGACGCACACCATCTTGAGCCTGCCAGCCTTTTAGACCGCAATTCGCTCTCGTTATATTTTACCCGGGGCGGAGGATGCGATTTCATGGCGGGGATACAATTTACCGGACACGAGCCGATTGTAAGTTACCCACACATGTGGCGGAAAGACGACACCCTGCACATTAGTTATACCCAGGGAATCGGATTTATGGGTATTAAAATCGCTCATATCAACCCCTTGCCCGATCAGGATAAGTATTATATTTTCCCGCGGTCACTGCATTACCCTGACTCCGCAAGGCCAATTGTTAATGATAATTCAATTTATTTTCGAGGTGATCAGCACGTCGATGTGAAACCCGATTCCTTCACCGGGAAAGAGGGCTTTAGTGCAGGTGTATGGTTTCGAAATACCGTTCAGGGCGTTTTCTTTGATTTGCGCAGCAACAAGGGCCAATCCATTTGCAAATGGTCTGTAAGCGGAGGACGAGCCGACCTTACTTTGCCTGGGATCAATGGTAATTTCAGGCCTGACCATAATTGGATGCGTTTTCACCGGTGGACATACCTGGGGATTACGGTTAACAGAAAAGAAGGCACGATCGATTTTTATATCGATGGCAAGCGCGTGGACCGCCGCGAATTTGCGCCATCGAAAGTAGCGTTTCCAGAGTTTGAAAAAGTCATGATCGGAGATTCCCCCGAGGCCCAGGGTATTGTGGGTCATATTCGCTATTTGACGGTCTATCCGGAGGTACTCACCGACCGCCAGCACAGGAGTCTTTACAATAAATTCGCATCTGAGTTTAAAAAAACTTTGGCAGCCAATAGTGAAAAAATAGCCAGTGAGCCTGCGCTGGAAATGAACCCTGCTCAAAAGGAGGCGTTTTTTGAACATGTCATTTTACCCGAGCCTGGAAAGGGCGGGACCATTGAAATAGATACCTTCGATGGTAAAAATGTTTTGCGATTTCATGGTGAGATTTCCGCTGGCCTTGACCTGGATCACAATGAGAGAAGCCGCGGCGATGCAGTTGAAGTTACTTTTGATTTTATTCCCGAAAATGATAACAAAAATGTCATTTGCTCGGTGGGGGATATGGCAAATCCTGTACGTGTTATTCATAACCAGGGTAAATTGACTTTGAATTACAAAGATTTTGATCAGCAAATTGGTGAAATTACAAAAGGCTGGAACTGTCTTTCCATAATAAGCAGGGGGAATGAAACATCGGTCGGTCTTAATGGCGGTCAGCAATTCACGGCTTACCATAAGCCGTCTTCAACATGGTTCTATCTCGGCCAGGGTTCGCGCACCAAAAAATTACCGACGGACAGCTCCTTTATTGTAAACATCTCTTCTGTTAAATCGAGGGTTACTATGATGAGCAATACAGTGAAAACAAAAGATATTCACATACGGGACCCATTTGTCGTGCCTGTCAAAGAGGAAAGAGCATATTATCTTTTTGGGACTACCGATGAAGACTGCTGGAACAGCGGGGAGGGGTTTGATTGTTACCGCAGTAGTGATCTAAAAAACTGGGAAGGCCCGATCCCGGCTTTTCGTCCTGACAGAGATTTCTGGTCAAAGATGAATTACTGGGCCCCGGAAGTGCATCCTTATAATGGAAAATATTACATGTTTGCCTCATTTTACAATCCGGGAGAAAGACGGGGGACACAAATTTTAGTTTCAGATTCACCCCAAGGGCCCTATACTCCCCTTGCTGACAGGCCGGTAACTCCTGAGCAATGGGAGTGTCTCGACGGGACATTCTATCAGGAGAAGGGAAAAAACTGGATGATATTTTGTCATGAATGGGTACAAATCGAGGATGGCAGTATTTGCGCAATGCAGCTTTCTGATGACCTAACTAATGCAATCTCAGAACCGGTAAAGCTTTTCAACGCCTCGGATGCACCGTGGGTAAGTCAGCAAAAGGCCCGTCAATATGAAAATGCCTTCATAACCGACGGCCCGTTCATACATATCACCAAAGACAATAGAATGATAATGCTCTGGTCGAGCTTCGCGGCTGGTTACGAACATGAATATGCGATCGGGACTGCGTATTCTGAAAGTGGAAACATTCTCGGTCCATGGAAGCATAACCCTGAACCGGTTTACATATCCGGCGGCCATGGTATGATATTCAAGGGTTTCGACGGCCGGCTTATACTGAGCATACACAAACCGAACAAGCCATACGGAACAGAGAGGCCGTTATTTTTACCGGTTGTTGAAGACGGCTGGACTATAAAGATCACTGGTGAATAAGATCAGATAGCTATGGATAATTTCATTTATAAAGGTAAATATTTGAGGGAAATATCTTTCCCTCTCGGTGGTATCGGGACCGGCTGCATTGGCCTGGCAGGAAATGGAAGGCTGATTGACTGGGAGATATTTAATCGCCCGAACAAGGGCAGTTTCAACGGGTTTACACATTTTGCGATCAAGGCGGAAAAAAAGGGCAAGCTGCGCGATGCCCGTATCATCCAAAGCGATCTCCCCCCACCTTATTCCGGCCCCTTTTCCGGCAGCCGTTTTCGAACGTTCGGTTTTGGCCCGCCGACTGGCTCAATGGCCGGAATCCCCCACTTCCGGGACGTCACATTCAAGGGACAGTTTCCAGTCGCGAAGTTGGATTTCAGGGAAACAAAATTTCCCGGCAAGGTTTCGCTCACGGCTTTTAATCCTTTTATACCGCTTCATGTGCAGGACTCTTCGATACCGGGTGCCTTTTTCGAGCTTTCGGTTAAAAATACCGGCTCTGAGACGCTGGATTATTCGATAGCTCTTTCCATGAAAAATCCTCACGAGCAGGACAATTTTAACAAATTCAAAAAGACCAAAGAAGTCAAGTGGATAAGATTTGGCTCTGATCAATATACTGAAATGGATGTCAGTTACGGCGACATGACTGTTGCAACCGACGCCGAACAGATCAGTTACCAGGAGAACTGGTTCGGAGGCTCATGGTTTGACAATCTGACAAATTACTGGAAGGAATTTACGGCACCGGGCAGACTGAAAAATCGAAAATCTCCTGCAGAATCCGAAAGTACGCAGAATATCTGGAATCAAAAGCATGCAACACTCGCAGCTCACCTGAAAATAAAGCCTGGCCGGGAAGAAAAAGTTCGATTTATAATTACCTGGAATTATCCCAATTGTGAAAATTACTGGAATCGCCCCAAAAAAAAGAGCCCGAAAAACCTGTGGAAGAATTATTATACAACTCTGTTTCAAGATTCCGGGAAAAGTGCGGCCTATGCGCTGAAAAACTGGGACAGGCTTTACCAGGATACCCTGACATTTCAAAAGGCCCTGTTTGAGTCCACCCTTCCAGAAGAAGTCATCGATGCGGTTTCCGCGAATATTTCTATCCTCAAAAGCCCGACAGTCTCGGTCAACAGTGAAGGTGTTTTTTACGGCTTTGAAGGCTGCCACTGTGATAGCGGCTGCTGTGAAGGCAGCTGCACCCATGTGTGGAATTACGCGTATGCATTGCCGTTTCTGTTTCCTTCACTGGAAAGGTCCATGCGAGAGGCGGAATACGGCTATAATTTTCACAAAGATGGAAAGATGAGTTTTCGGCTACAATTGCCCCTTGGACGAAGGGCATCTTCGTTTCGGGCCTGCGCGGACGGTCAGTTCGGTGGAATCATCAAAGTATATCGGGAATGGAAGCTCTCGGGGGACAGTGAGTGGATGAAGAAACTCTGGCCTTGCGTCTCCGCTTCGCTGGAATATGCCTGGAGTGCGTCCAACCCGGACAAGTGGGATCCGGATCAAAAAGGGATTCTAACCGGCAGGCAGCATCATACCCTCGACATGGAGCTGTTTGGCCCAAGTTCCTGGCTGAACAGCCTTTACCTAGCCGCCTTGAAAGCTGCAGCGGAAATGGCTGTCTTCCTGGGGGAAGAAGAAAAAGCAAAACTGTATCAAGATATCTTTTATAAAGGCAAAGCCTGGACCGAAAAACATTTGTTTAACGGGGAGTATTTTCACCAGAAACTGAATCTGGCAACCAAATCGATACTGGAAGAATTTGATGCCGTACCCTTGTACTGGAATGCAGAAAAAAAACAAATCAAGTACCAGCTTGACCAAGGGTGCGGAGTGGACCAGGTGCTTGGGCAGTGGCATGCTTTCCTTACTGGGCTTGGAGAAATACTGGATACAAAGAAAGTACGTTCAGCGCTGCGGTCGATTTATAGATACAACTTCAAAACGATGAGGGACTTTGTCAATCCATGCCGCTTGTTTTGTCTTAACGATGAATCCGGGATTGTTATTTGCACATGGCCTGATGGCGTAGAGGAACCTGTCATTCCAGTCCCTTATTCACAGGAAACAATGAATGGCTTCGAGTACCAGGCTGCGTCACACATGATACGGGAGGGGATGGTCCGGCAGGGATTGACAGTTGTAAAAGCGATCCGAGACCGATATGATGGATACAAGAGGAACCCCTGGAATGAATTCGAATGCGGCAGTAACTATGCCAGGTCTATGGCTTCCTATGCATTGCTGCTTGCTTACAGCGGATTTCGGTATGATCTTGTTAAAAACCACCTTGGATTTGCCCCGATATTGAATAAGGACGGCAGGTTTCGCTGTTTCTGGTCTATCGGGACGGGATATGGAACAATTGATATTCGCGATAACAAGACCATAATCGAGGTCAATGACGGATATGTGAAGCTTAAATCCCTCGAGTTGAAATATTTATCAAAAACACCTCCCCAAAAAGTCAAAATAGGCAAAAAAGGTTTGTCTTTTGAAAATAGGCGAGGTTTGCTCAAATTCGGGCAATCTGTCGAGTTGTCCGGAGGTAAAAAACTTTCAATCTCCCATCGGCGAAGTCAGGGCGTTAAAACGAAGAAAAAAGGGGTTTATCGGCCGTAAAGAGGCATTCTGTTCCCTTTTTTGGCCATATTATACAAGTTATTTACCTGATTCTTCCATGATTTTATATACTATTTGTCGCCTTTTTTTCGTACGATATAATATAGGTTAAATAGGAAGGTATGCATATGTTCGTACGGTTTGTTTTGGTATGGGTTACTCTTTTCTCAGTATCCCTTTGCGCAAAGGGAGATGTAATATCTGACGGAATCGAAATGTATCCCTCGATGTTCCTTGACTTTGAAAATCATGGATTGGCCCTGGAACCGGAGAACCCGGCGTTTTATTCCCAGGCCCCGGGAATATGGAGTGCCTGCAGTTATATCGGTAACGATACCATGGGCAAGTGCAGTGTAGCCGATGATATGGGCGTGGACGGTCATGACTGCCTGGACAAGACGGCCAACAGCAGCTGGGGCAACACCTATGGCCCGTTGCGTTATGGTTCTCCCGCCCCGGGATATGATTCCGATATTGAGGATAAATTTGATAATGTATGGTCAATAACGGTTTGTGGCTGGTTCAGAGAAGAGCCCGGTGAACCCATTGGCGGAGATGCGAGATTATTCTACCGGGAAGGTCAATTTGAAATTTATACGCCGTCGAGTCCGCATACAGGTCGGCTGGTGGTGCAAATTCCCGGAGGCGGAGGTTATAATTCCGGCCTGATTCGCAAATTATCAAATTACGGTTATTCCCAGCCGGGCCAGTGGGTCTTTTTCGCCGTGACGTATGACGGCACAAAAACCACAAATAACGTTATGTTTTACCAGGCGACCATCGATAGTCCCGTCCAGCTTAATAGTACGGTTACCGCCGATGCCGGTCAGTTAACCGGCGGCGAGCATCTGCCGATCACGGTTGGAGCAGGAGGGCCCACCATTGGGATTGACAGCACCGCCGGTTATCTTGACAAATTTACGGTATATACACAGCAGGCGCAGTCGTCTGATGCAGCCTTGACGATTGAGCAGCTTGAAAGGATCCGCAGATGGCATTTGCATCTTCACGATACGATGCCTGAGGCACTTGCGGGAGATACGGATCTGGACGGTGATGTGGATGACCAGGATATCAACACGATTACCACAAGCATTGCGGCTGGGCCGGTGCAGGAGTATTACTGGCCTGACGGAGACGTAGACAATGATTTAGATGTAGACCAGGATGACCTTGATATTGCAAATGCAAATTACACCGGGGATATAAACGATCCCTCTGTAGAAGTTGCCGTTGTCTCCGCGATGACGAAGATACACGGTCCGTCGGACATCCCCAATCCCGGTGATTCGTCGATCACGCTTTATGCTGCAAAGGGCGAACATGAAAATGTGCAGATCGTTGTGTCTGCACTTAATGATTCTGTTGACAATATTGCGCTTTCGACTCAGGACCTCAATGGTACATCAAATCGAATCTTCTCATCCGAACAAATCAAGATAAGCAAGGTTGGGCAGGTCCGTATCAGTGCTGAAAACTACGATCCATGGCCCGATCCGCTACTCAATGAAACCACCGGATCTGTGTCACCCGGTGAGCCGCTGATTTTCTGGCTTTCCGTGGATGTCCCTTCCTCGATCTATGCGGATACCTACCAGGGACAGGTTATAGTCGAAGTGCCGGACAGGCCGAATATTACAATTCCCATTACCCTTCACATCTGGGATTTTGCCATTCCCAAAAAACAAAATCTTCAAACCAGCTATAATCTTTTCCGCGGGATCCTGAAAAATGTTTACGGAGGTGATTGGAATGACCCGACAAGCCCGGCTTACCGCCAATGGCTGGATTTTTGCCTGGAATACAGGGTCTCGCCGATCGACATGTCGCTGGTCTGGGGCACCGAATCGGTGGATCGATTTGTCAAGGTTACCAAAAAGACGGATGGTTCATGGCTCTTCGACTTTTCGATCTTTGATGAATACGTCGATTACATTCTCGACAATGGGGCAAGGAACTTTAACATTGGCGATCTCGGGTGGCATTTCTGGGAACCTTTTTACGGTTATGATGAAGCCAGCAGCCAGTGGAAGTATTTTGATGACCTGACTGAATCGGAATATGAAGAAGTCTTCGAGCAGTATATGCTCCAGGCAGGGGCTCATTATGCCTCTAATGGGCCGCGTCCCTATGAGGAGAACGCATTCTTTTACGCCTTTGATGAACTGCATCCGGGCATGCCGGATGTTTTGCAGGAATTGACCGACAGGCACGATTTAATTGAAAGTTACTGGCCCCAGTTGCACACGCTGACCACCGGCGAGCCGTTAAGATATCCAGCCTATGAAGGCCATCTTGATATCTGGGCAGGGAAGGTTCCTAATTACGAAACGTATACAATGCCCGAGGTGGACAGGTTGCGCGGTCAGGGCAATCAGTTCTGGCTGTATGTAACCGGCTGGAATTCTCCATATTGTAATTTTGAAATTCATGAACCCGCGATTGAGCATCGAATGCTTTTCTGGCAGAATATGCTCTACCGTTCGGAGGGTTTTTTACATTGGGGCATTAATGTATGGCCGCATTACAGGCGTCCCAATCCATGGGTGGGACAAATGGCGGCACCCGCGGCGTATGACAGGTTTCCCAATAAAGCCTGGGATGATGCCGGGTATGTCATCAAAACATACACCAAGGGCGGTGGATATCTTATTTATCCCGGCATTGATGGTCCGCTGTCTTCCGTTCGCCTGGAAAATATGCGTGACGGCATCGAAGACTGGGAGTGTCTCAATTTGCTCGGTTTTGAAAGTTCGCCGGGGACCTGGACGGGCCTGATCCAGCGTGCTGAAACCGAGGGGGTTGACTCAACATTGATCAACCAGGCCAAAGCCGCGGCGGACATGTCATCGGTATGCCAGTCCTTTACAACCTATACGCACGATCCGGAGAGCCTCGAGGCAAAACGAATCGAGATCGGAAATGCCATCGAATCGTTGGTGAATGCTTTGTGTTCTCAGAAAAGCCCGGATGTAAACGCCAGCGGATCGGTCGATATACTGGATATGTGGTTGTTTGCCCGCGACTGGCTTGCGGAACTTCTGGATTCTTCCGTGGATCTGGATCAATCCGGGATCGTAGATTTTTACGATTACCAGTGTGTTTCAAAACGGTATCTCGAGGCGGACGGACCTGTCGAGATCATCGAGCCTCAGGCGTATTTCCCGTTTGAAAATGATTCGGGCCTCTATGGAACCGGCAGTGAATCCAACCCGGCATGGGCAAACCATGTACCCAATCCCGATGATCAGCCCAATTCAATCGCTGCTTCTTCCGCACTGAGCTGGCCGAAAATAAGTACGAATGGGATAAAAGGGGATTGCCTGTATGCAACAGATCCTGCCTGGACGGGTTTGAGTACCATGACTTTGAATTATCTTGATTCTGTTACAAAAGATATTTTTGCAGGGGCCAGTTCCTATACCCTTACCGGCTGGGTGAATACCCGCAACCTCTCAAAGGAGGGGGGCGGAAGGTATATCCTCCATGCGATGGGGGGAAGCAACTATCCCGCCCTCAAGTGGAATACCGACGGGAGATTACAGATCAATGATGCTCCGGGCTGGTTCTGGACCGATCATGTGGATGATTTTGACAGCAACGGCGAATGGGTCTTCTTCGCGGTAACAAGAGACTCTACCAGCATCCGGTATTATTATGGATCTCCGACCTCCTCGGTCTCAGGTGGAAAAGCCTATACAGCGCTCTCGCTTTCACCGCTTGCAACCCCCGGCAGGCTGACCATCGGAGGATATACTTACAATGGTAACGATCCTTACCTCGATTTTGATATTGATGAACTGAGAATATGGACTGCGACAGATGATTCCGCCGCTTTGAATATCATGCAAATTGATGAGGTTCGCAAATACGATCTACAGTAGAATCGTTTCATAGCTGCAGGGAGATTGAGCTTTTAACGTATGCTGCCCACCCCCTGAAAAGAGCCTTAACTCATTCGAAAGTCGATATTGTATGGAGGGGTGAGTGTGGCTTTGATTTCTTTACGAAGTTTTTCGTTGGCTTCGATATTCAGCTCTTGCGCTCTTTTCCGGGTTTGGATTTCGAACCACATGTCCGAAAGGGTGGTTTCACATTCGCGGATGTTGATCAGTTCTACGCGGTTGATAATTTCTTCGGCACGTTCGAGGTCACCCAGTGCAAAAGCGATTCGGGCGGCCTGAATCTGAATTCGGGGCCTGGTCTGTATTTCAGACGGCAGGCTTTTCAAAAGGACAGCGCCCTGAGTATAATTGTGCGTGTCCGTAAGCATCTGTATGTATTCATCCGCGAGCTGGGGATGGTTTGGGGCAAGATTCCAGGCATTTTTAAAATTCTCCAGGGCCCCCGAATGATTGTCTCTCTCGTATTCTATCCAGGCGAGCATGCGCCAGGACAGGAAATTTAGCGTTTTTTGTATGGCGGTAAGAAATTGTTTTTCTGCCATGGACGGATTGTTGTTTGCAAAACAGGCCATTCCAAGTAAATAGTTTGCGTTCCAGCTTGCGGATGTATGTTCCGCGACAGAAGTTTCCAATAGGTTTTTCCAGTAATCTGCAGTCTGATAGCCGCAGATAAATTGGTTCGGGTCCTGGTTGGGAAGGCTACCGGTTTCGAGTAGGTGCAGCCAGGGGGCCTGTTCCTGACCGACCGAATCGTCAGGAAACACGATTCCAGACGCTGCAAAATCCTGATCCTCTTTTATCCCGGCGGCGATTCGTTCCAGTGCCCCCCACCCTGATCCGTATTGAATAATGTCCTCAGGCCGTTTTTGTGCAATCGTTTCGGTCTGTTGAAGACGGATTTCGAGTTGTTCCAGGCTGGTAAGTTTGGACAGTGCATTTTCCACTTCGCGGCAGGCCAGTCGATAGTCGGGTCCGTGGATCACATTCGGATCCGTCTCGATATATCCATACACTTCGAGCCACTGGGTCTGAGAATTGGGAGGCAGCGGCCGGCATTCTGCCTGGGTTCTTCCGAATCCGGCCTGGATTTCCACATAGGGGTGGCCGGGGATGGATAAGAATTCCTGCCAGCGTCTTCCTCCCGGTCCCATCCCCCAAACGAACAGTTTCCTTCCGATTAGTTTTTTCGTGGATGCCTGGATAAGGCCGCCCCCGTTTTCATCCAGTGAGGTAATCCAGGGCCATTGATGGTCGTCAAGACGGAAAAAGAAATCATTGGACTGGGGGATCCGGGTTGGGTAGGACACATCAATTCCATTGTGAATCGGAATTTGCGCCTTTTTAACGGCATATCTGTCGGGCGTGTAATCGAAAGTATATGCCATCTCCGCCGGCGCGAGAACCCGGTGATTGGGATGTTCAGGAACAGCAATATTTGAAAACCAGTAGCCGGGAATTTCTTTTGAGTGTGGGTTAATAAGTTTTGTGCGTACATTCAGCAACGGGAGATCAGGATCGAGAAAGAAATCTACCTGGAAGGGAGCATGGGTAATGCGTTCCCATTCGTACATCCGAAGGATAGTCAGGTTTTTTTCATGAAGCACTGCGAAGAACGGTTTGTCAGAAGTAAATGGACTGTGCGCGGGCAGCCCTGTATTCCATTCAATGCCTCCGCTTAGCCAGGCATCTCGATAAGCGAGATTACACGGCTGGATCACTGGATTGACATAAAGAAGTTCCCGGTTTTTGGGTTTGTAAATCAGAGACCATAGTCGCCCACCGAATTGAGGCAAAAAAGTGGCACGTAGAGAATCATTTTCAAGGATGTAAGCGTCCAGCAGTTTCGAGCTTCGAGTGCGATTGTAATTGTCCTGTATCTGATAGGGTAAAAGGGGATTGATACAACCGTAATTAAAGTATTTTCTGTCCTGAACGAGTATATCATCTCCGACCTCTACGGGCCAGGGGACGCTTTTAAGTTGCCGGATAGGTGGCAGGGGGTTTGGCCCTGGATCAAAATCTGCAGCAAGGACAGGTATTTTTTCCAATTTTAGGTGAGTCATGCAGTATCCTTTTTAAATTTTCATCTCTTTGAAACAAGTTAGATTATTTCATCTTTTAAAATACAATTCAACCCGGATGTCTCAATAGTTTAACCATCTGTCCACATTATTTTATTAATAATTTTGTGATGAGGGCGATATTTAGTATACTGGGAAAGGTGTAATGAGCGATATTTTTGTCAAAAGCATTGTTTTTAGAGAAATATGCATGATTTAAACCTTCAATCAGATAACTTGTGGCACACAGACTCTGAAGAAACAGTTAAATGTATATAGGACATCCAAAATTATGCGGCTTTATGCGCCAAAAAAAGCGGCAGGGAAATAAGTGCGATTATGACTACAATTTCCGAAAAGCAGTTTAAGTTAGAAAATGTACTCTTGCGAAAGCTGCCGGATTCTTGTCGGGCTTTTTCATTAGGCAATTACAGTGTGCGGATCATTGATATGCATTTTCATTTGCCCAATTTCAAGAACAGCCCCTGGCACATGCACAGCTATTTTGAAGCACATATGATATGTAACGGTTCTGGAGAAATCATTACCCATAAAGGGGCCAGACAGTTTGAGTCGGGTCAGCTTCTCCTGACCCCCCCGGACTTCGAACATTCCTGGCGAACGGAACATGATGACCTGTATATGTACGTGATTTCGTTTGAATTAAAGGTCCGTGATGACCATAAATCCAGGCCTGCTCCCATTGATATGGCCTTGTCCAAACTTTTTGAGATTGAAGATTTTATCGGTTCTTCGGAACAAAGTCTTCCTTTAGTGGAGAAAATAATCCATGAGATCTCTGCCTGTCAGCCGGGATTAAATGTCATGCTTGAATGTTATATGCGCGAATTGATTATCTCTTTTACGCGTCAGGTGAATCTAAAACGTGAGGGGATCAGTGAGTCACTCGAGGAGGAACAGCCCTCAATCAATGACCAGATCGTGATTTTAATCAATAAATATCTCGCGGACAATTATACCAATGATATCAACCTGGATATGATCGCCCGGTTTGTGTGTAAGAGCAAGCGTTCAATCACACGCCATTACAAGAAAGCGACGGGCACGACGATCATTGACAAGCTTCTTCAAATGCGCCTGTTTCTGGCCGAGCATCTTTTAACCCAGAGCGATCGGCCCATTAAAAGTGTGGCCTATGAGGTAGGGATGTCAGATGTTTCGTATTTCTGTCGCCAGTTTAAGAAATTCTTCGGCTGTTCACCTTCGAAATATCGGAAAGAAAATCCAGTCAAAGCAAGCCGGATGAAATCGGACCAGGATGGCGGCCTGATTAAGCGTTTTGACGCGCTTCGGCCCTGAACCGAGCCTGACGGTCTGCTCTGGTCTCGAACCTGTTGAGTAGAAAACATGATAGTCTATTATCAAGGTCCGGAATGTCAGAAAAAATTCTCTCTTGAAAAACTTGTCGAGGATCGGAATAAAATGGTCGTGATGGATAAAATAATCCTATGAACTTCAAAAAAATGCATCGATAATTCCGGGTTGTTTACAGAATTTTGAAGTAATAAATGTGGACATAAAAGCACGGCTTATTATGGCTGAATTGTCCAAGGGGTTGTCCAGATTATATGGCAGGGATAAATTGATTTCAATTATGAAAATTTTGTACAATTATGGATATATCAAAGCGATAATAATGTCACGAAAAGTGTGGTCCCAGTGCTGTTGCGTGAACAGGGAATGTGGACTGAATCTGTTGATTAATGCATTGGTTTGTTTTTGAAAGTTGGAAGTGAGTTTATGACCCCTCAGGATATAGAGGAAGTACTATCCAGGCGACCTGGTCGAGCGGAGAGTCTTCGTTCGCAGAAGACTTTTTCCAAAGATTCCGTCGCAATTCGCCGCTGGATGGCTGCGGGCTGCTTTGATGGAGGGCTCAATAGTCCGATCATTCCCGAAGATCAGGTCGACCCCAATCAGCAATGGGCTTTAAAGTCGGGAACAATTGGCTGGAAAGATTATATGTTCGGTAGGGCAGATACTGCAGCGAAACTGAACGCAGATCAACAGGCCAATGCGACGATGTTCCAAAATCAGCTTCGGTTGTATGACAGCGGGGTGTCTGCGGTATATTTAGGAGAATATGTGACCGGCAGGTCCGGAATTGTTTACCTGGCAACATATATCTACAGCCGGGCGGACAACTCCTATCTGCTCATTACAGAATATCCCGATTGTTATAAAATTCTCCAGAACGGGCAGGAACTTTTTCAAAAATCCGAATGTACTTCCAAAACGGATATCGTTGATATCCGGATGCGTCACGGCTGGAACCTGGTGATGGTCAAGCTTGTGTATCACCCCGGGGCTGGCTTTTATGCTGGATTGTGCGACCGAAATGGAAATCCTTTTACGGACGGCTGGGTCAAGAGCGGGTTTATGTTAGGCGATGATATCGATACTCAGATGTTTGCTAAAAATCCTGATGACGCAATTCAGGCCATTGAGATCGGGTATATCGACCGGGAATACAAACGAACAAATCCTGATTCGGTGGTATACATTCCCGCGGAAGGCCCTGATCACAATGATGGGGATAATGAGCATTTTCTCGTGTGTAACGCGCCGTGCAGTGAGGAACTGATTGCGATCTGGACGCAGGGTTCAATGGAGCCGTCGGGTGACAATCATATCGTTACCGCGCGAAGTGAAGACGGAATTCACTGGTCTAAACCCACTTGGATTTACGGAACCCGAAAGGGAACGAAAGAAACCCAGGCGAGCTGGGGATTTCCGGTGGTGGCGTCAAAGACGGGGCGGATTTACTGTTTCTATTGTGAAAGCCCTGCCGGTCGGCTGGGAGGTTCGAGCGGAGTGCTGGGTTGTCATATTTCCGATGATAACGGGTTGACATGGGAGAAAAAAGCCTCCATTCGGTTCCCGGACTGTTTTACGAATCCGAGGGATGTTTCTACACAGAATGGGTCCATTATCGTCTGGCAGCTTCCGATTCGCGACAGCCGGGGACGTCAGATTGTTGGTTATACGTTCTGCGGAGAGGGGTACCCTTCAGGCTGCTGTCGGTTTTTGCGTTTTGACAACATCGATGACGGTCCGGAAGTTGACGACCTTGAGATAACCTGGCTTTCGCTTACGGGTGACAGTGTGTCTTTGCCCGATACGCATTGTTCCGAGCCTTCGGTGGTTCTTTTGCCGGATGGGCGATTGTTTGTTGTATTCCGTACCGCTCTTGGGCGGATCGGGTACAGTGTGTCCGAGGATGACGGGGTTCACTGGCGACCGGCGGAGATTCTGCGAGACCGTGATCAGGGTGAGGAACTGAAAAATCCGCTGACCTGCTGCCCGATTTATCCACTGGAAGACGACCGGTATCTGCTCTTATTTTATAACAACAGTTATTACGCCGACCTGGTCCGGGAGGGCAAGTCCATTCCCGGGGGGATGAGCGTGTTTACCAACCGCAGGCCGTTGTATCATGCGATTGGTCATTTTCGCCCTGGATCCCATCAGCCGATTTGCTTTGACCCTCCGATGGAATTGATGGATAATCAAGGGGTGCTTGTCAGCCCCAAGGCCAGCAATGAGATTGCAACGTATCCAAGCATGACTTACTTTAAGGGTAAGCGGACACTGTGGTATCCAGACAGGAAATTCTTCCTGCTGGGCAAACATCTGGAATTATAACGAAGGATGTCAAAGAGGGACACAATGAAAATCGGGAAAACGGATTCTTTCCAAACGTTCATCTTCTGTTATCTTTTTACGGGCATTTTATGGAGTGCCTCGATATTCGCGATGCCGGTGGAGTCGGTATATATTGAGAATGATTTCCTGCTGTCCGAACGGATCGATTCGTATCCATGGAATCAATCGCTTGCGGTCTCTTCAATATCGAAGAACTGGCAGGGTGAGCCGGTAGAGGATTTGTGGCATACGCAGGTCAAGTCGGTCTGGACTGAAAATTATCTCTATGTCCTGTTTGTTGCCGGGTACGATGCCCTTTCTACGGCACCGGAGATTGTCCCGGATATGCACGGCGACTGTTATGGGATCTGGAATTATGATGTGGTGGAAATGTTTATCGGGGACAATCCGGACATCCGGAAATACTATGAGTTTGTCGCTTCTCCGCTGGGCCAGAGGATTGATATCCGCCATGACAAAAATCTGCCCAAAGAAAAATCTTTTTTTACGGATTACACCAGCGGGTGGGATGTCCGGGTCAATATCGAAAAGAAACAAAACCGGTGGACCTGCCAGTTTAAGATTCCAATGGCGTCGATTTCCTCAGGTCCGGTTGCGCCGGGAAAAGAATTTCGAGCCAATTTTTACCGCTGTACGGGGGATGCAGAGCAAAAAAAAGACCACAGGCATTATCTGTCACTGAACCCGACAATGGCATCCGCTCCTTCTTTCCATGTTCCTGAGCGTTTCACAAAACTGGTTTTACAAAAAGCGGAAGGTTCTTTTCCTGAACCGCTGATTCAAATCGATTTTGACGGTACTGCGCCCGGGGCACAGTTTCCCGGCGGTTCGAAAGGGTCGCTCGGGCAATTGCGCCAGGTATTCTCGGCGGGGATTGCCGGTTCCGACTGTGCAGACTTGTGGAGAACCCGCGACCGCACACAGGCCGGGCCGGCGGTCCTTGAGCATCGCGGTGTGAAGAAGCTAAACGGTGCGGTCTCGTTTACCATTACCGGGTGGATCCGGCGGGAAAATGATTTCAGTGATCCCAGCTACGGGACTGCGAACCAGTATATAATGAACTGTCCGGGACGGTTTCACCTCTTCCTGGATAAGTGGGGCCGCCTGGCATGTCGGGCGTATACCGGCCCCGAGAAGAAGCTTACGCAAATCTGGTCGAGCTGGTTTGGTTCCAACCATCTCAATCCCGGTGACCGCTGGGTCTTCTTTGCGGTGACCTTTGACAGTAGCAAAATGCAAAATAACGCCGCTGTCTATCTTGGGACGGAACGTTACCCGATTCATACCGACCGGGTCGCTTCCCTTTCCGCAGAGGCGGTGTCGGTATCGGATCAGATCGAACTGATTCTCGGTTCTTATGACCGCAAGGGAAATGGAATTTTGAAGGGAATGATTGATCATGTCAGCATCTATGCCTCTTCGAATCCCCGTGTGAATATGGCATTGAGTGAATTTCAGGTTGAGAACGTTCGCCGTAAAAACCTGGGCAGTGGCTGGATTGAGGATATTCAGCGCCGCGAAACTGCCGAACAACAGCGTCAACAACAGAAGAAAAGTTCACTGCGGAACCGCTTCTGGAATGATGCGATAAATCTCCACGCGGTCCCGGTGACCGATCGCGTTTTGTACAGCGTGCCGCCCGAACCTTTGGAAGAATCGACTGCGATTGCCGTACCGGCCGGCCAGAGAATTCCGCTTCAGTTCGCGGCGTCTTCCACGATAACGGGTTCCTGGAAGATTGAGGTCGGTCGTATGACCCATTCTTCGGGGAGGCCCCTTGATGCAAAAATGAGTGTGTACCATGTGGGGCATGTTCCTGTCGAGTCGAATAACAACGGGGGGATTCGAACCAGTTTGACCTCCCGGCCTCCCGAACGCTGGAGGGAGTATCAAATCGCGCGCGCACCGTTTCGGGCGGCGGAAGTCCTGATCCCTGCACATGACATTGTGCTGCGAGAAAATGACCACCAGTCGCAAAGTTATCATTCGATTCTGCTTGATATCCAGGTTCCCGCGGATGCCCATCCGGGGATATACAAAGGGAGAGTCACTCTCTCCTCGGGTTCAAGGAGCCAAACGGAGGATTTTCGATTCGCGGTGTATGATGTGAAGTTGCCGGAGTATTTCGCGCTGCAGAATTATCACTGGTTTTGGCCCGAACCGGACAACCTGATTTACCGGGAACCGTTCGAGTGGTGGAGTGAAAAGCACTGGGAGATGCTTGCCGGTTCCATGCAGACAATTCGGGACTTCGGTCAGGACGTGATCAACATCCCTCTGCTCGACCATGGCCGGTATGCCCCTATTCGAACTCTTCGAAAGCCGGATGGCAATTATGATTTTGACTTCACACTGTTCGACCGTTATTTCCGTCTTGCCCTGCAAAAGGGTTTCAAAAGAATTGCCGGGGCTCACATTCTCTGGCTGCCGACCTCCGGGGCCAGTGCCGTGGATCATGGGCGGTACAGGGGGATTTATCTCTGGCATGCCGGCCGAAAGGAACCTGAGATCCTGTTCCCCGCAAATTATGACAAAGAGAAATGGCTTGAGTTTATCCCTGTTTTTTACGAGGCGATGTACCGACATCTAACAAAAAACGGCTGGGAGGATAATTATATCCAGCAGCAGTATGACGAGCCTTCCGACCCGGAAAAATACCGGTCTCTGTCAGAGCTGACGCGAAAATATATGCCCGGCATAAAAACGATCGACGCGATCAAAACCAAGCCCGAGTTTTCACCTTTGGTCGATATCATGGTCTTTGATATCCACCTTCTCCGTGCGGATGCTCAGCAGCTTGCAGCACAGCGAAAGCAACAGGGACTGGAGTCATGGTTCTACCATTGTGCCAGTCCGTATCCACCGTATCCAAATCGTCATCTGGACGATCCGCTGACGTCTTCGAGGCTTTATCCGTGGCTTGGATTCCTTGGGAATGCTCAGGGATACCTTTGGTGGGCATGCAATGTGTATCGCGGGGCGGATCCTTATAAAACATCGATAGGGCCGCTGCCCGGCGGTTCTCAGAACCCGGGACATGGACCGGGAGATAACTGGATGTATTACCCGGGGCCCGACGGACTTCGCGGTTCCATGCGAATGATTGCGTTTCGTGAAGGCCTGGTCGATCATACGCTGCTCTCGATGCTTAGAGATAAAAATCCCCAAAGAGCACAGGAGATCGCCCACAGCATTGCGGTTGATCCTGTGACGTACAGTACAGATTCAATGGACTATCACAAGGGGAGATTTGATCTGCTGAAATCGTTGACAAAATAAGTCCGGGGACATTTCGATCTCTCGAACGTTGGCCGGCTATTCATAGATAATATGATGTGAATATGAAGAATACCTATACATCCAAACAGCGAGTGAATCGGGCCATCCGTCACCAATCCGCGGATCGGACCCCGATTACATTTGATGCGCAGCCGGAGGTGTATGACCTTTTATACAGGCATTTTCACACGGATTCGAAACGTGCGCTTTTTGATCAGATTCACTGTGACACATGGATGATCCTGCCCGAGGGATTTATGCCCTGGATCGTTGATGCCCAAACCGGAGAGAAACAGGATATCTGGGGATGCCGATACCGGCAGGCCCGGTACTCCGGGGGGGTGTATGACGAACTTGCTTTCAATCCCCTGGCTGGACGAGATATGCTTGCGGATATCGATCATTGGCCCCTGCCGGGCGATGACGCGCTGACATTTGGACATTTTCCCTCTCAGGCGGCAGAAAACGGCGACAGGGCGGTGATTGGCGTTTTTACACACGGGGCCTACTTTATCGCCACCGATGTCCGGGGGCTGGAAAACCTGATGATGGATTTTGCGCTGAATCCCCAATATGCTGAGAAACTGATTGAGAAGATCAGCGATCGAATTCTGTTTTACCTGGATGTTCTGCTTCGTGAATATGGGGAGGGGATCGATATTATCTATATGGCCGATGATTATTGTTCGCAGTCTTCTCCGCTGTTTAGCCCGGCTGATTTCCGCCGTTTTGTGGTTCCGTATCTTACAAGGGTTGTCGAAAGGGTTCACCGTCATGGTAAAAAGTTTCTGCTCCATTGCTGCGGGGCAGTTCGTCCGCTGCTGCCGATGATTATCGATACCGGTGTGGACATGCTCGAACCGATTCAGGTTCGTGCCCAGGGGATGGAGCCCGCAGCTCTGAAACAGGATTTCGGAAAGGATCTCTGTTTTTACGGCGGGATGGATCTTCAGCACATTCTCTGCAAGGCATCGGTTGATGAGGTTCGAGAAGAAACCCGGCGACTGATTGACATCCTGGGCCCTAACGGGGGGTATGTCTTCGGTCCGGGGCATACGTATATCCAGGTGGACGCGCCGATTGAAAATATCCTGGCGATGTATGAAACGGCGGCTCGTTATCCAATATCTGTTTAGAACGTGAGTAAATGATGAGCTATAAACTTTTAGACGCACAGGAGGTACGCAAGGCGATCCGTTTTGAGTCGCCGGCCAGGCCGCCGTTGTGTGAAATGCTCTGGCATAACCAGGAAACCCTCGATGATTACGAGGGTGAATTTGAGAGACTGATGGAGGAATACCCTGACGATGTTCTGGCGGTTCATGTTGGGATTCATTATGATCACAGCCCGGTCGCGGATGATCCGAATTACTGCTGGGCGTATCGGGGCTGGAAGCGTCGAGGCAGTGGAGCGATAGACAACTGTCCGATTATTAATGATTGGCACAGCGAACTGGAACTGTTTCTTCGGGATTTTCCTGATGCCGGTCGCATTGACACTTTTGAGCCAGTAGAAAAAGCGGCAGCTCTGAATCCCCAAAGGTACATCCTGGTCAACTGGGGTCATTATTTTCACCAGCGTTTGTGTTACCTGCGGGGGACGGAAAATCTTTTGTATGATTTTTATGACCACAGGGCTGAGCTGAAAATTGTGATGGATGCGCTGCTGGATTTCTACAGGACTTGGGCAAAACATACCGTGCAAAGCGGCGGTCACGGCGTCTGGGCCGGGGACGACCTGGGGATGCAAACGAGCCTGTTTATGGCCCCGGATGTTTTTCGTACGGTATATAAGCCCTATTATGCGGCCCTGGCGGAGATTCTGCATGAGAACGGCCTTGATTTCTGGCTGCATACTTGCGGAAACGTATTTGAGATACTGGAGGATCTGATCGAAGCCGGTGTGGATGTACTGCACCCGATACAAGTCGGGTGTATGGATCCCGAGCAGACCATGCAAACCTATGGCGGCCGGATCGCCTTCTGGGCCGGGATGGATGTTCAGAATCTGATCCCGTTCCAACCCCCGGATCGGATTTACCAGGAAATTCAAAGGCATGCGCAAATCTTTTACCGCCCGGAAGGGGGGATCATCTATGGCGCAGGCAACGCTGTCATGGCTGGAGCACCGCTGGAAAATATTCAGGCCTATGTTCGCGGGCTGACCGATTTATGTATATCAAAAAAGAAAGGAATCCGGGTATGAAACATTTTGTACAAATCACATGCTTATTTTTCTGTCTATTTTTGTGTAATGTCTATGGCGATTCTCCGGTGATTGCCCTGGATTTTGAAGAAATCCAAGGCTTTGGTTTGGGCAAGGGTCTTAATCAAACGGCTGCGCTGGATATGACCATGGGAAGCGGTTCGAAGCCGGTTCTGATTCAGGATGCCGACATTCTGGAAAAACTTTCTGGGATACATTCCCTTACAATTACAGGCTGGATGAAACGCAAGGTCAGCTTTGATGATGTGGGGAAACCACTGCCGGTTTTGCTTCATTGTCCGGGTCATTTCCGAATTGAGTTTGGCAGATGGGGGCGGATCGGGCTGGTCATGGAAGGTGATGACCAGCGGCGAAAGCAAATCTGGAGCGACTGGATCGGTATCCAGGATATCTCCCCCGACCAGCGGTGGGTTTACTTTGCCTTTACCTATGACGGAACCAAAGAGGGCCCCAATGCCGCATTCTATCACGGCTATCCAAAGTATGATGTTCGTCAAGTCGTTTATGCTCCGGCCGATTCCGGGCAGGCCCAGCAGAATCCTGACCAGATGTGGACCGGGGACCAACAGGGCTTTGCCGCGGCAGGGCTTCTTGCGCGTACACCCGTTTCTGGGCTTGTAATCGGGGCTTATGATAAAAACGGGGCCAGGGCATTCAATGGACAATTGGATAATCTCCGGATTTATGTCAGTGGCAAAGATGGTTCTGCGGCATTATCCCAGGTACAAATTGAAGAGATCCGCCGAGAAGACCTTGGACGAAAGCGAATCGAACAGGTGGCACTGCAAAAAGAACAAACCAAACGGAAGAAGCAAAACCAAATCTGGGAAATTGAAAGAAAGTATTGGCATGATTCACTCAATCTTCATCCGGTAGACCTGCTTGGTCGAGTGTTTTCCGATCGTCCCCCGCAGCCTCTCCTGGATGCCTGTCCTCAAAGTATTCCTTCAGGGGCCAAAGCATGCTTTCTTTTTGCGGCAATGAGCCGGGAGAAAGAAAAGATCAGCGCACGCATCGAGGTTTCACCCTTAGAATCGACAACCGGCCAAAGACTGGATGCAAAAGCGAAGACTTATCATGTTCTGCATGTTCCCATCGAGGCCAATACCAACGGGGGCATTCGAACGACGATTTCTTCTCGTCCGCCTGAGATCTGGATGGAACATCTCATTCGCGAAGCGCCATTCCAGATTGCCGAGGTTCTCGTTGAAACGAATACGTTTGACCTGCGTGAAAATTCGATGCATGAGGTAATGTATAAGGCAGTGCTCGTGGAAGTAGATATTCCTTCCGGAACAAAACCAGGTCTGTACAATTCCAAACTGACTTTGCACACTCCGGATCAAAAGATCACGGCGCCGTTTTCTTTTCGGGTACATGAATTTGTGATGCCCCCGGACCCTGCGCTCAATAATGTATACTGGTTCAAGGCGGATCCGGTGAATCTGACAACCGGGCCCCAACCTTCGCTATGGAGTGATGACCACTGGCAGCTCATTGAAAATTCGGCCCGAACGCTGCATGAGTACGGGCAGAATTCGATTTCGGTTGCGCTGATGAACTATCGCGATGAGACGATTCCGTTTATCCAGACGATTCGGAAACCGGACGGATCGTATGATTTTGATTTTACAATGTTCGATAAGTGGATCGAGACCTTTAAACGGGCGGGATTCACTCAATTTGAGGGAGAATGTACATTCGGCGGTCATAAAGTATCGGCGCTCAATGTCAAAGCCCTGGATTCAAAGACCAACCGGATGGTGACACTGTTTACAACGGATTCACCGCTGGATGAATGGTTTGATTTTATGGCGGTGTTCTATACGCATCTGTATCGGCATATCAAAGAGAAAGGGTGGGAAGAAAATTACGTCCAGGCGGTTTGCGACGAGCCGACCGATATGAAAAACTATATCAAGGCGTACGAGCTGACCAAGGAATACATGCCGGATATCCCCACCAAGGAAGCCTGCGGCACAAGGGATTATTCCCCGTATATTGACATCCAGGTATTTAACATGGCATTGTTCCGGGAATCGTATCAACAGCTTGCTGTTGAGCGGAGGCAGCAGGGCAAAGGCGTGTGGTTCTATCATTGCGCCAGCCCCTATCCGCCGTATCCGAATCGGCACCTGGATGATCCGCTGACCTGTTCGCGTCTGTATCCATGGTTGTGCTGGGTGCTGAATGCCGATGGGTATTTATTCTGGGCGGCGAATAATTACCGCCAGGCGGATCCCTATAAAAGTTCGATTGGTCCGCTTCCGGGCGGTATAACGAATCCCGGACATCCGCCGGGAGACGACTGGATGTACTATCCCGGCCCCACTGGGCTTCGCGGTTCAATGCGCATGCTCGCTTTCCGGGAAGGATTGGTTGATTACACGCTATTGGAACAGTTGGCCCGGATAGATAAGCCCCAGGCTCAGCGGTTGGCCGGTGAGATTATACGTACTCCCGTGGATTACCAAAAAGACCCGGAAAGTTATCGCAATGCACGAAAAGAATTGCTCGAACTCTTAGACCGCTATATGGATTGATCTTGTACAGAATCCAGAGACAGAAAGGACCGTTTCAATGAGTCTGACCGCGTGGTTGATTGTCATCGTGTTTCTCAGTGTGACCGTTGCGATTGGCGTCTATGTGAAAAAATGGATCAGGGGCACAGCGGACTGGCTCGTAGCGGGGCGCGGATGCGGTCGATATCTCGGTGCGACTGCCGGAGAAGCGGCCGCACTGGGAGCCATCTCCCTGATTGCTTTTCTCCAGGCTGCTTATGTGGGCGGTCCGGTTGCCTGGTGGGTGGTGATCATAACAATCCTTTTGAACCTGACAATCGCAGTCACAGGATGGGGAGTCTATCGTCTGCGCCAAACAAAAGTGATGACTATTAATGAACTCCTTGAACGGCGATACAGTAAGGAACTTCGGAAATTCTGCGGTTTACTTTGTTTTGTCAGCGGTGTTTTGAATATGGGTATTTTCCCGATTGTAACCGGAAGGTTTATTGTCTATTTTACCGAAATGCCTCTTGAATTTTCATTCCTGGGCCTGACAATGCCTACGATTCCGGTTGTCACAGGGATTCTTGTGGCTGTGGCGCTGTCACTGGTTTTTATGGGCGGGCAGATTTCGTTGATTTTTACCGATTTTATCCAGTGGTCCGTCATCATGTTCATGTTCCTGGTGGTAGGATTTGTGACATATCGAGTTATCAACTGGGATGATATTTCCCGGGCGCTGCAAACCTATGAAACCCCTAAGGCACTTTTGGATCCGTTTATGCCTACCTCTGCGAATGCGTTTGGTCTCTGGTATGTTGTTATGTTCACTCTCCGCGGCTTCTATAACGTCCTGAGCTGGGCACCCAATACCGTAAAATCCCAATCCGCCAGCGACGCCAAAGAAGCCAAGCTTATGTGGATTCTCAGTTATATTCGATACGGGTCAAACATTGGTTTGCTGTTCTCAGCAGTCGCATGTCTGGCCTTTATGAAATTGCCCGAGTTTTCCAGCCAGGCACAGGAGATCCTTGCCCGGGTGCAATCGATTTCCAATGAAGTGGTTCGCACTGAAATGACCGTTCCGATGTTTTTGTCGGTAATTCTCCCTCCGGCAGCCAAGGGGCTTTTTGTTGCGGGCATTATCTGCGCGGCGATTAGCACGCTCGATACATATTTTCTCAGTTGGGCGGGGGTATTCGCACAGGATATCATTGGTCCGCGAATTCAAAAACCGCTGTCTGCTGAAAAAAGGCTCAAACTGCTGCGGTGGTCTACCGTAGGTGTTGCTGTCTTTGTATATTTTTTCAGTATACTCTGGAAACCGACCGAATACATCTGGATGTATTTTGCGATTACCGGTTCGATCTATACGGGCGGCGCCGGCGCTGTCATTCTTGGCGGGCTCTATTGGAAAAAAGGAACCACGAAAGCCGCCTGGGCTGCGATGATTACCGGCTCAGGGCTTTCGATCCTGGGGATCATAATTTTGCAGATCTTTGCAAAGAATGACTGGTGGCCGGAATTTGTCAACGGGATGTTTTTGTCGGTGGTCGCGAGTTTGTTGGCTGTGGTTGTATACGTGGCTCTTTCGTTGCTGTTCCGCAATGAGGATTTCGATTTGGAATCTTTGTTAAGTCGCGATCAGACTCAACCGGCGTCAACCAGGACTTTTAAAGGGATCTTCAATCGTCTTAGAGAATCAGACAAATTTGTGCTCTTCGTCGGTGTATTTACCGTATTTTGCATTATAATGGTTTTTGGGGCGTTGATTTACAGCCGAACCCATGAGATATCGGCGGCATCCTGGATGACCTTCTGGAAGTACTATTCGATCTCATTTTATATTGTCAGTATTCCAATTACCATATGGTTTTTCATTGGTTCGATCATGGATATTACAAAGCTGGTTCAAAGATTGCGTACCGAAGTTGTGAACGTACTCGATGATGGCCAGGTATATCAAGAGAGTTAATGATTTATAGGATCTGTTCATCCGGAACCGCGAGCTATGGGTGTGGCTCTACAGTCCGCCAAGCAACGCTATCAATGGGCAGCTCCCTGATATGTTTGTGCTCTCGAAGCCGGACAGAATGGTGTTTCAACGGCTGTGACTCAAAGACTTTTCGGACAATCTATTTCTAATCTGACGAATAGAGTTTATACACACATCTATCCAGTGCATCGGAGTGCAATCGAAAAATTGTCGATACTAAATTGGTTTCCTGCAAATTGTCATATCAAGATATTATTATTCTCTTTTCAGCAGGGAAATTCTAAAAGCAGCGGATCGATTTTATTGACCTGGATAAAATTCCAAAGAGCATTATAAAAGTGAAAATACTCCCCCGCACTTTCAAGAAAAGCTCCGTAGGTCAAGTCGCGTCTTGGATTTTCGGGATGGTACCCTTCGATTGAACATAAAAGTTTTGGTGCCGTGAACATCATCGGCTGACCGCTGGAATGACTGATCTCGCGGCCGATAGAAATATAAATCGGGTTTCGATTCTTTCTCGAATCATATGGATCTTTGCTCCCCCGCATCGTACCGTCATTGTTGCAGTGCAGCAGCGCATAGCGCCCATCGGTGAGTTTGGTGAAAGGGCAGGCACAATTCGGGTTCATCACAATGGGACCGTTCTCAGGCCAGTATCTCAGAATTTTCCCATCACTCCAGGTTCTGCCGTGATCCCTGCTTACGGTATATTCAATTCTGCCGTTACCGGTTCGAAATACACACAGCAGACAGCCATCGCTAAGCTCAACCAGTTGCGGTTCCTGGGCCAGGCTCCGATTGGGTTCATTCTCGATAGGTGATTGGATCCCCCGGGGAGGTTTTGGGAAAAACTCAAATTTGATCTTTGTGGGATCCGGTTCCGTGAGGATGTTTTTACTAACCAGGAAAATAACTTCGGACTGAATTTCGCCCAAAGGTGCCGGGTCCGTCGATACATTAATAGGCAGAATCCATTCACCCGTGGAAAGAATACAGCCTGGTGCCATCAGATGCCAACCCCACGGGACGGCCATTTCGCTAATCGCATAACCGGAGGGAGTGGGAACCTCGTAAACCGTACCGGGCCCCTTTGGCCCATGCCAGCTGCGGCCGTCATCCTCGGAGTACGTAAAGACAATGCTACCGAACCGTACACTTTCTTCTACATTTCGGCGAATATGAAACTGATAGATTCGCATGAGCCTCTCGGGACCCAGTGGTGCGGGGACGGGTAAAAGCTGTCCCATTTCACTGCTCCATTTTGGCCCCTGGTCCGAACCGTCATATGCAAGTACACGACCCTGCCAGCTCTTGCAGCGATCGACACTTCGCCGCGTATAGGTATGAAATGAAACCGTGTCACTGCTGTGCAGATGATCCTGCAGCGAACCCGCCCGAGAAGTTACACTGATTAAAAACGTTCCTTTTTGGGTAACCGTAACGGAGTTAATATACTGAAAATCGGTCAGATCATCGATTAAAGCAAACGGGTTCGCTGCCTGGGTAGAGTATGTCATTGTTATATCCTTTTATGCATTGATAGTTTCATCAGCCAAGCCTGGGACGTGAAAATTGTCTTTAGGCAAATTTCGATACCAGAAGAAGTACATTCCTATCATTGAAAACAGGAAGATGACGAGGGTTATTGCAAGTGATTTGTAATCTTTGATGACCAGCTGCATCGGCAGCAAAAATAATGTGACTTGCCATGTTCCGACAAAGGGAAGGGATATAATATCGTAAAAATGTTCCCGGTTGATTGCTTTTTGTGCTTCAAGAGGGAGTTTCTTTTTCAGTGGCCCCCAGAAACCGAAAGGTCTCGTCTGAAGGTAAAACTTTTCGAGGATTTCCGGCTTGGTTGGCGCGGTCATCAAGGTCCCGACGATCGCCCCGGTGAGTCCGACCGTGGCAAGAATTAAAAACTGCAACCTTTCGTCGAGGCCCGGCCAGAAAATCCGTTGAATGACAGCACTGATTACCCCGGCAAGCATACCGATCGCAAAACCGCCGCCATTAAATCGCCACCAGTAGAAACGTATGAATCGGGGAATGAGCAGTCCGGCACCGAGGCCCATCATCAACCATCCCCAGATATCATTGATGCTTTCTACCGTGTATGCAAAGAGAAACGCAAAGAAGACAATTGCCGCTCCACACGCGTAGGAAGCAAAGATCAGCTCCTTATTTTTGGCAGTGGGTCGAATATAACGCTGGTACAGGTCTCGTGTAAAAAACCCTGTGGCCATATTAAGATACGAATCAAAAGTAGACATCGTCGCTGCCAGAAGGGCTACAATCAGCATGCCCCGCAAGCCGCGCGGTATATTAAAAAGGATTACAGCAGGTAGGATTTTCTCCGGATTCGCCGTTCCTTCGTAGCTGACCAGGTGAAGTTTCATCTGCCAGTTTTCGCCCAAAAGCCCCTGCAACCCTCCTGATAACGCATCCGCGTACTGCTCAGGATGGTGCATGACTGAAGCGAGGGTACTGTCCCATTGCACCTTGGTCACTGGCCCGGCGTGCTGCTGAATCAATTCTGAGGCCTGGCTCAAAACCTCGGGATTGGGAAATAGATCTGCTACCAGGAAAATCCCCAGGACGGCAAACCCCATAATCATCGGCCATCGAACCATCATGGTGGTAATCCATGTCAGGGTGAGCATTCCGCATTCACGGTCATTGCGTGCACCAAAAAACTTTGGATCGTCTCCTCCGGCGGAGCCGTGAAACAACTGCTTGACAATATAAAACAGGACAAACATTCCGATTGCACTATACGCTTCATATCCTGCGGGAGTTTCCGTCTTCCATTGCAATCGTGAAGAGGACCAGTTGGAATTTCCGGTAATATTTTCTGCGAGGTCACTGAGCGAACCAACGTCCGTAACTTTGGTCATCGCCAGAACCGTAATTCCGATTACGGCGATCACAATAATAAATGACTGAAAAATATCAGTAAAGACCACACCGTAAAACCCGCTAAGCATCGTATAGAGCGTTGCGAGAATAACCAAAACCAACGCACATATCCAGGGTTCCCAAGGAAGAAACAGGGCCAGGAAAATGCCCGACCCTTTTATTAGTAATCCAAGCATGCCTATCGTTCCAATCAGACGTGCAAATGCGGATACGGTGCGGGCAAACTGACCACCCGGACCGTCACCAAAACGAAAACGCATCCATTCGGCCCCGGTGATACATCCTGAACGGCGGCACCATTTCCCGGTCCACAGCATCATAATCGCCAGGGCCAGGACGGCTCCGCCGCGAAATTCCACATATAAACCCTTGGGGCCCATGATAAATAAGAACGAAACGATGAGCATCGTTCCCGCTGCGTCGAGAAATGAAGCCATCCCGGAAATTCCCAGCGCCCACCAGGGGAGCGACCGCCCGCCGAGAAAATAATCTTCAAGCGATGCCGCCGCTTTTTTCTTCAGATAAATACCCAGACCAATCAGAATGCCGAGATAACCGATAATCACAATATAATCGATGAGGTTCAGATGCTGCACGACCACTCCTTATTCGGGGATTTGCTTTATAGGGTTTACTATTTTGAAACGAATTCTACGAATATTCAACTCGATAGCTTTTTGGATTCAGTCAAGCATGTTCCGGACGTCTACAATACTAAGTTCGATTTCATCCCGGCACAAGGCGTAAACCACATAGAGCCTGTCATTTGCGTATATGGCATCGGGAAACTCATAGCCCGGACGATATCCTTTGTAAGGCCAGGGATATTTTCGATAAAACGGTTCCCACCGAATTTGGCAAAGCTGTCCAAAATTCCAGCCGTCTTTGCTGCGGGCAAACAGCAGTGGACATCGTTGGCTGTATTCCAGTGGAGTACCTACATAGAAAATACTCCCATCGGGAAGCTTGCCGAAAATCAGCCCTCCGTTGTTGTCTGTAAATTGGGACTGTCGCATCAGTGGGGTCCAGGTTTTCCCGTTATCTTTGGAATATGCGTGCCAAGTCCTGCTCAAACGGCCCGCGACAAAGTGAACGATTCCGTCCGGTCCCTGCCAGGCAAAGGGGTCTACAATTTTCTGCTCCATCGGAATATGCGTTCCCTCCCATCCGGTTAACCCATCCAGGTCTTTGGTGAACGGGGCTCGCATTTGATTGCTGATGGTCGGCGCCAACAGGTTCCCGTTATCCAGTTTCACAAATCGATGTGCCATCCAGTGCCGCCGGATTGTCTCATCCACCTTTTTGTCGAGCTCGGTGGGGGAAATCTCAACCCATTGTTTGCCGTTGGATGTCTTGAACAACCGTCCCGAACTAAATGATTCCACTCGTCCGTCCGGCTTTTCATATTGAACCCAGGCTTTCTGAAAGAAATATAAATCTCCGTCAATTTCATGGAAACCCACTGGCCGGACACATACGATCAGTTGGGCCTGAGGGGGAATCGGAAATTTCTTTCTCATATATTGCACATACGCCCGATTGCCGTTCTTCGCGGTTTCCTCGGGTTTCGACCAGGTGTGCCCTTTGTCTGAACTGTAAGAAATAAACCCGTGAGTCGGTCTGCTTTTTTCACTTCTCTTTGCCGCAGTCCATGCCACAAACAATTGGTCTTTCCACTCGGTAATCGTAGGTTTGTCGTGAAAGGTCATTTGGTCCCATCCATCCGGCGCGTAAATGGTGACACGTATACTCGGAAGTTTCGGTGCGGACGTGATCGGATCCGGCAGGGGCAGGGTAATTTCCTTCTGCTCTGAAAAACCGCATCCAGTGGCAAGAAGAAAGGCAACAAAAGTCAAAAGAAAATATCGCATAAATTCTTTCCTCCATTTATGGCTTGAGTATCTGCGAAACATCCACTACGGCTAATTCCACAAAGTCTCGTAAATGAGAATAGGTAATATACAGCTTGCCTCCGTGATAGCATGCACTGGGGTATTCATAGCCCGGTTGATGCCCCTTCGCCTGGGCGGGATAAATCTGTTTCCAGGGTTCCCAGCGAACGAGATAATTATTATTAAATGTCCAGCCATCCCTGCTGATGCTAAGAACCAGGTGCGTTCGCGGTGAAAACGGCATCGGGTTGGAAACACACCACACCCAGCCGTTGGGGAACATCCCGAATTCCTTGTTGCCAGGATTGTCGGTGAATCCATACTGGTATTTAAGTTTTGTCCACGTTTCGCCCCGATCTTCGCTGTACGCATGCATGACATATTCAATATCCGGGTACGTTCCGCTTCGAATCACCCAGTGGAGTACACCGTCGGGTCCTTCATAGGCCGCCGGTTCATGCCATCGTGGGATGGGCACCGGCTGATCGGGTTTGTTCCATCCGGTCAGACCCGTCTGATCTTTTGTGATTGGGGCTCCGTGCATGTGCGCAGCCATGATTCGCCCGTCGCTTAAGGGAATGAAATGATGATTCGTCACGTAATCGCGAATCACAAATCCGTGATTCTTTTCGAGGTTTTCGACCTTTTCCGGAGGCATTTCCTTCCAGTCCAGTCCCCCGGGGTCATCGCAATAGAAGACACGCCCCTCGGAATGTGCCTTGTTCGACAAAAACGGCTGACGATCCGTCGTCATGGAATCAAAATCAGGCCACGCCATTGCGGTTACGAACATATAAATCCGGTCTCCGACCGTATGCAGTGCCCGGGGGACGTTATTGATTTTATAGGGGACTTCCTTTGGCCATTGGAAACGCTTATGCATATAGTCAAGAAATACATCGTTATTGGGTATTGAACAGATCACCGGTTCAGTCCAGTTGTTCAGATCGTCCAAAGGGGCAGAAGCTACCTTATCAATATATACCCGTGAATGTTCACCTCGTTTGGTCGCATGCCAGGCAACGTAAATCCTTCCGTTGCAATAGCTCACGATCGTATTGTGCAGATAGGTAAAATCCTCCCAGCCTGTGGGCTCCCATACTTTATATCGAACGGAGGTCGCCCTCGGTAAATTGAGAATGTTCTCCGGAAGGACAAGTTTGATCTCCTTTGTCTCTTTATCTGTTTTTTCGGATGACGTTTTTGGTTTTTCACTTTCCGCGAATACGCTCACCAAATGAATCAAAAGAATCAGTGTGCACAAACGGATGCAGCCCATGTTTTCTCCTTTATCTATGGGTTCCTTCGGTTTCCACGCGTGTTATAAACGGCTCATCGTCACTCAAGCAAAGAACTGATATCTACCCGGCTAAGCTCGATGCGGTCTCGGCAAACACTGTAAACCACATAAAGCGTTTGTCCGTCCACGATTCCGTGTGGATATTCAAACCCGGGGCGAAATCCCTTGTAAGGCCACGGGTATTTCTGTTCGAATATCTCATCGCGTATGATATACATATCGGTGAAATTCCACCCATCGTCACTGATCGCCAAAACCAGCGGACTCTGCTGTGAATACGACATCGGCGTTCCCAGGTATCGGATTCTCCCGTCAGGCAGACTTCCAAAAGATTCTCCGCCGTTATACGGAAATTCTGATTGCTCGGTCATCGTCGTCCAGTTTGCGCCGTTGTCGGTACTGTATGCATGTCGGTACTTTCTAAGGCGACCTCCAACGTAATGGATCGTCCCGTCCGCGCCCTGCCACGCCCCGGGATCGGCCAATGCCTCAGAAATAGAGATGTTGCCGCCGGTCCACCCCGAAAGCCCGCTCGTATCCATCGTCGTCGGAGCCCGGTAACTTGATTCATAGGACGCGGCAATGAGCTTTCCGTTGTTTAGCGTGACAAACTCGTGATTGCTCCAGTGAACACGGATATTCAAGTTCGAGTAGCTATCCAGGGTCGGCCCGTCAATTTCAACCCAGTCGATTCCGTTCTCGGTGTAATGCACCCTTCCCCGCCAATAATTTGTTGACCCCACTTCCAGCCATGCCTTCGAAAATATGTATAGCTTACCGTCATATTCATGAAAACACCACGGCATGGTGTTGACTGTGACAGCCGCGCCCGCCGCGATTCCATATCGGTTTTTCATGTAAGTTTCATACGCCCCGTTTCCAGCCTGTGCAAAATCAGAGGGGGTGCCCCATGTCGTGCCATTATCAGAAGATTTTGCAATGCGCCCATAAACCGGCCGGGTCCGCTCGCTTTTAGACGAAGCATGCCAGGCAACAAATAAATCGCCATTCCATTTTATGATCAGCGGATTATGATGAAACGTCAGTTCCCAGTCACCTGCGGGTTCGTAAACACTTATCCGGTCGGAAGGAAGCTTTGGAAGAGTTAAAATCTCGTCCGGCGGGATGAGTGAGATTTCGTTCGCTTCACTGACGAACGCAAAAGCCAGCAACGCAATCAGTGAAATCGTTAAAACATGGGAATAATTTCCTTTTTTCATTTTATTCATTTTCTGAGCCTTATTCACCGAGAATATCCGAAACATCGACAACGATTAGCTCTACAAAATCTCTCACATGCGAGTACACAATATACATTTTTCCGCAAAGATATTGGGCGCATGGATATTCATATCCGGGCTGATGCCCCTTGGCTTCATGCGGGTATAACTGCCGCCAGGGTTCCCAGCGAACCAGGTAATTTTTATTGAAGTTCCATCCGTCCTCACTGATCCCCAGCACCAGGTTTGTCCGCGGGGAAAACGGAACCGGGTTGCCTACATACCAAGCCCATCCGTTTGGAAATGTCCCGAATTCCTTATTGCCCGGATTATCCGGGAAATCCGGCTGTGTCTCAACCACAGACCACGTCTCTCCATCGTCGAGACTGTACGAGTGAGAAATATGGTCATATTTCCGCAAGATCCAGTGCAGGGCTCCATCCGGCCCTTCGTAAGCGGCAGGCTCATGCCACGAAGGAAGACCGCCCATATCCACCGATCTGAAATTCCAGTTTGTCAGCCCGCTCGGATCGCTGGTAAACGCCGGCCCAACCATGTGCGCACTCATCAGCCGGCCGTCCCGCAGCCGTGCAAAATGATGATTGCTTCCGTAATGTCGAATTTCCATACCCTGCTGATGTTCGTAATCGTCCATCTGAGTCAGCGGTACTTCATGCCAGATTTGTCCCGCAGGATCTTCCGTATAGAAAATGCGTCCCACACTCTTTACTCCAGGAAGAGAATACGGCTGGATCTCCTCCAGCAGCGCCTCTTGCTCAGGAATTACGTAACCGCTGATCCATACATACAGGCGATTCTCCGTCGCGTGCATCAGCCGCGGGATCGTCGTCACGATATATTCCTTACTGTATCCAAGACTGAAACGGTTCCGCATGTAAATCAAAAACGTTTCCTCGTCCATTGCTCCAAGGTCCACCGGCTCGGTCCAGTTCGTAAGATCATCAATCGGAGCCGATGCGACCAGCCCCTTGGATTTCGGAGACCATTCTCCTCGTTTGTTCGAATGCCAGGAGACGTATAGTCGTCCTTTCCAGTAACTTACAATCGCATTATGAACATACGTATAATCTTCCCAGCCGCTCGGTTCCCAGACTGTATATTTCTGTGAATCCAGCGTGGGCAGATCCTTAATATCCTCCGGGATATGCAGCTTTAAATAAGAAAGGGGCTCGGTAATCTGCTGCCCTGTATCATACAATCGAACCTGTTCAAGTTCATCCAGGCTTAACAAACCCGAATCACCTTGACTGTCATTCCAAATTCGGACTTCATCAAGATACCCTACGAAAGGATTGTCCACGCTGCCGGTGGGGTACCCAAACCCCAAACCAAAGAACATGTCACCAGCGATCCCGTCAGGCCCGAAATCGTAACTGTATTTCTGCTCCATCGCGACGGAAGAACCTTCTGAGCCCGTATAAAGCGTCACGTTTTCACTGGCTTTCGTTGCGTCAAGAGTAACCGCAAAAAACCGCCATACCCCCCGCGCCTCCATAGAGCCACTTGATGTGTTAAACCACGGCGAAGATTCTGTCTTGAATGTTGCCCAGTGGTCCTTATGTATCAACACCAGGGGAGTAGAATACATTACCACTCCGTTGGTATTCGTAGAGGCCGTGGAGTAAAACCAGCCTGAAATCGTCATTGTCTGCGAGCCGTTCAAAGCCTGTTCCAGTGCTGTTTCGCCACTGCCCTTGAGCCCCCAGTAATACACATTTGCGGATTGATTCGGGGTAAAAAAGGATGTGTCCATTGCCTGGCCCTTGAGTCCGCTTGGGGTTACGGTCGCAAGGGGACCGCTCCGAGCGCCAGTAAACTGAGCCCCTTCCCCGGTGGCCGTAATTCCCTGGTTTTTCCAGCAATCACTGCCCAGGCCGTTATCTTCCCCTTCAAACGGAAGATAAACATTCGCGTTTTCTACAACCTCAGGGTAAATCACCTGCAAACCGTTTAGATCATAGCTGCGGACTTCTTCGAGCATGGGTAAATCCAATACTGCTGAATCCTGGCTGTCATGGGAGGTCCAGATTCGCAGCTCATCAATCCATCCTCGAAATGGACGGCTGCCCGCAGAGCCGATGTTCCCTACAGTAACCATTGCTCCATATCCGTCTGGATCGATCGCTCCGTGATTGGCATTATGAACCGTATCGGGCTGTACGGCTGTGGACAAATCTCCATAATAAAATTTCAATTGATTTTCTGACGTATTGCCGTCATAGGTAATAGCGATAAACAACCAGCGATCCTCACAATCAAATACATTGGTAGATGAATACCATTGTGCCCCTGCCGTGGCGGTATCGACTCGAAGCGAAATGTGCGTGTCACTGTGCAGGAGATCCAGGCCAGATGTTTTTAAGAGTCGTGAAAGTGTCGAATAAGGGTTGTTGCCCCGGATCCACATCGTAATTGTGAAGGACTCGGCGTTGATCAATGCATTTTCCAATTCGGTATTGATTCCCGTCTCTCCCCATGTATAGGTATTCTCAGCCGTTTGAGACACCATCTCGCTGCCATCGAAGCTGCGGCCCTTTACTGCCGGATTTAGACTTACGGTGGGAATATGGCTTCCTCCGCTGCCCAAACAGCATGGCGATTCGCCATATCCTGCCGTTCCAAAGTTCTTCCAGCACAGAGAATCAATCCCTGCATCGGGTCCTTCAAACGGAAAGTAAATCTCAGGCAGTGGAAAACCTTCAACTCCAGCCCCGGTATTCTCTTTGAGCCAGACCCGCGCCAGTGCCGCGTAATCCTCTGAATTCACAGCGCAATCCGCGGTTAAATCGGCTCTGGGATGCTCAAAAGCGGTCACGGGGGACCCACAATTGCCCCCCAAAGGATCGTTACAAACAGTCCATTCAGCCGCAAGCCAGGCAAAATCAAGTTCATCGATTAATCCGTCCTCGTTAAAATCTCCCCGGGCCCATAGAGGACAAACAAAGATGATCAAAATCAACCACCAGGGAGTAAAAACGTCTTTTTTCATCTTTCGCTTACCCTTAAAAAACTGTATGAACAAGCATCGGAAAAATCCTAAACAGTTTTCATAGCATATAGAATAGCAGGATTTCGCAGAAAAACATATTTTTTCTATCCATAAGTTTAATGTTAACCTTTTTCCTGAAGGCATGCAAGAAGAATCTTGCAACTGATCAGTATTTTACGAAAATTCAATGATGAAAAAGCGATAGAACCCTATGTCAATTCGGTTTTCAATCAAGTGAATCTGATTTAATTATGGTCACGATAAGAGGAAAAGCGGTTTTTAAGTTAAATTAAGGCTATTTTGACATTTTAGTGGAGGTTAAAGTTTTGTGCTTGCCGTCCGGCAGGAAATATTCGACCTTTCCCAATGCGGTCAACATAAAGACAAGACAGGCCATTTGGGGCAAGAGTAATCCTGCCGGCCTGTATATCTCAAACAGTATTTATTTTGCGGACAAAAGGCTTTTTCTGGACCCTGAACTGTATTTTTATAGGCAGCAATCTCTTGATTGAGAAGTCGAGGGGCTGTCTGAAGACACAGGTTTAATATTAACCTTTTTGTGAAATGTGTTCTGGAAATAAGCCATAAAATGATATAAGTATTTATATATTATGTAGTTATGTAATTTATATTTTTATGTTGACTTGCATTGTTTTACTCATTAAAATTTAAAATGTTAACAATAACTATAGTCCTGTTTGCTTTCGCGGATGTAGGGAAATGATTACCATCAACGAAATTGCGAAAATTTGTGACGTTTCCGCGATGACCGTCTCAAGAGTCGTCAACAAGAAAGATGCAGGAAAAGTTTCTCCAAAAACCAGGGACAACATCCTCAAAGTGGTAAAAAAGTACAATTACAGGCCCAATGCCGGAGTAAGAGCTTTGCGGACCGGAAGGACCCATATTGTCGGCTTCATCACAGACGTCGCAAGCAACTATTTTTCCTGGGAAGTTTTTTCCGGCATTCAGCAAATACTCTATCCAGCCGGTTTTGATTTTCTTACATTGCAATGGTCTCGGGAGCTTCGAGATCACGACCGTTTCCTTCGGAGCATTGTGGACCGTCGCTGTGAGGGACTTATTGTTTTTCCCTCCAATTCCGCGGAAGATTACAATTATCTTTCCACCGTCCTTGAGCACGGCACGCCGGTCGTTGTGATCGACCGTGAAATCCCCCAGCCAAGTATGAGTTTTGTCGGGAGTGACGATATTGGCGGGGCGGAGAAAATCACGGAACATCTCCTCAGTCTCGGTCATGAGAGAATTGCATATGTTGCTACTCCCTCAAGCGAACATCTCTCTACAACAAAACGCCGATACGAAGGCTATCGGGACTTTCTCATTAAAAAGGAAAGGTTTCCACTGGATATGTTCATTCTCGACGGTGAGAATGAACCAAACTCCCTTTTAAGCGAGTTATTGGATGAATTCATCCGTGAAAAAAACATTACCGCCATTTGCGCCAACAATGACCTTGTCGCTGCTGATATTATCACGTCTGCCAAATCTCTGGATATAAAAATCCCAAGCCAGTTGTCGGTCGCAGGGTTTGGGGATTTTCCCGTTGGAAGATATATTACCCCACAGATGACTACTGTGCGGCAGGATCCGGAAAGAATGGGAAAAATGGCTGCCGAGATTCTTCTTTCCAAAATCTTAAGCAAACGAAAAGATTCCCAGATCGTACCTGTCCGTGAAATCCTTCCCGTCGATCTGATCAAAAGGAAATCCACGGCAAGATGCCCGAAAACATAGCTCTTTTTGAACTGAATAGACATCTGTAGAAATGTGATTATATCTTTTTGAAAATGAAAAGAGTCTTGTATTCATTTGTATTGAAATACTTTTTGGAGGTAAGAAGCGATGAAAACAATTGGAAAGATTTTGATTATTTTATGCTGCGCGGCTTTGTCAACCGCTGCGTTTGGGCTGGACCCGAATGATTTCCGCGTTTCTGACGCCCATATCTATCTGCCTTTTGAGGGCGTGGATACGGGATATGATTCAGAACCCTGGGAAAACAAGGGAACTCTCGTTCCGGGGGAAAGGCCATGGCCGGTGCTGGAATATCACCGTGGCGATCCGAATACCATCCCGTTGATTACGGTCACCGGGCCGGATGGCGGAATCGTCGGTCAAGCTGCGGATACCAGCCACTTCTCCCTGGCCCAACCGGGAAATGTGCACTGGTGGGGAGCCAAAGGAACGACAACCACGCCGCTGGAAGAGGCGGTCGTAGGGACAAAATCCATGACCATCACCCTGTGGTGGTATGCAACGCAGTGGGATTTGAACAACATGGTCTTCTACAGCCCTCAGGCTTACATTCTCGACAAGGACCACTGGTCCAAAATAAACATCGCGGGTCAATATGAAAACGTTGCTCCCAGCACTTATGATGCTCGGAATCAGTGGACCTTCTGTGCGATCACCATCGATACGACATCCACAACGGATAACATCAAGTACTATGGCGGCTCGCCCACGAAACCGCTTACCTTGTATCAGACCAAAAGCCAGAACCTTCTGGGGCTGTTCAGTGGTGACTGGTGGTTCGGTCTTGGTTTCGGATTTCCCACGGGAAGTATCAACAACCCGTTTATAGGGTACATTGATGAAGTCCGGATTTATCTGAGTCATGAGGACGACACTGGAGCCCTGACGATGGACAACATCCAGAAGGTCTTCGAATCGGTTACCATCGACACGTGTGAAAAAGTGCAGCAGGGCGGATACACTCTTCCGGGTGACCTCAACGGTGACTGTTCAGTTGATTTCGAGGATTTCGCACTGGCCGCAATACAGTGGCAGGACTGCAACGACCCCGAGGACATTGATTGTGTACCCAACTGGTAATCAAAAAAATTTTATATGCTGGAGGGCATTACAATGAATTTCAAATACGTATTACTTTTTTCAATATGTACGTTATTTCTGTGTTTCACGGAAACTTCTTTCGCACTGGACCCGAATAATTTCGATCCCGGCGACGCGGACATCTACCTGAATTTTGAAGGAATTGATAGCGGCTATAATTCTGTCCCGTGGGAAAATAAGGGGATAACCGTACCCGGTGAACGGCCCTGGTCTGTGCTTGAATTTCATCGAGGCCCTGCGGAAACAACGCCTTTGATAACCGTAACCGGTTCCGGTGGGGGGATCGTAGGTCAAGCCGCGGACACGTCGCATTTTACCCCAAGTCAGCCTGGCAACGTGCACTGGTGGGGGGCAAAAAGTTCTACGACGACCCCGCTGGAAAATGCCGTTCTGGGAACCAAGGCCATGACGGTCGCGTTCTGGTATTACAATACGAACAGCGACAACAATAACTTCGTTTTTTACAGCCCGCAAATCCAGGTACTCGACAAAGACCACTGGGCCCAGTTCCAGATCGGAAATACGGGCTTTGATTCCAGTGACGCTTTTGCTTTTGATGCACAAAATCGCTGGATATTCTGTGCGATCACGGTCGACACAACCACGACAACAGACAACGTTAAGATCTATTACGGCTCTGAAACCGAAGCCCTGGTCGAAAGAATGGTGTTAAGCAAATCCATCGCGGGCATTTTCGATACCGACTGGTGGTTCGGTCTTGGGTTTGGCTTTCCGACCGGAAGCGTGGAAAATCCGTTCGTAGGTTTCATCGACGAAGTTCGCATCTACTTCAGCACGGATGACTCTTCGGCAGCTCTTAGCATGGCCAACGTTGAAAAAATATTCCAGCTTTCCGTGATTAACAATTGCGATAAAGTGATTGCCAACGATTTTGCACTGGAGATGGATCTGAACGGTGACTGCTATGTCAACACCGCCGATTTCGCGATGATGGCTATGCAATGGATTCAATGTAACGATCCGGAGAAAAGCGATTGCATTCAGAATTGGTAAGAAGAAGGTTCAAATGAAAAAAAATATTTATTCACTTACTTTATTGGAGGAGAAAAAAATGAAGTACGCTCTGACGGTAACAATCATGTTGGCTCTTACGATCAATGCTTTTGCGGGAGTAGCTGACACCGCGTCGGTTTACCTGCCGTTTGAAGGAGCCTGGAACGGTGACGGGGTTTTGACAAGTCCTTGCTGGGAAAACCAGGGTACACTTGCCCCGGGTGAAACCCCGTGGTTGGTGGGAAATCGCGCCCCGGCGGTTGGGCAAACGACTGTTCCCTACGCTCGTGTAACCAATGCCGCCCCGGATTCCGGTGTGAAAGGCCAGGCGCTTGACGCCAGTCAATTCACCGAATACCAAGCGGCCAATACCTACTACTGGGGAGCGAAAGGTTCTTCCACCACGCCGCTGGAAGTGGGTATGTCAAACTCCAAGTCCATCACCCTTTCCATGTGGTACTATTCGACGGACGCGGATGGTTCAAATCTCAATAGTGGGGCTGTATATTCTCCCGACATCCAAATTCTCGATCTGAACCACTGGGCGAAATTTCATGTTACCGGTACAAACTTTGGTGGCGGAGCCGGCCAGCATGACGCTCGCGGCCGATGGATTTTCGCGGCGATGACGGTAGATACGACTACGGCGACGGACAACGTAAAGATTTATACGGGAAGGAAGGATGCCGCCGTTACACTGACCGAAACGTATAGTAAAAGTGTTGGTGATCTTTTCGCCGGTTTCGACGGTTTCTACTTTGGTTTGGCATTCGGCCATCCCACCGGAAGTGTTAACAATCCGTTTACCGGTTACATGGACGAAGTACGCTGGTGGAATGACCAGCAGGGTGCAGGAGGCGTTCTGACGCAGCAGCAGCTTGAAGAAGTGCGCCAGTTTGATATGGTCCCTGAACCGATGACGATGCTGCTTATCGCAACGGGCGGATTGTTTATTCGCAGAAAGTAAGAGGTATGTCAAATGAATACAACCCCAGGGCCGGATAATCATTTCGGTCCTGGGGGTTTTCATAAAACGGTTAGATTAATTTGTGCATGAGGCATAATTTTTGGAAGGCATGATCATGATGTCATACAGAACAAAAAAAGGATTCACTCTCATCGAATTGCTGGTTGTCATCGCCATCATCGCCCTGCTGATGAGTATTCTTGTGCCTTCCCTGCAAAAAGCCAAGCAAATGGGCATGCGTGTTGTCTGCGGCTCGCAGATGCGGCAGGCGATCATCGTTGAACTCCAGTACGCCAGCGATTACAATGATTTCGCCTGGCGTTTTGTCGGGGCAGCTTATACCGCAAACGGAGCACACGATGATTTTACAATGTCTGTCCCGAATGTCTGGCCGGAATCGCTCTTTAAAGATACATGGGAAATTTTTAAGCAGTACGGTGCCGAAGCGAAAATCTTTCTCTGCCCCGCCGCACTCAAAGCCGGAGGACTCAAAGATAAAGTAACGTATATCACAGAAACAACATACGACTGGACCGGGACAAATTGGAACGGAGAAAACGTCACTGTAACATATCAGGCGGATGACCTCGCCCATTCCAATTCCGCCGGATGGCCTCAGCCCGCCGTGCGCCTGGGTTGTATTCGGCTGGTCGGTATGCAGAACATGACCAATACACGTCCCAAGCCTAATGTGCCGGATTCGCCCCATAAGCCCACCGACAGGGGAGACAAGATCGTTTTGGCGGATAAAAACTTTATGTGGCTCGATTGGGACGATGTGCATTCACTGGCGCCACACAAAGGAAAAGGGGGCAAACCCGCAGGCGGAAATATTGCCAGGCTCGACGGTTCAGTTGAGTGGCGATCCGAAAGAGTGCTTGCAGAAGATGACACCCCGATTGCTGACAGAGATGTCCGGGGAAAATACTCACCGGTTAGCTCTGAACAAAAATGGTATTTCTGGTGAGAATTCTTAAATACCCGGGGTTTTCCAACAGGAGGTTTGACTTGATATGCAGCAGAAGATGGGTTATGTAATCGCGCACACGCATTGGGACAGGGAATGGAGATACCCCATCTGGCAGACCCGGATGCTCCTTGTCGATTTTATGGACGAGTTGCTCGATATTCTCGATAATGACAAAAAATTTGCAGGCTTTGTCACAGATGGCCAGTGTGTACTCCTGGAGGATTATCTTCAGATTCGCCCCCAAATGCGGGAAAGAATTTCAAAACACATCAAGTCAGGAAAGCTCGAAATCGGTCCCTGGTACACCCTGCCTGATCTTTTTCCTATTGACGGTGAATGCCTTGTACGAAATCTTATGGAAGGACATCGGTTTTGTGACTCTCTGGGCGGGAAATTAAACATCGCGTATACCACGTTTGGGTGGGGGCAACCGGCTCAATTCCCCCAGATTTTTGATGGTTTCGATATTGATTTTGTCATCACGGGAAAAAACATTTCTGCCCGGCGAGCTCCCGATTGCGAATTTTGGTGGCAGTCTCCGGATGGAACACGCATTCTGACCAGCCGACTGGGCAAACTTAAGAGAATGAATTTCTATGTCAACGTCTGCATTCCCGCGTTGCATGGAAAAAACTTCGGCGATGATTTCAAGCTGGAATGGGACGAGAAAGGCTTGGTTTTCCACTCCGCCGATTCCGAAAATTTCTACAAGGACTATTTCCGGTTTGAAAACGCCGAAGACCTTTACGATCAAAACCTGGAACAGAATCTCGAAAAAGCCTGGCAGGATGTCCAGGACACCCTTTTGAAAGACCACCGTGTACTCATGAGCGGGGCGGACTATGCCCCCCCCCAAAGGTCGCTTACCAAAATCATCGACATGGCCAACCAGACCCTGGAAGATAAAAAGCTCAAAATGGCGACACTCACTGAATACGCCGAAATCCTCAAAGAAAAAATCGACCGGACTCAGCTTGTGGTCATTGAGGGCGAACTGCGCGACGGCCCTCCTTCGGGCGCTTCGGCAAACGCTCTCATGACCCGATCTTATATAAAACGACTCAACAAAAAAGTGCAGTCTGAACTTTTTCATCGAGCTGAACCCCTCTCCGTCATTTCTGAAATCATGGGCGGTGAATATAAGGGCACTTTTCTCGGTCAGGCTCTCAAATACATGCTGCTTGCTCATCCCCATGATTCCATTAACGGAGTCACACAGGACAAAACCGCCGGCGATACCTGTCATCGCCTTGAGCAGGCCCTCGAGATCAGCCGGGTTATAAGCGATGATGCATGCCGAAAACTCATTGAAAAAATTGACACCTCCGATTTTGAACCTGGCGACATAGGTCTTTTACTCGTGAATCCCTGTGCTTATGAACGAGATGAAATCGTTAAGGTATGTATCGATACGCCACGAGACCACAATGTGTGGGACTTTGAAATTGTCGATATCGATGGTGCTGCGCTCCCTGTTCAGCCCGTATCCATCCGCGAAAACAATTGTCCCGTCCATGACGTGAACCTGCGTTCTTATTCGTTCCCGCATGACCGGCATTTTGTGTATCTCCAGACGGGACAAGTCCCCGCCGGCGGATACAAAATGCTTCAAATCAAACCCGCGAACCGTTTTCGAAGATACATCCAGAGATGGCCTCGGGAAAGAGAAAGTGCCGGCGATGAGATTGCAACGGACAACCGAACTCTCGAAAATGAATTCCTGCGCGCAACCGTTTTTGAAAATGGTGCTGTCGAAATCCTCCATAAACCGACAGATACACTCCTTGGTCCCTGCTGTTATCTCGAAGATACCGGGGATGTTGGCGACTATTGGGTTCATTATCCTCCCTATGAAAACCAAATTTTTACCAGCGAGGGGCTCAACGCTCGAATATGGCTTGAGCAAAATGGCCCGCTTTCCGCGACCATTGCATCCGAAATCCTCATGAAAATCCCCGCATACGCGAATCGCCCGGATATGGGTGTCCGCGGCCACAGCAAACGGAGTACTCAACTCACAGACGTCACTGTCACGACACGGTACACATTAACAAAAAACAGCCCTTGTCTCGACGTCAAACTTCAGGTAAAGAATACCGCAAAAGACCACAGAATGCGCCTTCTGCTCGATACGGGCATACGGGCCGAATACGCCCACGCAGCCGGTCATTTTACTACCGACCAAAGACCCGTCGCACCCCCTCGAAATGAACAAGGCAAATTCCATCCCGAAATGCAAACCCTGCCCATGCAGTCCTTCGTCGATCTTTCCGATAGTAAAAGTGGGCTGGCCGTGATCAGTAATTGCTTCAGTGAATACCAGGCTCTCAACAATCCAAACAGAACCCTTGCGTTGACACTCTTTCGAAGTGTACAAAACATTCTCTGTTCCGCTCCACGTGCGCAGGCATTTCTGCCGCATGAAAACGGCGGACAGAGCCTGGGGCTGCAGGAATATCATTTTGCAATTTATCCCCATGAACACAACTGGCAGGATGCCCATGTCGCCAAACTTGCAGACCAGTTTACCGTCCCTCTTTCGCTCATACAAACATCCAGGCGAAAAGGCTCTCTTCCTCGGGAGATAAGCTTCTATAAAATCGAGACAGAAAATATCAGGCTTTCCTCCTTTAAAAAGACAAGAGACAGAGATACGCATATATTGCGGTTCTATAATCCAACGGACAAGGCGAAAGATGTTGCAATACGATTTGAGACAAAACTTCAACACGCTTGGATAACGAACCTCAATGAGAAACGACTTGAACAGATCAATCCCAGCGAAAATCATGTAATCGTAAAAACGGATCCTTACAAAATTATAACCCTTGAACTTGAATTTGAGAAAGAGTCAATGCAATAAAGGGGACATCCTGTATTATGAAATCTCAATGTTCTATTCTGCTGCTGCTGCTGTGTTGCACTTGTCTGCCTGGGTTTTCCGGAGAATATAACTTCCACGCTTTGAAACCCTACGCTCTCATCGACGATCAAAGCAACTTCCAGTACATTAACTCTGTCACGGTCACCCAGAAGGGCACCTTCCTGATCAGCGTAACGGCACGGGAAAAACTCCTTGCTCCGGGCGAGTCTGTCTCGGGAAATGATTCCTTTTATGTCTATACACGGCGAAGCGAAGACCGCGGAAAAACGTGGCAGCCACGGGTCACCGCCTACCGAGGCCACGACGCCGGGGAAGACTATAACGCCGAAATGGGCCAGCTTTTTCCTGTTCCTGCCGCCATAGGTCCCGAACAAAAACTCCGGATATATCAGTTTCATATCCGGCGACACGCACCTTCCAGTATTCGGTTTGGGAAATTGGCCTACAGTTTTTCCGAGGACGACGGACGATCATGGACGGGCCCCCGGGGGCCGGGATCAGTATACATGATCCCCGAACCCAAAGGATACACGATATCGCAAAGCAAAGACGGGTACGGCTGGCATCTCATGGGCCCTCCGATTATTATGAGCAACGGTCAATTCCTTTTGCCCCTGAACATTTCAACCGATCCTGAACCTCTTGCCGAAATCCATTCCGAAATCGTCTTCATGATCAGTCGAAATATATTCACCGAAACTGACCCGGCCGCAGTCACATTCCATTTTTATCCCGCTCCGCCGGATGGCATCAAATCGCCTCTGAAAAATGAACGTCAACGTACACTCGCTCAAGAACCCCAGGTCGTCGAATTGAGCGATCATCGTATCATGTGTGTCTTTCGCACCGGTAACGGCAGAGTCGAATACGCCGTCAGCCAGGATTTCGCCCGAACATGGACCAATGCTCAACCCCTCCGGTACTACCCTCAAAAAGGTCCGGAAATCAAAAATCCCAACTGCGCGTGTCCTTTTACTAAATTGTCCAACGGTACTTTCGCTCTGCTTCACACCAACAATGACGGCTATATGCATGGAAGCGAATCTCCTTTTGACGGTCGCAAGAATCGCCATCCTATCTACGTCACAATCGGAAAGGAACTCACCGCAGATAACAATCAGCCGATGATGTTTACTGCCTCGCGAATCCTGTGTTCAATGGAAGGCTTCCACCCCGAAAATCCCCGTAGGGACCTTACCTACGGAGCCCTGGTTGAATCCGAGGGTGAATTCTTCCATTACTACAATGCGCTTTGGAACTATATTCAGGTAAACAAAGTTGCTCCTTCCGTACTCCGATTTCGATAAATAGCATTTTCTAAAGGCATAGAGAGATTCAGTAAAATGAATTCCTGACTCCAAAATGACTCCGCAAATGGCAATAATAATATTTGATTGAATAATCGATCTCAAATTAACGCCTTAAAGCAATTTTATCTGAATGTTAACTTCACTTTTAGAAGCGATTATGGCAGAAGTTCGGGATGTCGCAAGTCCATGTTTCAGGACGCGGAGTTTTTATGGCCGTTGGGATGATTTCTGTGTCGCCAATTTCATAAAGCACTTCCAGGCAAGGCTTTACATTTTCGATTCAATCAGTATCTTACCATATAATACAGCCGTTTGAAGAGATTAAGCCACAAAATCCCCAGTTTCAAAGGAAGATTCCGCTTGGCTGTCGCGAGGATAAAATCGGCAAAATCATCAGCCCCGAGCATCTGGCTTCTCGCCGGCTTTTTGTCGTAACTGTCGAAAAATTCAGTACTTACCCTCGCCGGGTGGATCGTATTGCACTTAATTCCGCACCCGCGGCCCTCCCACGCCAGCGACTTCATAAACCCTGTAACCGCGTGCTTGCTCGCGCAGTACGCGGCGTAGTTAGGCCCTGCAAATTTGCCCGCAATCGAGCTTATCGTGATAATATGCCCGTTTTTCTGCTGTTTCATAATCCGAAAAGCCGCCCGGCTGCATAAAAATACGCTTCGGACATTCACCGCGAACACAGCCTCCCAGTCCTCCAGGTGCATTTCTTCAACCCTCGATTTTAGCCCGCGACCGGCATTATTGACCAGGATGTCCACTTTCCCAAATGTTTCCACCGCCTGTGCGAACAGGTTTTCCACCTGGACCTCATCGCTTACATCTGTTTGCACCACAAGGCTTTGCGCGGAATACTTTTCCGTAATCACACCGGCCAGCTCATCAAGCCGCTCCTTTCGCCTTGCGGCCAGCACCACTTTTGCGCCTTCGCACGCGAAATGCAGCGCGGCGGCCTTACCGATGCCGCTGCTGGCACCGGTAATGACGACAACTTTATCCTTCAAACAAGCCATTTTCCCTCATCCATTCGATCGTATCCGAGATCATTTGCTCAAATGTTATCTCCGGCTGCCAGCCGAGCAGCTCTTTTGCACGGGTATTGTCAAAATAGCGAAACTTAAACGCCGAATCGATGTTATCCGCGGTCAGTTCGAGCTTTCGAGATGTCATTTTTTCAGCCAGCAGGGCGGCTCGATACAGAAATCCATTTAAACTCATGCCGAGCATCATTTTAGGTGCCCTTATGTTCAGTTGCGACGCGATGATTTGGTTCACCTCGGTAAACTTCAGATTATAACCCGAGAGCAGGATGTCTGCATTTTCGATGCCGCTGGCCATCGCCAGCAGGATTCCGCGGGCGACATCCCTTGCGTCCACGATATTGGTTCCACCAGGCATGGCAAACGGGATATTCCCCTTTGCAATCGCGCGGATCAGTTTTGGGGCGTTGGAATAATCGCCGGGTCCGAACATGAGCCCCGGGTACAGGATCGTGCAATTCTGGCCGTTGCCGCGATATTCGCTGACTACATCATCCGCTTTTCGCTTGCTGAGCATGTAGTATTTATGCTTTTTTTCCGCGATTTCCCAGTCGAACTGAAAATCCTCGTTGACCCAATCGTGCTGATCGTCACGATATCCCAGCGCCGCGACGGAGCTGATGTGCACAACTTTGGGTACGCCGTGTACTTTGGCGGCCTGGAGCACATTTCGTGTGCCCTCTGCGTTGATCTTCATCAGCGCGTCTTTGTCCCGAAGCGAAAACGAAACCAGCCCGGCAAGGTGGACGACGCAGTCAACATTTTCAAAATGGGGGACGATCTCGCCAAAATTCGTAATGTCTTTGCCCGGAAGGACTTGTATACGTGGATCCATGGCCGAGGTAATCTGGTCCAGCATGACCCTTTTGTCCATCAGGACCACTTTTGTATCGGGATGCGCATCAAAAATGGTACGGACCAGGTGTTGTCCGAGAAAGCCGCACCCCCCGGTGATCAATACCGTCTCGCCCATGCGGGGATTCTAAACGCCTCAAGGCGACAAATCAACTTCCAATCCGAAAAACCCTGAATCCTCTTGCTGGTTTTAACAAGTGCGGCTATGCTTGTGCTATGAAGATATTTCTGTACATAATCGGGGCTCCGCTGTTTTTGTTTTCGCTTTTTGCGTACATGGGGGTATTTTTCTTCATGCGGCCCAAGGTGGATTCTGACCTTGAGGAGTATTATTTCGAGCTGGAGGAGCACCATCCGGGGTATGCAAGATATCACAAGTGGTCGCGGATTACCTTTTCAATGGCGGCGGCAGGGGCGCTGATGATGTTTCTTGCGCTGGCGGTGTAAGGCAGGATATTTTCTTGACGGAAACGCTCCTGTATCTTTTAATAGGGAGAATCTTGAGCGAATCGAAACGGACTTTAATTCAGGGAATACGCCATGACCAAGTCGTTTAGCAGAGATGTCATTCACCGTTATGAACAGAACCCGCTTCTTACAATTGAAGATATCCCGTTTCCGTGTAATACGGTGTTTAACGCCGCGTGCACGAAGCTAAACGGTGAGTATATCCTGCTGCTGCGTATCGAGGATTTGACGGGGCATTCCCTGTTTGCCCTGGCTCGCAGCAAGAACGGTTACGATTTCGAGGTGGAGGATGAACCGGTAATGACCCCGGCCCGGCGGGGGCCTTTTGCCGATTTTGAGAAAAAGGGGATCGAGGACCCGCGGATCACGAGAATCGGCGATACGTACTACATCATGTACACCGCGGTTTCGCCTTACGGGCCGATGCTGGCCCTGGCCAAGACCAAGGATTTCGTGGATATCGAGCGGATCGCGATTATCTCCGAGCCGGAGAACAAGGATGGAACGCTGTTTCCGGAGAAGATTGCCGGGCGGTATGTCCGCATGGACCGGCCGATGTGGGGCGGTTTGGGCAATATGTGGCTGCAGTATTCGCACGATTTGATCCACTGGGGCGACCCGAAAATCCTGATGACCATTCGCGATGACCACTGGGATTCGTGGCGGATCGGGGCGTCGGCCCAGCCGATCAAGATTGATCATGGCTGGCTGATTATTTATCACGGAGTCAAGGGGGCGTCGAGCGGTCCGATTTACCGGCTGGGCGCGGCGATTCTCGATTACGAGGATCCGTCCAATGTGCTGTGCCGGTCGGCGATTCCGATTTTGTCGCCGCGGGAGTATTTCGAGCGGGTGGGCGATGTCAATAACGTGGTCTTTTCCTGCGGGGCGATTCTCGAAGATGACAACGAGACGCTGAAAATTTATTACGGTGCGTCGGATACATGCATCTGCGTGGGCACGGCGAATGTGAACTCGCTGATGCAGTTTTGTACGATCCCGGAAGAACCCAAACGCCGAAAGACGGATATGTAGCTTTAAAAGTGCAGGGTAGTTCGCTTCGGCTGTAAGCTCTTTCATTGCAGGGCCTTATGCCTATGTGATTGATTATTCCTTGACAACTAATCCATGTTTTCATATCATATTGTATAACTGGAAGGTAGATAATCTACGTTTTGCGGCCTTTCTTAACCGTGTTACTTTTCAAAATCCAGGGATTGACTACTGAATATGTCCTGTTTCGGGGGTGTGATACAGTATGAAAAGATGTGTTATATTGGCCTGCCTGTTGGTGTGTCTAATATCATTTTCCCTTATTGCTGAGCAAGGCAATTTCGATACTGACGTCAACCTGGGCTCTCATAACGACATCACCATGACATGGCCGGATGAAGGCGGCTTTGATACCGATATCGACCTGGGCACTCATGATGATATTACCATGAACTGGCTGGATGAGAATGAGTTTGATCCTGATCCAAACCTGGAGCGCCATAATGATGATACCTGCGTGTGGGATCAACCATTCGATGAATACGCAGTACTTCACCAGCATTATGACTGCACGATGACCTGGGTCGGTTCCATAACCAGCCAGGCAGATGCGGTAATGAATGCCGATGATGCCCGGACGATCCTCGGTGTCAGCGGCAGCGGGATCAAAATCGGGATCATTTCGGATTCCTTTGATGCCCTCGGAGGGGCAGCGTCGGGTGTAGCCACCTTCGACCTCCCCGGCCATCCCCTGCATCCCACTGGCAATACCACTCCGGTTATGGTGCTAAACGACAGCCTCGTCCCGTCCTCGATTGACGAGGGCCGGGCCATGGCAGAGCTGATTCACGACCTGGCCCCGAATGCAGAGCTGCTTTTTCACTCTGCGTTTAATAATGGTGGGGCGGGTCCGCCGGACCAGACCATTGCGATTGCGATCAATAATCTCGTTGCCGCAGGGGCGGATATCATTGTTGACGACGTGGCGGTTTTAACGACTGCGGTTTACCAGGACAGTGCCGCTTCGCAGGCATATAATAATGCAAAAGCCGCTGGCGTGGCCTGTTTTTCCAGTGCCGGCAATAACGCCGACAATGCATACCAGGGCTTTTACAACCCGCTGGGTAATGTGCATAATTTTGACCTCAACAACTCCGAGGACGGCGATATATTTCTAAATGTTGAGATTCCGTCAGGCAACAGTTCCATCGTGTTAAACTGGTCGGATCCTACCCCTTCAATCAGCGGGCCTTCAGTGGTAAGTGACTACAGTTTGCAGATCAGCAACGGGATTGCTACCCTTCTCGAAGCAGATGCTGATCAGGCCGCGGGGGCCGATCCGGTGGAGTTTCTGGGGGTTGTCAACAACGGGGCTCCGGCGACACTGGGCGTACTGATCGAGGCCAACAGCGGGGCTTCGACTGCGGACCTGCTTAAGGTTACGGTATACAGCGGTGTTGTCATTGCGGATGACGATGACACGAACTCGCCGACGATATTCGGCCACCCGGCAGCGGAAGGCTCAGTCGCTGTTGCAGCGGCTGCGTGGTTCAGTCCGGATACCCCGGAGACTTTTACTTCAGTGGGGCCGGTCCAGATTCTTTTTGATTCCAGCGGAAGCGATGTCAATGAAATCCGATCGGCACCGATGGTCACAGGGATCGACGGAACCAGCACGACCTTTTTCGGAACCAACACTGGCGGTTCCTTTAATTTCTTCGGCACCTCGGCTGCCGCTCCCCATGTCGCTGCAGTGGCGGCACTGGTGTTCGAAAGGGCGGAACAGCTTGGCTTTAGCCTTACGGTAGGGCTTGCTGAATAATTTGGAAGTTCTTTTTTTACAATGGGATGGGG